>NZ_CBFFRH010000006.1:0-483764 GCF_965644255.1 Pseudomonas sp. LRF_L74 | reverse complement strand
TGATCGACTGCCTGCTTTCAAAATCGGCGAAGGCTGAACTTGGCGGGAAATGCCGGGCTATTTCAGACCATCCCTAAAGCCCGCCCCTTAACCAAACGTTATAACGCAAATCAAAAAAACAGAGAGGTCCAAATGATTGATTCCATTAATCTACCCAAAAGCGGGAATACAAATGAAACCATCGATCTATCTGTAAGTTCTTCTGTAGTGATCACCGGAGCGAACGGCTCAGGCAAAACAAGATTAGGAGCCTGGCTGGAATTAGAAAGCAGTCAAAAGGATATAGTCCGCAGAATTTCAGCTCAGAAATCTTTATCAATGCCTGATTTTAGCCATACATCAGCAATTGAAGAAGCAGAGTGTGACCTGAAATATGGCTACGCAGACGTCAAGCAAGTCAAGGTCAGTCCAGATCATTGGAAAAAAAGTCACCGATGGGGACAAAAACCCTTCACATACCTCCTGAATGACTATGACAAACTCATGGTGTATTTATTCACGGAGCTATTTCAAAAAACCCTAGATCACTCGGAAGGACGTGCTGCAGAAAACAATTCAATTCTGCATAAAATTAAAACTATATGGGAGGCAGTTCTGCCGCACAGAAAGCTAATTATAGAAGCAGGTAGAATTAAAACAAAAATATCTGACAATAGCGCTGACCAGTATAACGCGTCAGACATGAGCGATGGCGAGCGTGTTGTTTTTTACTTAATAGGGCAATGCCTAACAAGCGAAGCCAACTCAATTTTAGTAATTGATGAGCCAGAACTCCATCTGCACAAATCAATACACTCTAAGCTTTGGTCGGTTTTAGAAAACGAAAGAAGCGACTGTATTTTTGTATACATAACTCATGATCTGGATTTTGCCGCACAAAAATCCAGCTCTGAGAAAATATGGGTGAAATCTTACGACGGCAAAGACTGGGATTGGTCAACTCTGCCAGAGTTCGAAAACCTTCCTGAGGACTTGGTGCTTGAAGTTCTTGGTGCTAGAACCTCTGTAATATTTGTTGAGGGAACTCCTAACAGCTTTGACTTCCAACTATACAGCCTGTTCTATAAAGACTATCTTGTCCTTCCAAAAGGCAGCTGTGAAAACGTCATTCAAATCGTCAAAGGGTTGAAAGAGTCAGGCCTGGTAAATGATAAGAAAATATATGGAATAATTGATCGTGATCGGCGAGTTAACGCCGAGATAGACAATTTAAAAAACCATAACGTCTTTGTTTTAGATGTCGCAGAAGTTGAAAATCTATTTATCCTCCCTGAAATGGTTAAGATCGCGTGCGAGGCACTTGAGCACGACCACGAAGAAAAGCAAAATGAAATAACATTTAAAATTGTTGAGTCGCTACAAAAAGAACTAGACGTACAGATATCCAAGCGCGTATCCGGAGAAATTCGCCATAAGCTTTTATCCTACAACGACAAAGCTAACGGACTGGAAAAAATAAAAACCTCGTACAATCTCGTAACAAGCAGTGTTAATATAGATAAAATTTACGCAACCGTGGCACATGAATTTGATAGCGCAATAGCTAGCAACGACTATCTAAAAATGCTACAGCTTTACAACAGAAAATCCTTGCTCACATTTGCTGGTGAAGTTTTAGGATTAAAAAAAGGAGAGTACGTAAATCTCATAATGCGGATGTCGAAAAACAGGAAAATGGAAGAAGTCCTCTTGGTTCTTAGTCGATACCTTCCGACTTTTGAGGTTGCGGTATAACAAATGGTTCAAACCGTTCGCTTTGCTCACTGGGGCGGGCTAAAGCCCGCCCCTTAACCAAACGTTACATGCCTATTTGAGTCAGCGGAAACCATGAAAACGAAGCTCAAGGAATTCGTCCAACATCTCTATCACGAAGTCGAAGACGAGGGAAAGGCCGAAGAATATATCGACGAGGCATTAACTTATATCGGTTTGATTGTCATGTATTTTAATTCCTTGGAGGCAGCGCTAGATTCCGTTCTATGCGAAAACTTCACGGATCGCACGGACTCAACAGGCCTAATAGTTCTTAACAAAATGAACTATGCAGCTAAAGTAGAGCTTCTAAAAAGATTCGGCGACGACTTTCATACGTGCCAACCAAGGTTAATTGAAGGTTATGACGAGCTAATAAATAATCTAAAAGAATCTGGCAGGCTCAGAAACCTAGTGGTTCATGCAAACTGGGAAACCACAGACGAGGAAGGTTATACTTATGTCAGGTTGAAGATGTCAAAATCCGGCATGCATCAAGAATACATGCAGTTCTCAAAAGAGTCATTGGACAAAATTATTGATTTGATAATCAAAACAACGTTCGATTTGAGCGCCTATTGGGAAGCGCACAATGATGTTCTTTATGGTCGCGTGTAGTCATGTAGCAACTGGTTCAAATCGATCACCACGCTCACTGGGAAGGGCTAAAGCCCGCCCCTTAACCAAGCGTTAGAGAGTCCTGCCTATGAAGAGTCGCCTGACAACCGAAGCTTTTGTAGTTTTCCTACTCGGAGGAACACCTCTGATAGCAAGCTACTTGCTAGGCGGAGCTAAAAACCTCGAAGTAATGACAAAAGCTTTGATAGCTAACAATAACTTTCTCACGTATTATTTAATATCGTTGTTTGTGGCTTTTCTTCTTGTTGGTAGTCTGAATTGGCTAATCTGGAAGCCAACTGATTCGGCCAGAGAAACATGGAGAATCATTACGGCAGTTCTCCATGAAGCAGGTTCTGGAGCGCTAAGTATCATAAGAGTTGCAGCTGGCGTACTTCTTACCTTCCCCTTGATCTGGCTAATCGCTGAGCCTGAAAGCTTTAAAATAGAGAAAGTCGCACATCTTATACTTTATGGAATAATCGCTTACGGTGAATGCGTGATAATTTCTGGCTGGCATAAAGACATGCAGCGTAGAGCAAGGGTGAATCTCTAACGATCCGCTAAAGTCGCTCACTTCGTTCGCCGGGACTGACTAATATCCTCACCGGTTTGGTAGCCCGCACTTTTCGTGATTATTGGTGACGCAAAAAATGTTTACTGAAGGTCTACGATCATTGAGTGTGTTGGAAGCCGAACTATTGCTATGTTCTCCGTGCAGGCTTGTCTGATCTGCTTTGTATGATGCGTACCGTAAGTTGATAGTAATACCGCGTCGAGGCGCTGCGATCTTTAAGATATTGCTGCTCGAACCATCTGTAGTGCTTGAGCTGCCAGCGCCAAGGGTTGTCTCGTCCAAACCGTTTCTGAATCGCTGCCTGCATCGTTTTCGCCTGCCTGATATGTCGCTGCCGTGTGGCATGTGAGCCGGTCAGTACACCTTGTAGAAACAGCTCCATGTCGAACGGCTTGCTCATCGTCTGCCCCCGATATAAGCCGATACCACGTCGATGCGGTTGTGGCCTAACTCCAGGCTGATCTGCTGGCGGGCAGCTCGGTCGAGTTCGCGGTTTTGCTGGTATCCATCACCACCGTTGACGGGCGCCGAGTAACCGGTGATCTGCTCGTAACGTTCGCAGGCATAGGCGGCGCGCAGTTCGTGAAAGCCTTTCAGCCCATGGGCGTGCAGGGTTTCTCGGTCCGGTTTTACGGTATGCTGCAGGAAGGTTTTGTAGTCCTCATCGCGGCTCAGCAAGTTGCGGCTGCCCGTGGGGGAGGCTTGGCGTGCAGCATTTAGTGCTGCTCGAACTTGGCCCGTCATGGTGATCCAGCGTGGCGCGTAGGCGCCTGATCGACCGCCCTTGGTGCCATCCTGAATATTGATCGCGCCGTGTCGATCAGCTTCGCGAAACAAGCGTGGCAGGTCGGCAAGGATGGCTTCGCGTAGGCGCATGCCGGTTTCGCGTGCGAGCAGTAGAATGGCGCTGACGCGCTGTTGCTGCTGATCAGCCAGTGCTTGGAGCAGTGGTCGCAGTTGCTCACGATCCTGGCCTGTGGGCGGTTCGGTTCTTACCGTCGAACGCTGCATACCCAGTGCCTGGCTCGGGCTGGAGAGCCTGACCTGTCGATCACCGCGTATCGCTTCCAAGGTGCGGTTTACGCTGGATAGTCGGTTATGCGCGGTGGCGATGGCCAGGTCGCCCTGGCTGACTTTCTGCTTAAGGTGCTGGGCATATTCGAGCAGGGTTTGTCTGTTGATCTGCCGGGCATCGTTGATGCCTGGGCCTTGCTCGGAGCGGCACCAATCGGCAAAGGCTTTCCAACGATCCGAGTGCGCTTTGACGCTACCGTGATGCCCTTGGCCGAACAGGTCTTTCAGGGCTTGTGGACCGGCATAGCTCATCTGTCTGCCGTAGCCGAAGTTGCGTCCGTTGCGCTTGCCGATCAGTGCCATCTGCGCTCCTGGTGTCCGCTTCGAGGGGAAAACCTGCTAGTCCGCTAGAGTCCCCACAAATGCTGAGCTTCAGCTCGGTTGGTGACTTGCTAGGGTTGCTAGAAAATGCGCGGTTTTATCGGTTCGCAAGCTGGCGACGGGCGCGTGACATAGCGCTCGCCGCAGAACTCGTAGCGATTTTTCTCGTTCAGAAATACCCACTGATGGATCTGCAGCTCGATGAGCACCTTGCGTGCGTAGTCAGTGCTGGTTCGGCAGCAGGTCGGGCCGATTTGAGCGATGCGGTAGGCCGGAAAGGGCTCGGGCCGATGAGCGATGAGCCATTCGAGGAGCTCATGTGCATCCCTGCGTATCTTGGTGTGATGGTCGCCCTTGAGCAGGTCCAGTACTTCGAGCATGTAGTACGCGACCAGGGCTGACGCGCGGATGATGTGCTCAGCCTCTATCTGTTCGCACTCTTCAATGCAGGCCAGGACGCCGGCGATGCGCAGCGTATTCTGCGGCGCCTTCGCGGCGAATGCCCGGGCCTCGTAGAGCTCTCGGCCGTAGTTGAGCTCGTACTCGATCACGTCGTTCACGCCGCACCAGAGGTATTTGGCTTCGTCGGTCAGATGCATGGGCGCGGGCATCAGCGCCCCATCGATGTCTAGCTGCCAGGTGCGTTCAAGCAGGGTGGTGATGCGTTGCTGGTAACGCAGAAGATCGGCGTCCTGAGTCAGGTTGGTATCGTTGTAGAAACGATTGCCCATCAGGTTTTCCGGATAGGTGATCAGGAAGCGCGCCAGAAAGCCTTGGTCCAAGAGCTTCTTGTCCTTCATCAACTCTTCACCCAGATACGGCTGCAGCATCAGGTGCATGCTGAGTCGTCGATGGTAGGCGCGTGTACTTTCACCGGCCATCGAGCGGGCGCGATCAATGTAGTCGCCATCCCAGAGTTTCGAAAAGGTGGTGACGGCCTTCAGGCGGTTATCTCTCTGCATGGTGGTGCTGCCCAGAAACTGGCCGCCTTCACTGTTGAACAGCCCCATGCTGGGGAAGTCCTGGCACAGTCCCTTGATCAGAGCCTCGATGGTCGGCTCGCTGGTAATCAGGCGTGGCTGTTTTGCTTGCGTCATGACACCTGCTGCAGTCATGCGTTGGGCGTGGCTGCCAACCCTGGTCTTCCTGGTATCGGCGGTGAGCTGCTTCCACTGTTTCTCTTCCCACGCCTCTGCAGGTGCAGTGGCCTGCTGATCACTGGAGCTTTTTCGGGTGCCACTGTCGCCCATGGTGAGCAGGAACAGTGACAACGGGTACACGCGGCCATCGAGGTGAACATTGAAATGCGGTTGCGCCGCCAGGGCACTGGTCGCCAGCAGAGACTGTGCAGCCAGAGCTGGCGGAACACAGATGACCTCTGCCATGCGCTCGGCGGCCGGGCCGAGGATATGACCCAGGGCATGGACCGGGTAGCGTACTGACGGGCGACGTCCGAACAGCGGTGCCGGATCTTGCAGCATTTCTCTGGTCATCATCGATGTCTGTCTCCTGTTCGCTTGCCCTCACATTCCCGCCACGCATGCTGAGTGTTATCAGGGATAAAGGCCCCTGCGGCCTGTGAGGGTGTCCGATCACGCTGGACAAGCGGCTCCTTACGACCGGGAGCGTGGGCATCCCATTGATCTGCCTCCTGGCGTCTGCACGCAGACGGGCGGGTAGAGGCTGCAACGGCTGACTAGACCGGTGCCGCGAGACCATGGGCGGGTGACTTGCTCTAATGCGGCGAGCAGGGCGTGCCTGACCGTCAGTCAGGTGCAGCCTGAGCGGGCTGCTGCACTGTCGCGAGCGTTAAAGCGATGCGTGTCCAATCGATTTGTCATGCTGATTGTCACGAGGTGAGTTGCGGCAGAGCCCCATGTGGCCTGGGTTGCAGCAGGATGGTGAGCGTCCGTCTCTTTCCTGGGAAAAGAGACGGACGAAGGTTGGCCCTGGAAAAGTGCCAAGCGGATAGGTTGCTGCAGAGCAGCGAAGTAGGAGGTATTGCCGCAGTGGCAATCGAGGTAGAAGGGCATCCATCACATGGGTAGTGATCGCACGCACCGCCGGATGCTGATCGTGCTTGGGGAGTGAACCACCACAACGTGGCGCAGCCTCAAAGGTTCTGACTGCCTGGGCTTGCTGTCGACGACAGCACTTTGCGGGTTCGTTCTAACGCGCATGATCGGCGCGGGTCAAGGTGGTTCGCTGCCCTGCAGAGCGTCGACCAAACCGAGCTGTAATTGCCTGGCCATTAGTGGTTCTGCCTGGACGAATGGCTGTTCGTCGGCTTTTCAAATGTGAGCCCGCCAAAGTGGGGATGCGGAGCCTCCCCGCTTTGGTGGGCTGAGACGTAAAGGCCTGACAGGCGCAGTGGTCTAGCAGCTATAAAAGCGCGCTAATGGTCTGCGAGCCACGAACGGCAGGGGATCTAGCGGACTAGCAGCTTTGGCAGGGGAGTAGCGTTGAGTGCGATGCGGTGACGTGACCAATATCTGTCGCTGATTAATTTCTGGAGCTGCTTGTGCTTCGAGTGGCGTTTCGTTTATTTCGAATATATGTTGGCCAGATAGAGCCAGCACACAGCTGCATCAGAACCTTGGAGAAAGCCATGACCGCCGACCTCACTCGCATCGTTCTCCCAGATGATCGCGAAATTGCTGCGGCTGCAGAGTCAAGTCGACAGCTGGCCGTCTTTCTGTCTTCCAAGCTGGAAACCCAGCGCATTGAGCTGGTGAGCGCTGATCAGCATCGTCAAACCGTTGAGCTGCCAACATCTGCACTCCGCTTGCTTGGAGAAATTCTCAACGAGTTTGCACTGGGCAATTCCGTCAAGGTTGTTCCTATCCACGCTGAATTGACCACTCAGCAAGGGGCTGACCTGCTCAACGTCTCTCGACCTCACTTGGTGAAACTGTTGGATGAGGGAGTGATCCCGCATACGAAGACGGGGCGTCATCGCCGGGTCAAATTTGCAGATGTAGTGGCATACAAATCACAACGAGAAGCCGAGAGTCACTCCGCCCTGGATGAGATTACGGCTCAGGCACAGGAGCTGGGCTACGAATGAGGCATCCACGACGAAGCTTGATTGTCTGAGCAGTACGAAAGCAGCTACTAAAAGCTGCTTTCGATCCTATTCCTCTCGGCAAACTACTGCTCAGGCCTGAGAGGTTTGCCGATCCCTGCTGACATTGATCGCCGAGGCGGACAGGTTTCCAGTGGCCGCCTGCTGAATGTACTCGCTCCACCAAGCCATCATTGGTCGCCGACGTTCGATGTAGGCAGCCCTGTTGTAGGCGCTGCGTACCTCATCCTTGTCGACGTGGGCCAGTGCGACCTCGATCAGCTCAGGGTCCCAGCCGTTCTCATTGAGAATGGTACTGGCCATGGAGCGCAAGCCATGGCTGACCAGGCGGTCTTGAAACCCCATGCGCTTGAGCGCCATGTTGGCGGTCTGGCTGTTGGCGTGAGTGCGCGGATTTCTGTCGGCAGGAAATACATGCTCCCTCTTGCCGCTGAGCGGTCTCACCGTTTCTAGCAGTGCGAGTGCCTGATCTGTCAGTGGGATGGTGTGCGGGCGACGTTTCTTCATGCGCTCAGCCGGGATGGTCCACAGGCGCTTTTCGAAGTCGATATCGGCCCAGCGGGTGGTCGCTGCTTCTGCGGGGCGAGTCATGGTGTGCAGCTGCCATTCGATCAGACAGCGGGTGATGCGCTTGATGCTGGCGTTGGCGATTTCCATCATGAGTTCTGGCAACTCTTCAGGCGGTAGCGCGGCCATATTCTCTTTTTTCGGTTTCTTGAATACCGCTCGGATACCGCTGAGCGGGTTGGAGAAGATCAGCCCGGTGTTAACGCCATAGGTCATGATTTCGTTGAGCCGCTGGGTGACCCGCTTAACCGTTTCAAGGCTGCCTTTGGCTTCGAGCGGACGAAGCAGTTCGATCACCATGGGCGCGGTGATCTTTATCAGCGGTGTGCTCTTCATGCTCGGCAGCACGTGCAGTGCGAGCGAGCGCCAGATGTCCTCGGCGTAGGCCGGAGTAACCGAGTCTTTCTTCAGTTCGAACCAGGCGAGGGCGACGTTCTCGAAGGTATGTTCGTTCTCGGCTCGTTTTGCTTCATTCAGCGTGCTGCGCTGCACCTTGGGATCGATGCCCCGTGCGAGCAGCTCGCGAGCTTCGACGGCCATCTTTCGTGCGTTCGCCAGTGACAGTTCGGGGTAGGTCCCGAAGCCCATGTTTATTCGTTTTTTGGTCACCGGTTCGCGGTAGTTGAAGTTCCACAGCAGCGAGCCGTTGCTGCGTACGCGGAGCTGCAAACCGTCACCGTCGGTAAGGACGTAATCCTTAGACGCCGGTTTGACTGCCTTGAGTTGTCGGTCTGAGAGGCGGAGGGCTGGAGCAGGCATGAGATCTACCTCAGGCGCTTTTTGGTATTCCAAAGATTAGCCTCAGAGGGCTTGGAATACCACTTGGAATACCCGAACGGTCGGAACTCGGTGGATGTCAAAAAGCCTTGATGGCGCTGAAAGCCCCGTATTTACTGGGTTTCAGGCACAAAAAAAGACGTCCGTGGACGTCTTTAGATGTTGTAGTGGTGGAGCCGGGGGGATTTGAACCCCCGTCCGCCAGTTCGCCGCTATCGGTTCTACATGCTTAGCCATCTCTATTGAGTTAACTCCGCGCCGCCCGAGTGGCAGGGTGCTTGGAGCGAGCTGCATGAGTTTTAGCCGTTACACCTGCAGCGAGCTTGGCGGCGATCCTGTTCTATCTGACTGACCTAATCGTCGGGTTTACAGGCATCCCCTAGGGTCAGCTAGCGGCACTTAGGCGGCTAGAGCGTAGTTGTCGTCGTTGGCAACTATAAAGTTGTGGCAGCTGATTTACGAGAACTGTCACCTACTCGGCATGCCCCTCAAGTTTTGTTACCGGCGTCGAATCCTAATCGGCCCCGAGCAACGCTCTCGCGAGGTTGGACGAGCAGTGTACGGCAATCGCCCGCAAGCGTCGACCTCCTCCGCAATGAGGATTGTCATGGTGCGTTTTTCCGTCATTATGAGGCCCCGCGTCGGACTCGCGCCTGCCTCGATGCCATCGGATCGGAACCTTATGAAAAGAACGCCTTTCGCCCTTGCCCTGCTGACTGCCGCCATCACACCCCATGCCATGGCGGAAACCGCCACTGAGCTGGATTCGCTGATCATCACGTCGCCACGCACCACGACCAACTGGCTGCAATCGCCTATCTCGATCAGCGCCGTGGACGCTTCGGAAAAGCCAGGCGAGCAATCGCTGACGTTGGACACCTTGCTCGCACCGGTCCCCGGCACGGTGGTGCAGAGCCGTTACAACGCGGCCCAGGGCATGCGCCTGTCGATTCGAGGCTTCGGTTCGCGCTCCAGCTTTGGTGTACGCGGCGTGCGCGTGCTGGTGGATGGCGTGCCATTGACCATGCCCGATGGGCAGACGGAAATGGACGGTGTGGACAGCGGTCTGGTCGAACGCATCGAAGTGATTCGCGGCCCGGCGTCGACCATCTATGGCAACGCCGCCGGTGGTGTGCTGGCAATCCAGACACGCGAGCCTGGCGTCGAGCCTTATAGCGCGGTGGACATCAGCGCCGGCGAGTTGGGTTACCGCCGTACCCGGGCCGAGACCAGCGGAACGGTCGGCAACCTGGGCGGCCTGCTGGCCTTCAACTCCACGCAACTGGACGGTTTTCGCGATCACGGCCGAGCCGAGGCCAACAGCCTGACCGGCAAGGTGCGCTGGCAGACGGAGGCGGGGCGGCTGGGTATCAACCTCAACGCCCTGGATAACCGCTCTGAAGATCCGGGCGCACTCAGTCTGGCGCAGGTGAAAGCCAGCCGCAGCAATGTCCGCCCGGCCGTGCTCCAGTACGACTCCGACGAGCGAATCCGCCAGCAGCGCCTGGCAGTACTCTGGGAAGGCTACACCGGTGGACCCGATACCTATCAGGTGCGCAGCTACGTGGGCCAGCGCAACTTTGGTAACCGACTGCCGATCAGCAACCGTGGCATGACCAGCTACGACCGTCTGTTTGCAGGCGTAGGCGCGCAATACACCCACCATGCGAACTGGTTCGGCCTGCCGCAGAAGATCACCGGCGGAGTGGATCTCGAATCGCAGCGCGATGACCGTGATCGTCATACCAACCTCAGCGGTGAGACCGGCGCGTTGACTCTGGAGCAACGGGAACGCGCCGAAAGCCGGGGCATTTTCCTCGAAGATGAGATAACCCTGGCCGATCGCTGGCTGATGACGCTGGGCGTACGCCGCGACAGCGTTCTACTCAAAGTGGAAGACCATTACCTGTCGGACGGCGACAACTCCGACAAGCAAACCCTGAGCGACTGGAACTACAGCTGGGGCTTGAGCTACCAGCTCGACGACCATCATGTGATCTACGGGCGCTATGCGACCTCGTTCGAAACCCCGACCACCAACGAACTGGCCAATCCCACGAGTGGCGGCTTCAACACCTCACTTGGCTCGGCCGACGCGGTCAACCGGGAGATTGGCCTGAAGGGGGAGTGGCCGAATGTCCACTACGAGATCGCCCTGTACAGCATGCGCCTGGAAGATGAGCTGGTGCCCTACACCATCGGCAGCTCGACCTACTACACCAACGCCGGCAAATCCAGCCGCGACGGCCTCGAAGCCAGCCTGGACTGGCAGTCGAGCGAGCGCTGGCGCTGGTCCGCGGCCTACAGCTACAACCGCTATCGCTTCACCGACTTCACCACCACGGCCGGAAACTATGACGGCAACCGCATCGCCGGCATTCCCCGCCAGACGCTGTTCAGCGAACTGGCCTATGACGCCGAGGCCTGGTACACCCGCGTCAACGTGCAAGCCTTCGGTCATCAATACGCCGACAACGCCAACCAGGCACGGGTGGCAGGTTATGCGCTGGTCAATGCGCGTCTCGGTGCTCGCTTCAGTTGGCAGGGGCAGACCTTCGAACCCTACGTAGGCCTGGACAACCTGTTCAACCGCGATTACTACGACAACCTGCGCATCAACGACAGCAACGGCTTCTACTACGAGCCCGCGCCTGGCCGTACGCTCTACGCAGGCGTGAAACTCAGCTTCTGATCGCCCAGTGCCGCGGGTCGTCGACCACCGCCTCGTGCTCGGCGAACATCAGCGGCAACTCCACCTTGAGGAAGTCGACCCAGGTCCGCACCTTGGCGTCGAGGAAGCGACGCGACGGGTAGACCGCATGGATTTCCCGCTCGCGCAGCCGGTAGCTCGGTAGCAAGCGCTTGAGGTGACCTTCGCGAAGGAACTGGGTCACGGTATAGAACGGCAGCAGGCTGATGCCCATTCCAGCCTGCGACGCCTTGGCCACCGACTCGGCGACGTTGCAGCGAAAGGTCTGGCCCGGCATCACTACGTATTCCCCACGCTCATCGCTGAACGACCAGCCGCCATGGACGAAGTCCTGCAGATGCAGGCAACAGTGACCCTCCAACTGGCGGGGTTCGCTCGGTATGCCATGCGCGGCCAGATAAGCCGGCGAGGCGCATGGCACGCTGTAGAACCGCCCCAGCGGCAAGGCGACCATCTGTGAGTCCGGCAATGCCTGGGTGACGGAGATCACCACGTCATGCCCTTCCTCCAGCGGGTCGGGGTTGTGCTGGGACAGGGTCAGGTCGAAGGCGACCTCCGGGTAAAGCTGGTTATACCGCGCGATCAGCGGCGTGATCAGGATGCCCAGGCCGTTCATGCAATGAATACGCAGGCGACCGCTGGGTTTGAGGTGAGCGCCGCGCGCCTCGACCGTCGCCTCTTCCACTTCCCCGAGAATCTGCCGACAGCGCAGCAGAAAGCGCTCGCCGGACTCGGTCAGCATCAGTCGCCTGGTGGTGCGTTGCAGCAAGCGGGCTTGCAGATGCGCCTCCAGGTCGGCCACCAGCCGCGAAACCTGGGCATTGGACAGGTCGAGGGAATTGGCCGCCGCGGTAAAGCTGCCACTTTCCACCACGCGGACGAACACGCGCATGCCGTTGATCAAATCCATGGATGCCTCCTATTGCTACGCAATAGGTAAAGGTTAATCCATGAAAGGTATCTTTGTTGCCAATATCAAAGGAATAAAATGGCACCGTACCAAGCCAAAAGAGGACGCCACCATGATCAATAAACCCTTTGCCCTGGCCCTGATGCTGATCGCTGGCAGCGCAGCGGCAGCCGATACCCAGACGGCCGATGCAAGCAGCGAGCCGGCGGTTACCTATGAGTACGGCATGAATCTGGATATCAAGCATGTGATTTCCACCAGCCAGATCCCCGATAGCTGCAAGCTCGAACAGGCCACCATGGTTTATGAGGACAGCCAAGGCCAGGTTCATACCCTCAACTACAAAGTGATGGGCGGCTGCCTCGGTTAAGCCCTCCCCATGCGCCCCGCGGCGAGGCGCGATAAATCTCCTTCCTTCCATCGCCGCGCTCCCTCCCTCGTATTACCGCCCACGAAACAACTGGAACTCCAGCCCCGGCCTGCCAGACGAAATCAATGAACGGCTGACTCCGTTCTCTCCACCCTGGTCCGGCAGCCGCCATACGAGTCCCCCGCTCTGGTTGCCGGGCACTTTTTAATTCACCTGTCTTGTGCGGCGCTCGCTTGCGGTAACCTAATCGACCCGAACGAACCGATCACAGGACTGAACATGAGCCTCTCCAGCGCAGCGAAAACCCGCTACACCACCAAGGCCTATGACGCGAACCGCAAGATCCCGCAGGAAACCATCGATGACCTGCTCGACCTGCTGCGCCACAGCCCATCCTCGGTGAACTCGCAGCCCTGGCATTTCGTGGTGGCGTCCACCGATGAAGGCAAGGCACGCATCGCCAAGGGCACCGACGCCAATTTCGCCTACAACGAGCCCAAGGTGCTCAACGCCTCTCATGTCGTCGTGCTGTGCACTCGCACCGATATGACCGAAGACCACCTGAATGCCGTGCTGGAGCAAGAGAGCGCCGATGGCCGCTTCGCCAACGATGGCGCCAGGGCCACCCAGGACAACACCCGCCGCAGCTATGTGAGCCTGCACCGCTATGAGCAGAAAGACCTGCAGCACTGGATGGAAAAGCAGACCTACCTGGCCCTTGGCACGCTATTGCTGGCCGCTGCCGAGCAAGGTATCGACGCCACGCCGATGGAGGGTTTCGACTTCCGCAAGCTGGATGAGGAACTGGGCCTGCGCGGCAAGGGCTTCACCAGCCTGGTGCTGGTCAGCCTGGGTTATCGCAGCGACAAGGACTTCAACGCCACCCTGCCGAAATCGCGCCTGAGCGAAGAAGTCGTGATTACCCGCCTCTGATCGCATTGATCGCTCCCACGCAGAGCATGGGAACGACCAATACGGTTATTTCCTGTCGCTCGGCCAATCCGGGTAGCGGCGCTCCTCGGGAGCAGGCGGGACATACTGGTACAGCCAGGTTTCGCTGAGCGCCTCCTTGTTGTCGGCACGACGCAGGTAGGCGCGGATGTTCACCGGCTCGACGCTGTCGCTGGTCGGCACCCAGTCGAACTGGGCGCGGAAGCCGATAAGTTCGGGATGCAGGGCGAGGATGTTGTAGTCCTTGACCTGGCCGTGGGAGGCGTCCACCACCACTTCGATGGCCTCCCTCCAGTCCATCGTCTGCAACGGGCCGCCAGTGAAGTCGATGGCGAAGCGCCGCGCCCACTCTTTCGGCCAATGCTCGCCCGGAGCCCAACCCAAGGTGAAGCCGCCCATGCCGGACCGGGTAGCCTGCACTTGCGCCAGGGTCGGCCTGACCGGCGGCAGCGCGGCCCAGTACAGCTTGTAGCCGAAGTTCAGCGCTGTGCCGGGCTCGATCGCCTGCTTGGGGCTCCAGAAGCAGACGATGTTGTCCATGGTCTCCCCGGTGGTGGGAATCTCCAGTAGATCGATGCTGCCCTCGCCCCACTGGGTGGTCGGCTCGACCCACAGGCTGGGCCGGCGGCTGTACCAGACCACGGTGTCCTGGAAGGACTTGAAATCATGGTCCGACTGCACCAGGCCGAAGCCTTTCGGGCTGTTGTCGGCGAAGGCGTTGAACTGCAGCTTTTCCGGATTGTTCAACGGACGGCAGACCCACTCGCCATTGCCGCGCCACATGGACAGGCGGTCGCTGTCATGGATCGCCGTGGCAATGAAATCGCATTTTTTCCGCTCGTGGCCACCGCAGGCGAACATGCTGGTCATCGGCGTGACCCCAAGTTGTTTGATCGCCTTGCGCGCGTTGATGTGGGCATCGACAGTCATCACCACCTGGGTTTCCTGGCAGTCGATGTCGAAGCGATAGGCACCGGTCGCGCTCGGCGAATCGAGCAAGGCATAGACCACGAAATGGGTGGCGTCCCTGGCCGGTGTCTCGAACCAGAACTCGATGAAGTCGGGGAATTCCTCCGGCTTGTCGCTGAACGTATCGATGGCCAGGCCACGGGCGGAAAGGCCGTACTGGCCGGTGTTATCCACGGCACGGAAGTAGCTGGCGCCGAGGAAGGAAACCACGTCGTACTTGTCGATGTTCGGCTGCTTGAACACCTTGAGCCCGGCGAAGCCCAGGTCGCCCTGGAGTTGCGAAACGTCCACCCCGCTCTTGCCGTACTCGAACAGATCGGGACGGAAATGCACCTCGCGGGCCACGCGGGTCCGGGGATCGACCGCGTGCATGCGCACGGGTTGGCGAAAGCCCATGCCAACGTGGAAGAACTGCACGTCCAACTGCCCACCCAGCTCGTTCCACAGCGAATGCCGCGGGTCGTACTGGATGGCGTTGAATTGCTGCGGGCTCATCTTCGCCAGGGTCTCGGGCAGCACCTCGGCGGTGCTCTTGTACGCACTGCCAGCCATGCGCTTGGCGCGGGCCTGCAGTTGCTTGAAATCGAAGGGTTCGGCCTCGCCGTCGGCAGTGGCAGCGAAGCTTTGCACGGCCATCAGGCTGGCCGGCAGCCCGGTCATGGCAGCCAGCGCCATGGAGGCTTTGAGGAGGTTACGTCTATGCATGGGCATCCCTAAAAACATGGTGTCTGCATGGGGCGGCGAAAAGCCTATAACAGAGGGCCGCGATTTCCACATGGTTCCGTCTGCAGTTTGTAACGGGATGAACGTCATGCCGTACGTAGATAAGCTGCCGTGGCCACGCAAGGCCTGGTGCACGCCGGATCGCCATCGGCCAGGAGCGGAAGCTATCCGGGAACTCCCTGGCCCGCTCACCGTCGTTAATAGCAGGGCCTTTCATCGGCCCTCGCGCCGTCCTGGCATGAGCGTGCTATAGCTGACAGGCCAACCGACCCACGCCGCACGCGGGCATCGCGTCCGTGACGGCACTCGCAGCGAGGTAGATCCCATGTCCCTCAAGCAATGTGTCCATCGCGACTACACCGTTACCGCCGATGTCATCGAACACCCTGGCATTCCCACGCCCTGGGCCGGCGGTGTGCATATCACCACACCAGACGGGCGCACCACCAAACGCATCGCCCTGCCAGTGAAACACGCCTTCCTCGAAGACCTGGACAAGGCCCAGCGCGCCTCCCTGGCCCATGGCCGCTGGCTGGTCGACCAGAGCCTGAATGAAGGGCGTGATCTGTTCCAGAGTGCCAACAACTGAACCGGCCGGGAGCCGACAGGCCGGATTCTGTCGGCTTCCCGCTAGCTGCGTAACCTGTATCCGCTCTTGAAGATCCACGCGACCACGGCGATGCACAGCAGCAGGAAGCCCAGGGTCATGCCGATGCTGACCCACACGCTGACGTCCGCCACACCGTAGAAGCTCCAGCGAAAACCGCTGATCAGGTACACCACCGGGTTGAACAGGGTGAGCTTCTGCCACAGCGGCGGCAGCATGCTGATCGAGTAGAAGCTGCCGCCGAGGAAGGTCAGCGGCGTGATGATCAGCGCCGGCACCACCTGCAGTTTTTCCCAACCGGTCGCCCAGATGCCGATGATGAAACCGAACAGGCTGAAGGTCACCGCCGTCAATACCAGGAACAACAGCATCACCGCCGGATGGGCGATCTCGAAATCGACGAACAGCCGCGCGGTGAAGAGGATGATCAGGCCCAGCACGATGGACTTGGTCGCCGCCGCGCCAACGTAGCCGACGAGGATTTCGAAGAACGACACCGGCGCCGAGAGCAACTCGTAGATGCTCCCCGAATACTTGGGCATGTAGATGCCGAACGACGCGTTGGAAATGCTCTCGGTCAACAGCGCCAGCATGATCAGGCCCGGCACGATGAACGCGCCATAGCTCACGCCCTGGACCTCGGTCATGCTCGAACCGATGGCCGAGCCGAACACCACGAAGTACAGCGACGTGGAAATCACCGGGGTGGCGATGCTCTGCAACAGGGTGCGCCAGGTGCGGTGCAGTTCGAACAGGTAGATGGCGCGAATCGCATAGAGGTTCATGCCGACGCCCTCACCAGGTTGACGAAAATATCCTCCAGCGAGCTTTCGCTGGATTGCAGGTCCTTGAAATCGATGCCGTTGCGGTCGAGATCGCGCAGCAGCTCGGCGATGCCGGTGTGCTCGTGCTGCGAGTCGAAGGTCAGCACCAGGGCATGGCCGCCATCGGCCAGTTCCAGGGGATAACCCGCCAGGGCCTCGGGAATCGCGCCCAGCGGTTGCTTGAGCTGTACGCTGAGCTGCTTCTTGCCGAGCTTGCGCATCAGCACGTCCTTGTCCTCGACCAGAATGATCTCGCCCTTGCGGATCACGCCGATGCGGTCGGCCATTTCCTCGGCCTCCTCGATGTAGTGGGTGGTGAGGATGATGGTCACGCCACGTTCGCGCAGGCGCCGCACCATTTCCCACATGTCGCGGCGCAACTCGACGTCGACGCCCGCGGTGGGCTCGTCGAGGAACAGGATCGACGGCTCGTGGGACAGCGCCTTGGCGATCATCACCCGGCGCTTCATGCCGCCCGACAGTTCGTAGATCTTGGCGTCGCGCTTGTCCCACAGCGACAGGTCGCGCAGCAGCCGTTCGAGGTAAGCCGAGTCGGGCTTCTTGCCGAACAGGCCACGACTGAACTTGACCGTGGCCCAGACGGTTTCGAACACGTCGCTGACCAGTTCCTGGGGCACCAGGCCGATCTGCGAGCGCGCCGCGCGGTAGTCGGCGCGGATCTCCTTGCCGGCGACCAGCACCTTGCCATTACCCGGGTTGACGATGCCGCAGATGATGCTGATCAGGGTGGTCTTGCCCGCGCCGTTGGGGCCGAGCAGCGCGAAGATTTCACCGTGACGAATCTCAAGGTTGATGCTCTTCAGCGCGGGATGGCCCGACGCGTAAGTTTTGGTGAGGTTCTCAACCGAGATGGCTGATTGCACGTTGACGCCTCGTCTGAAGGAAAGGCGCCATTGTAGACCGAACAGTCAGATCGGTTGGCCGTATCGTGCTTGTTGCATCTCGCGCAGCCGGCTCAACGTGCGGCGGAACGGAAACGCCAGGTAACCCTCTGCGTACAGCGCCTCCATGGGCACCTCGGCCTCAAGATACAGCGGTATGCGCCGGTCGTAGCACTCGTCGACCAGGGCGATGAAACGCCGCACGCTGTCGTCGCTCTTGGCCAGCGCCGGCAGCTCGCGATCACCGGCGACCACCCGCTCGACACCATCCTCGGTGCCACGGGCGATCTTCGCCTCGCGCTGCCGGCCACCCAGTCGCGGCACTTCGCTGAGCAGCACGTGGGCGAAACGGTCGCACAAGGCGATGAAGTCCAGCGCGGCCAACGGCAACTGGCAGAGGTCGGCGTAACGACACCACAGCACGTTGTCGCTGCGCCGTACCACCGGCACCTGGCGATGGCCGAGTTCGATGGGTTCCCGGGACACGCCCTGCCCGTCGGCCAGTTGCTCGAACACGCTGGCCAACGCGCTGGGCCGATCGGCCCGGGCCTGCCAGTAACGCTGCTGCAAGGCGCCCGGATGCAGGCGATGATCCTGCTCGCCATTCACCGAGACCACCTGCATATGCCGGCCGATGGCTTCGATGGCCGGCAGGAAACGCTCGCGGTTGAAACCGTCGCCATACAATTGTTCGGGCGGCTGGTTGGAGGTCGCCACCAGCACCACGCCTTCCTCGAACATCACCAGCAGCAGGCGCCCGAGCAGCATGGCATCGCCGATATCGCTGACGAACAGCTCGTCGAAGCACAGCACCCGCACCTCGCTCGCCAGTTCGCGGGCCAGGGCGCGCAACGGGTCGGCCGTACCGCTGAGCTGGAACTGGCGCTGGTGTACCCAGCGCATGAAGTGATGGAAATGCTGGCGCCGCGAAGGCACTTGCAGGCTGCGCTGGAAGCAGTCCATCAACCAGGTCTTGCCGCGCCCGACCGGGCCCCACAAGTAGACGCCCGGGGTCTCGACTCCGGCGTGCAGCGCCTGATGGCAGCGCTCCAGGATCTCGACCGCCCGCAGTTGCGCCGCATCGACGGCAAAACCCGAGGCCAGCGCGTGCTGGTAGGCATTCATGGGAGACGGCGTGGCGGCGGGCATGTTCGGACCTGACGGACGAAAGTGCCACAGGGTACAGCGCGCTGCGCCCCGGCACATAGCGCGAATAGATAGACCGATGTCGACCCCAGACATCCGCGCAGCGCACCGCCGACCTATGGTGAACGCCATTTTTGCGTGTCACTTCAGGAGCAGCCCCATGGCCAACAAACCGATCACCGTACTGCGCGATACCCAACCCCTTCCGGTCGTCGACGCCTGCAAATGGGAACGCATCGAGGGCGAGCCGCACACCGTCAACCTCAATGCCTACACCTCCGATGACGGCAGCAAGATCATGGGTACCTGGATCTGCACGCCCGGCAAATGGCGCGTCGAGTACGTGAAGTGGGAGTACTGCCACTTCCAGGAAGGCTACTGCATCATCACCCCGGACGGCCTGGAGCCAATCCACCTGAAGGCCGGCGACATCTTCGTGGTCGAGCCCGGCATGAAAGGCACCTGGGAAGTGGTCGAGACGGTGCGCAAGTACTTCGTGTTCGCCTGATCCGGCCTACGCAGCGCTCTTCCTGGTAGAGCCACGCAGCAGCGGTGCCATCAGGTCCTGATAGGCAACGGCTGGCATGCGACTGCATCAGGCGTCGGGACTCACAGGTACTTCAACCAGGCAATATCCCGGCGCCGTGCCTTCAACGCGGAAAACCAGCGCACCGGCGGGTAATGCGCCACGGCCAGCAACAATGCCGCCAGCCACACGGCGGCGACGGAGTCGAAACCGAAGTAGGTGCCCTGATCGAGGCCGAACGCCGCCACGGCGATCAGGTACAGCACCCTCAACACATACAGGTGCAACAGGTAGAAGAACATCGGCGCCGAACCGAACACCGCCAGCACGGTGATCCAGCGACGCTCGCCGACACGCTCGAAGCCACGCAGCAGCAACAGGCCGATGCTCAGGGTCAGGGTCAGGAACAGCAGTGACGGGGGATACTTGGTGATGTTGAAGAGGCTCATCAACGTCTGCACCGTCGTATCGGCGACCTGCCAGGGCTGCTCGCCGTAGGTATTGATCAGGCGCAGCACAGAGAAACCGAACAGGCCAGCTATTCCGCAGGCCAGCAGGCGTCGCTGGCGTACCAGCGCATCGGCACCCCGACCGAACCACGGGCCGATGACATAGCCCAGGCCGATCACCCCGATCCATGGCAGCACCGGGTACGACAGGCGCAGACGCAAGCTTTCGGTTACTTCGATCCAGCCGCGCTCGTGCAACGCCATCCACGCCACATGCAACGGCGACTCGGGGCCGAAATGCACGCCGTCGAGCAGGTTATGCCCGGCGATGATCGCCACGCTCAGCACCAGCAGCGCCCCGCGCGGCAACCAGACCAGCAGCGACAGCGCCAGCATGCTCAGGCCGATGGCCCAGATCACCTGCATGTAGATGACGGTTGGCGGGAACTGGAAGGTCCAGGCAAAGCTGACCAGGGTGAACTCCAGCGCCACCAGAAACAGGCCGCGCTTGAACAGAAAGGCACTGACGTCGCCCTTGCCCTGGTACTTCTCGCCGAACAGGTAGGCCGACAGGCCGGTTAGCAACACGAACACCGGCGCGCACAGATGCGCCAGGGTACGGCTGACGAACAGCGCGGGCTCTGTGCCGGCCACGTCCATGGGATCGCTGACCTGACGATGCAGAAAGAAGGTTTCGCGCACGTGATCCAACAACATGAACAGGATAACCAGGCCGCGCAGGGCGTCGATGGACAGCAGGCGGACCGCGCCCGGGGATGAAGGGGTTTGAGACATCGAGGGGTTCGCAATACGAAAGGTGAACGATCAGGCTGGATGAGCCATTTCAAAGCACTGGAAATAGTAGTTACCGTATAACATATGAATCAAGCACATCCGATAACGCCCGGCCATGAGCGTTACACCACAACGGTAGGCGCCGAGCCTGCTCCAGCGATGTCACGGGGAGAACCTCCCGGGAGCCTGGCGATGGTCATGCTGGTCCAGGCCGGCACGCCCGCCGTTGCCACAAGCCCGAGCAGTTGGGCCGAGGACCGCTTCAAACAGATCATCGACCGTATCGCGCAGCAGGGAAATCGCCATGTACACGCTCGGCCGGCTGGCCTTACTGCCAGCACTCATGACCCTGTGCACCGAGGCCGTCGCCCGTTCGGCCCAGGAGCAGGCCAACGGATTCCTCGAAGACGGCACATGGAACCTGCTCAACCGTAGCGTCTACGACAACCGCGAATACCGTAACGGCGGGCGCAACGGCTCGGCACGCAACACCTACAAAGCGGCCAGCGAGCACAATGGCTACGCCGAGGAATGGGCCTACGGCCTGATGGGCACCTTTCAATCGGGATTCACCCAGGGCACTGTCGGTGTCGGTGTGGATGCCCACGCCTACTACGGTCTCAAGCTGGACAGCGGTGGCGGCCGCACCGGCAAGGCACGGCTGCTCAGCCTCGACAACGCGGGCGAGCCGAAAGACGACTATGCACGCGCGGGCGCCGCGCTGAAGCTGCGCGTCTCCTCGACCGTACTCAGCTACGGCGAACAGCGGGTGAAAACGCCGCTGTTCAGTTCGTCCGACAGCCGCCTGTTGCCAGAAACCGCCACCGGCTTTTTTCTCACCAGCAACGAGATCGACGAGCTCAAGCTGGTCGCCGGACACTTCACCGAGAGCACCGACCGCAACGCCTCCAGCCATGATCGCGGCTTCGTGGTGACGTACTCTAACGGCCGCCAAGGCAAGCATTTCGACCTGGCTGGCGCGGTGTACGGCGGCATCGAAAACCTCAGTGCCAGTCTCTACACCTCGGTCTACGAGGCCAGCTGGCGCCAGCACTACCTGAACCTCGCCTTCAGCCAAGCGCTGGACGACGCACAGAACCTGTCCTTCGACCTGAACCTGTATCGCACCACCAATACCGGCAAGGCTTACTCCGGCAAGATCGACAACACCACCTGGAGCCTGATGGGCCGCTACGCCAATGGCCCGCACGCCTTGAGCCTGATCTACCAGCATGTCGACGGCGATACACCGTTCGACTACGTAACCCGTGGCGCGATCTTCATCGGCAACTCGGTGCAGATGTCCGACTTCAACGCACCCAACGAACAGTCCTGGCAAGTGCGCTACGACCTGGCCATGGCCCGCTTCGGCATACCGGGCCTGACCCTGAGGGCGGCATACATACGGGGCAGCGGCATCGATGGCACGCATGTCGATCCAAGCGGCGGCTACGCCTACCTGGGCTATGGCAAAGGCGGCAGGCATTGGGAGCGCGACCTGCTGGCGCGTTACGTGATGCAGAGCGGCGTCGCCAAGAACCTGGCCCTGTCGGTGCAGCACAACCTGCATCGGGCGAATACCGCCCAGGCGGAACTCGATGGCGAGCAGATCCGGGTGGCGGTCGAATACCCGCTTGGCGGCGAATTCTAGGCGACGAGGGCAGGGCAACACACATTCATTTCATGGCCTGTGCGCACTGCCTTCGACTGCGCGCATGGTCAAGCAGGAGGCGCACGGCACGGCCAAAAGTCGTAAGCCTTGTCATGCTTTTTCAACAGCACCTTGATATGATGCCCGCCTTCGTTGGGGAGTAACCTGCTGCGGCATGCTTTGCGCAGCGTTCGTATCAACATTCTTGGCTTGTTGCCATGGTACGGACACCGCTCGCGGTTGGTGAGACCAGCGACCTATCCATGCCTAAAGTCGGGCGCGTGGGTATGTCGCTGTACTCATAGCCCGGCTGGTAGTAACCCGTGAGCCTGATTTCCCTTCTTTTCCTGGCCATGGCCATGTCGACGGACGCCTTCGCGGCAGCCATCGGCAAAGGTTCGAGCCTGCATAAACCCAAGCTGACCGAGGCGCTGCGAACAGGCCTGATATTTGGCGTGATCGAAGCCATAACCCCAGTGATCGGCTGGGGTATCGGTAACGTCGCGTCCCGCTTCGTGCAGAACTGGGACCACTGGATCGCCTTCACCCTGTTGATCATCCTGGGCCTGCACATGATCTACAACGGCGTGAAGCACGATGACGAAGAAGAGGAAAAACCCAACCAGCACTCCTTCCTGGTGCTCGCCGTCACCGCCTTCGCCACCAGCATCGACGCCCTGGCAGTCGGCGTGGGCCTAGCCTTCGTCGACGTAAACATCTTCGTCGCGGCCCTGGCCATCGGCCTGGCGACCATGACCATGGTCACCATCGGCGTGATGCTCGGCCGCGTACTCGGCACCATGGTTGGCAAACGTGCCGAGATCATCGGCGGCATCGTGCTGATGCTGGTCGGCGTCACCATTCTCTACGAACACCTCGCAGGCTGATGGCCTGAGCGCCGTTGGCGGGCCTGGATGGAGCATTCATTTGTGCTCCCCGGGGCCGCCAGGCAAATCCCCCATCCTCTCGAGAGCCACTCGATACCTCTCGCTATATGCATATGAATATAGCGATACTGCCCCCTGTGCCCGAGCCAACCTTCCAGGCACGCTAGAACAACAACAGCGTCGCCCGAGCGCGGCAGCCGTGATGTGTCGGCCACCAAGCCTCGAACCTGGAGTTCACTGCCATGTTCATCCGACAACTGAATTACCTCGTCGCCCTGGCCCAGGAAAAACACTTCGGCCGTGCCGCCGCGGCCTGCCATGTCTCCCAACCGGCGCTTTCCGGGGCGATCCGCAGCATCGAGGAGGAATTGGGCATCGTCATCGTGCAGCGTGGACGACGCTTCGAAGGCTTCACCAAGGACGGCGAGCGCGTGCTGGCCTGGGCCCGTCGCGTGCTGGCCGATTGCGAAGGACTGCGCCAGGACGCCCGCGCCGACGAGAACGACCCGGTCGGCGTGCTGCGCATGGGGGTGATCCCGGCCGCGCTGCCACTGGTGCCGATGCTCACCCAATGCTGCCTGGGCCGCTATCCGCGCATGCGCCATGAGATCCATACGCTGTCCGCCGAAGAGATCCTGCGCAAGATCAACGAGTTCGAACTGGACCTGGGCCTGAGCTACATGGACGACCAGCGCCTGGCCAACTACAGCGCCAGTACGGTGCTGCGCGAACACTACGTGCTGGTCGCCGCCAGTGAAACGATGTTCGACTCGACCGAACCCGTGTCCTGGGAGCAGGTCAGCGCCCTGCCCTTGTGCATGCTGACCACCAACCTGCAATGCCGCCGGGGCATCGACGACGTGTTCGCGACCAAGGCCCTGACTATCCGTCCACAGGTAGAGACCGACTCGCTGACAGCCCTCTGCGCGCACATTCGCCACGCAGGCTTCTACAGCATCCTGCCGCACAGCATCTTGTGTCAGGCGGATATCGTCGGGCAGTTATGCGTCCGTCCACTGTCTCCCGGCCTGCAACGGGACATCGGCCTGATCGTGCGCGACCAATCCGTGCAGGGCCCCCTGCTCGAAGCCGCCTTGCGCAGCTTCGACAGCCTCGACCTGCAGGCCTGGGCGGATAGTTTCTTGCCGGAAATCGCCAAGCGAATGCCTGTCACGGTCGCGTCCTGACCGTGACAGGTGCTTTCAACGCCTGGCTTTGCGATAGCCCCAACTGACCACCAGCAGGACCAACGCGCCCGCCAGGGTCGGCAACAGCAGGAAATCCCAGCCTGGCTGCGCCAGGAAGATGATCACCGGGTTGCTGCCGGCTGGCGGATGCACGGTGTCGCTGGCGATCATCAGCATCGCCGCGAGCGCACCGGCCAGTGCCATGAAATACCAATCGCCACCCAGCAGATGCAGGCACGCCAGGCCGACGGTGGAGGAAATCAGATGCCCGCCGATCAGGTTGCGGGGACGCGAGAACGGCCCGTCGGGAAAGCCGAACAGCAAGACGCACGACGCACCGAACGATCCCATGACCCAGGCATTGCCCGTGAAGTGGGCCAGGGCACCCACGGCGCCCAGCCCCACGAACACGCCCAGCCCTGCCAGCAGGATGTTGATCGCCCGGCCGCGTGCGGCGCTACCGACGGCTGACGTCGAGAGCGCCACGACTCAGCCCTTCTTGAAGCGTGCCGCTTCTTCCGAGCCCTTGGTCGCGTTGCCGGCACTGTAGGAGTGCGCACCGACGCCGGCCAGCTTGCCGCCCTGGACGATCAGGTATTCGTTGCGGATCGGCCGGTTCTCGAAATAGCACTCGAGAATCTCGCGGGTGCCGGCGGCGTAGCGGGTCTGCGCCGACAAGCTGGTGCCGGAGATGTGCGGCGTCATGCCGTGATGCGGCATCTTGCGCCATGGGTGATCGGCCGGCGCCGGTTGCGGGAACCACACATCGCCGGCATAGCCCGCCAACTGGCCGTTTTCCAGGGCCGCGGCGATGGCGTCGCGGTCGCACAGCTTGCCGCGCGCGGTGTTGATCAGGTAGGCGCCGCGCTTGAAGTTCTTCAGCGTGTCGGCGTTGATCATGTGCTCGGTTTCCGGGTGCAGCGGGCAGTTCAGGGTCACCACGTCGCAGACCCTGGTCAGGCTTTCCAGGCTGGTGTGGTGCGTGAGGTTGAGTTCTTTCTCCACGGATTCGGGCAGGCGGTGACGGTCCATGTAGTGCAGCTTGACGTCGAACGGCTTGAGCAGGCGCAACACGCGCAGGCCGATGCGGCCGGCAGCCACGGTGCCGACGTTCATGCCTTCCAGGTCGTAGGAGCGGGCCACGCAGTCGGCGATATTCCAGCCGCCCTTGAGCACCCAGTTGTAGGACGGGATGTAGTTGCGCACCAGGCCGAGGATCATCATCAGCACGTGTTCGGCCACGCTGTTGCTGTTGCAGTAGGTCACCTCGGCGACGGTGATGCCGCGATCCATGGCGGCCTGCAGGTCGGTGTGGTCGGAGCCGATGCCGGCGGTGACGATCATCTTCAGCTTGGGCGACTTGGCGATGCGCTCGGCGGTCATGTAGGCCGGCCAGAACGGCTGGGAAATGACGATCTCGGCGTCGTGCAGGTGACGATCCAATTCGCTGTCCGCACCGTCCTTGCTGGAGGTCACGATCAGCTCATGGCCGTTGGCTTCCAGGTATTTGCGCAGGCCCAGCTCGCCGCTGACGCTGCCCAGCAACGTACCTGGCTGGAAGTCGATCGCCTTGGGCGTGGGCAGCGTCTGCCCGTCCGGGTAGCGCTCCAGGACAGGCAGGTCGTCGCGCGCATAGCTTTGCGGGTAGCCGGTGACCGGATCGTCATAGAGCACACACACTATTTTGGCCATTCTCTTCTCCTTGTTCTGGAAGGCGACGCGGGATGGGATTCGGCAGCTCCGCGTCATTCGGTCGCAGCCAGTAGCCGCGCGAGAAGATGGTTGAACAAGCCCGTCATGAGGTTCCAATCGTTTGATCGGATGCCTAGATAAGCAGCGCTTATCAAGCGCTTCCGGCAAGCCGGTGCGAGCCACTACAATCGGGCGCTGCAATACCGTCCGG
Source organism: Pseudomonas sp. LRF_L74 (assembly GCF_965644255.1). Lineage (NCBI taxonomy): Bacteria > Pseudomonadati > Pseudomonadota > Gammaproteobacteria > Pseudomonadales > Pseudomonadaceae > Pseudomonas > Pseudomonas sp. LRF_L74. The sequence continues at coordinate 457,483 of NZ_CBFFRH010000006.1, read as the reverse complement.
CAATTCGCTGCATCATCGGGGCGCCGCCGTGGTCCGTTGCACACTCACCCATTCGTCGAAGGAACACTTGATGAGCATCGCTCCCAACGCGGGACGCCTCCCCGCCGAGCACAGCCTGACCAACCTGCCGCGCCTGGTATCGCGCTACTACAGCGAACGCCCCGAGCCGAGCGATCCGGCGCAACAGGTTTCCTTCGGCACCTCGGGCCATCGCGGCTCGTCGCTGAAGAACAGCTTCAACGAATGGCACATCCTCGCCGTGACCCAGGCCATCTGCGATTACCGTAAGGCCCAGGGCGTAGACGGCCCGCTCTTCATCGGCATGGACACCCACGCGCTGTCAGAACCGGCCTTCGTCTCGGCCCTGGAAGTACTCGCCGGCAACGGCATCGAGACGCGCATCGACGCCGGTTGCGGCGCCACCGCCGGTGAGCCGGGCTACACGCCGACCCCGGCGATCTCCAACGCCATCCTCGATCACAATCGCGGACGCAGCGGCAACCTGGCCGACGGCATCGTCATCACCCCGTCGCACAACCCGCCTGCCGACGGCGGCTTCAAGTACAACGCGGTCAACGGCGGCCCGGCCGACACCAGCGCCACCAAGTGGATCCAGGAACGCGCCAACGAACTGCTGGTCGCCGGCCTCAAAGGCGTGCGACGGGTGGATTACGCCAGCGCCCTGAAGACCGCGACCACCCAGCGCTTCGACTTCATCGAGCATTACGTCGGCGGCCTGGAGCAGGTGCTGAATCTCGATGCCATTCGTGATTCGGGCCTGAAGTTTGCCGTCGATCCGCTGGGCGGCGCCGGTGTGCACTACTGGCCGCGCATCGCCGAGCGCTTCGGCCTGCCGCTGGAAGTGCTGTCGACCCGCATCGACCCGAGCTTCCGTTTCATGCGTGTCGACTGGGACGGCAAGATCCGCATGGACTGCAGCTCGCCCTACGCCATGGCCGGTCTGATCGAGAGCAAGGACCGTTTCGACGTGACCTTCGCCTGCGACACCGACCATGACCGCCACGGCATCGTCGCCCGCTCCAGCGGCCTGCTCAACCCCAACCACTACCTGGCGGTGGCCATCGAGTACCTGTTCACCCATCGCCCGCAGTGGTCGGCCCAGGCCGCCATCGGCAAGACCCTGGTGTCGTCGTCGATGATCGACCGCGTCGCCGCAGGCATCGGCCGCCAGGTGGTGGAAGTACCGGTGGGCTTCAAGTGGTTCGTCGACGGCCTGATCGAAGGCCGCCTCGGCTTCGGTGGCGAAGAGTCGGCGGGCGCCTCGTTCCTGCGCAAGGATGGCAGCGCCTGGTCGACCGACAAGGACGGCATCATCCTCGGCCTGCTCGCCGCCGAGATCACCGCCGTGACCGGCAAGGACCCCGGCGAACGCTACCAGGCCCTGACCGAACGCTTCGGCGCGCCGGTCTATCAGCGCATCGACGCCCCGGCCAATCGCGAGCAGAAAGCGCGACTGGGCAAGCTGTCGGCCTCCCAGGTCACCGCCAGCGAGCTGGCCGGCCAGCCGATCACCGCGATCCTCACCGAGGCACCGGGCAACGGCGCGGCCATCGGCGGGCTCAAGGTGGTCACCGACAGCGGCTGGTTCGCCGCGCGCCCGTCCGGCACCGAGGACGTGTACAAGATCTACGCCGAAAGCTTCGAGGGCGACGCGCACCTGGCGCGCATCCAGGAACAAGCCAAGGCGCTGGTCGACAGCGTGCTGGCTGGCTGAGGCACAGCGACACGGCGCCAGCCTGCCATGGATCAATGGAACCCGATCCCGAACCAGGCAGACTGGCGCCCGCGTGCTGGAGTGAAGTACATGAAGAGAAGTGCATTGCTGGCCCTGCTATTCGCCGTGCAGGGTCTGGCCTGGGCCGAAGACGGCGACCCCGCCCGTGGCGAAGCGCTGTTCCAGCGCTGGTGCTCCAACTGCCACACCATCGGCTCCGGTGCCCGCGCCGGTTTCGGCCCGCAACTCAATGGCCTGATCGGCCGCCAGGCAGGCTCGACCGAGTACAACTACTCCCCTGCCATGCGCAACGCCGGCATCGTCTGGGACGAAACGACGCTGCCAGGCTACATCGCCGACCCGAGCGAAGTGGTGCCCGATACCAAGATGCGCTTCTGGGGCATCAGCGACGAACAGAAGATCGCCGACCTGCTGAGTTATTTCGCGACCCAGCGGTAACAACGATGCTGGCTCGCGACGGCAGCCAAGCCCGGAGCTGGAATCAATCCTCCGCCATGAAGCGGATGATCTGCTGCCGCAGCCAGCGCTCGCCGGGGTCCTGGTCCTGGGCGGCGCGCCAGACCATGGTCAGCTTCGATGGGATCATCTCGAACGGCGGCTCTTCCAGGCGCAAGCCGCCGCCCTGGACCAACGCCTCGCCGGCGTAGTCGGGCACGGTGGCGATCATGTCGGAATTGCGCAGCAGCGCGCCGAGGCCATTGAAATGCGGCACGGCCAGGGCGATCTTGCGCGAGCGGCCGAGGCGCTGCAGGTCCTGGTCGATATTGCCGCACAGGTCGCCGGACATCGACACCAGGGCGTGGGGCCGCTGGCAGTACTGGTCGAGGGTCAGCGGCGACGAACCATCCTCGGCACGCAGCACCATCGCGCGGATGTTGCGCAGGGTGCGGCACTTGGCGTTGGCTGGCAGTTGCGTGGTGTAGCTGATGCCAATCGACACCTCGCCGGTGGCGAGCAGGCCGGGCAGCAGCAGGAAGTTGGCGTTGCGCACCACCAGCACGCAGTTGGGCGCCTGCTTGCGCAGGTCGGCGAGCAGTTGCGGCAACAACCCGCATTCGACGTCGTCGGACATGCCGATGCGGAACACTGTGTCGCTGCGCTGCGGGGAGAAATCCTGGACTTCGCTGATCGCCAGGGACACGCCATCGAGGGCGGCCGGCAGGCGCTGGAAGATTTGCAAGGCCCGTGGCGTGGGCTCCATCTCGCGGCCGTTGCGCACCAGCAGCGGATCATTGAAATAGTCGCGCAGTCGGTTCAGCGAAGCGCTGATCGCCGGCTGGCCGAGAAAGAGTTTTTCCGCCGTGCGCGTGAGGTTGCGCTCGTGCATCAGGCTTTCGAAGACGATCAGCAATTGCAGGTCGACTTTGCGCAGGTCGTTACGGTTCAAGACTGTCTCCAGAAGCCAGCCGCCACGCAGGCGGGCAGCCCAGCGTCGCCTGTTGTCGAGCAGGCTGATGTAGCGGCTCATCGGATTACGGTAGTTGGGAATGTGATTGGACAGCAAAGCGCCCAGGCCATCAATCTCGTTGCGCCAGTCGCGGCGACGCTGGGCCTGTTTTTCAGCAGCCGCGAGCCGATGCGCGATCGCGGTGCTGATCCTGGGCTTGACCGGCCAGGCACCGACCGGTCGGCATGCGGTTGCGCTTGCTGTATACTCCGCGACCATTTTTCGCTTTCCGATTCCAGGTTACGTCATGTCCGTCCAGGCCGCCGAAGTCGCCAAACGCCGCACGTTCGCCATCATTTCCCACCCCGACGCCGGTAAGACCACCATTACCGAGAAGTTGCTGCTGATGGGCAAGGCGATTGCCGTCGCCGGTACGGTGAAGTCGCGCAAGTCCGACCGCCATGCCACCTCCGACTGGATGGAGATGGAGAAGCAACGCGGTATCTCCATCACCACCTCGGTGATGCAGTTCCCCTACCGCGAGCACATGATCAACCTGCTCGACACCCCCGGCCACGAAGACTTCTCCGAAGACACCTACCGCACCCTGACCGCGGTGGACTCGGCGCTGATGGTGCTCGACGGCGGCAAGGGCGTCGAGCCACGCACCATCGCCCTGATGGACGTCTGCCGCCTGCGCGACACGCCCATCGTCAGTTTCATCAACAAGCTCGACCGCGACATCCGCGACCCCATCGAACTGCTCGACGAGATCGAGTCGGTACTGAAGATCAAGGCCGCGCCAGTCACCTGGCCGATCGGTTGCTACCGCGACTTCAAGGGCGTGTACCACCTGGCCGACGACTACATCATCGTCTACACCCCGGGTCACGGCCACGAGCGCACCGAGGTGAAGATCATCGAAAAACTCGACTCCGACGAAGCCCGCGCCCACCTGGGCGACGAGTACGAGCGTTTCATCGAGCAGCTCGAACTGGTCCAGGGCGCCTGCCACGAATTCAACCGCGACGAGTTCCTCGCCGGCCAGTTGACCCCGGTGTTCTTCGGCACCGCGCTGGGCAACTTCGGCGTCGACCATGTGCTCGACGCGGTCGTCGACTGGGCACCGATGCCGCTGGCCCGCGTGGCCAACGAGCGCACGGTGGAGCCAGTGGAAGAGAAGTTCAGCGGCTTCGTGTTCAAGATCCAGGCGAACATGGACCCGAAGCACCGCGACCGTATCGCCTTCATGCGCATCTGCTCGGGCAAGTACGAGAAAGGCATGAAGATGCGCCATGCGCGCCTGGGCAAGGACGTGCGCATCGCCGACGCCCTGACCTTCTTCTCCAGCGAGCGCGAGCAACTGGAAGAAGCCTACGCCGGCGACATCATCGGCCTGCACAACCACGGCACCATCCAGATCGGCGATACCTTCACCGAAGGTGAGGCCCTGGGTTTCACCGGCATCCCGCACTTCGCTCCGGAACTGTTCCGCCGCGTGCGCCTGAAAGACCCGCTGAAGTCCAAGCAACTGCGCCAGGGCCTGCAGGAGCTGGCCGAGGAAGGCGCGACCCAGGTGTTCTTCCCCGAGCGCAACAACGACATCATCCTCGGTGCGGTCGGCGTGCTGCAGTTCGACGTGGTCGCCAGCCGCCTGAAAGAGGAATACAAGGTCGAGTGCGCCTACGAGGCGATCAACGTCTGGTCGGCGCGCTGGATCGAATGCGGCGACGAGAAGAAGCTCAAGGAGTTCAAGGACAAGGCCTACGAGAACCTGGCCGTGGACGGTGGCGGCCACCTCACCTACCTGGCGCCGACCCGCGTCAACCTGAGCCTGATGGAAGAGCGCTGGCCCGAGGTGAAATTCCGCGCGACGCGCGAGCATCATTGATAGCCCAGAGCAAGAGCCTGTTCACGATCTCGCGGGGTCTCAGGCGGTATGCCTGAGACCTATGGCTTCACGCCTCTCACCTGCTGCAACAACACCCCGCACTGGTTCTCGTCCCCACCACTCGGCGCCACCAGTGCCAGCAGCCCGGCCGCTGGTGCCACCGCTACGCCCAGCGCCACCAGGCCTACGCCACGCAACACCAGTGGAGTCGCCCGCACACCCGGCTTGGGGTTCTTGAAGGTGCCTTCGACGTACAGCGGCGAACGCAGGGAAATGATACGGAAGCCCTTGGAGGTCGGCACGATGTCCATGTTCAGCGTTTCCTTGGCGAAATTGGCCGTGCCGTCGACCTTGATCACCGCGTTCTCGGTATCGACCACGAACAGCCGCGTGCTCAACAGACCCTCCTTGATGCCCAGGTCGGCGGCCGCGCAGTTGATCTGCACATCCTTGTCACCGAACAGTTTGCCGACCACGTAGTTACCGACGTTGAGCCCGGCGATTTCCATCAGGTCGCGGCTGACCGCGCCATCGTTGATCAGCATCTTCACCTGGCCGTTGGCACCGCCGAGCAAGGCCGCCACCGAGTTGCCGGAGCCACGGATATCGGCGTCGCCGTTCAACTCACCGAAGCTGGTCTGCATCGGCGCGAAGCTGGGGAACAGTTGCTTGAGCTTGAAATGACGAGCCTTGAGCTGCGCCTGCCCTTGCAGCGGCGTCACCCCGCCATTGAGACGGATGGTGGAATCCAGGGTGCCGCCCGCCACGCCGAAGCGCAGCGGTTCCAGGCTGAGTTGACCGTCGTTGAGCACCAGGTGGGTGTCGAGGTCGCTGATCGGCAGCTTGTCGCTGTGGACGATGCGCTTGCCGGTGAAGCGCACATCGGCATCCATGGCGCGCCAGCGGTCGGTGCGGAACTGCTCGACCGGCAGCACCTTGTCGGCGGGTTGGTTGGAGGCCGCCCCGCGCGCCTTCTTCTCGGCATTGGAGTCAGCACCGATCAGCGCTGCCAGGTCCTTGAACAGCAGTTGGTTGGAAACCAGTTGTCCGGACAGCTTGGGTCGTGGCTTACGGGCGACGAAGGTCAGCTCGCCGTGGATGTCGCTGTCGCCGATCCGGCCATTGAAACCTTCATAGCGAAAGCTGGCGCCATCGGCATCGCGCAGGTTGGCGCGCAGGCGGCCGTCGGTGGAGTACGCCGGCGTATCCGGCAGGGTCACGCCGGTCAGCGGATAGAGATTGCCCAGGCTGGAACCAGCGATGCGCAAGCGCAGGTCGAGGGCGCCGAGGTGCTGCGGGTCGGTCAATGTACCGGCGACCTGCACCCGCGTACGCCCCGCACTGACATCGGCCTGTACCGGGAATGGCAGCGCCGCGTCCTTCAGCGCCAGCAAACCGCCAACCTTGCCGCTGCCCGAAACCGGCAGGCCCTGGTATTGGCCCTTGGCCTGCCAGGCGAAGGCGTAGTCCTGGGGTGCCACATTGTCCTTGACCGCCTTGTCGGCCGCCTGTTTGCCGACGATCTCGCTGAACGGGATCGGCTTGCCCAATGGCTCGACATCGACCCGCACCGTGGCCTTGGTGATCGTGTCGTCGTACTTGACCACGCCCTTGTCGAAACCGATGGTGCCGATGTCCAGGGTCCAGGACGATGGCTCTTTGTCTTCTTCGGCTGCCTGGGAGCCAAGATCGAAGGTCCAATTCGCGCGCCCGTCCGCCAGGCGCTGCAGGTCGGCATTCGGCGCGGTCAGGTCGATGCGCGGGATGCTGACGGTTTTCCACAGCAATGGCACTGGCGACAGGCGCAGCACGACCTTGTCCAGGCTGACGAAGCTGTCGCCCTTGGCCCACTCAGGGTTGCCCAGCACCAGCTTTTCCGCCGACACATGGGGCCACGGCACCCAGGCGCGCCAGCCGCCTTCGCCCTCTTCACGCTGCCAGTGCACGGCCAGGTCGCCATTGATGGCGAACGGACGGTTGAGCGCCTCGGAGACCTTCTGGTTGATTGTCGGCTTGAGCAGATTCCAATCGAACAGCGCCAGGAACAGCATCAGCGCCGCCACCAGCAACAGCAGGCCGGCGAAAGTCCATCCCAGAATCTTGCGAACGCGTGTCATGCACCAGCTCCTCGTTACGTCTGATTCGTTCGACTGGCGCAGCGGCTGAATGACTCCCACTGATTGGCAAACAGCCAGCGAATCGCCGATCCTTGCAGCATGAAGCTCATCGACACCCACACCCATCTCGACTTTCCCGACTTCGACGCCGACCGTGCCGGGGTACTCGCCCAAGCCAATGCCCTCGGCGTCGAGCGCATGGTGGTGCTCGGTGTCTACCGGGACAACTGGCAACGCCTGTGGGACCTGACATTGCGGCATGATGGCCTGTATGCCGCCTTCGGCCTGCACCCGGTCTATCTCGATCGGCACCACGCCGAACACCTGCATGAACTGCGCGCCTGGCTGCAACGGTTGTCGGGCCATCCGCGCCTGTGCGCGGTCGGCGAGTTCGGCCTGGACTACTTCGTCGAAGGGCTCGACCCACAGCGCCAGCAGGACCTGTTCGAAGCCCAGTTGCGCCTGGCTGACGAATTCGAGCTGCCGGTATTGCTCCACGTTCGCCGTGCCCATGCCGCCACCATCGCCACCCTCAAGCGCCTGAAACCGCGCCGCGCCGGCATCATCCACGCGTTCGCCGGCAGCTACGAGGAGGCCCGCGAATACATCAGGCTCGGTTTCCGCCTGGGCCTTGGCGGCGCGCCGACCTGGCCCCAGGCCAAGCGCCTGCACAAGGTGTTGCCGCGCCTGCCGTTGGATTCGGTGGTGCTGGAAACGGATGCGCCCGACATGGCGCCGGCCATGCACCCGTATCAGCGCAACAGCCCGGCGTTCCTGGCCGATATTTGCGCCAGCCTCGCCCACTGGATGAACGTCACGCCCGAAGTCCTGGCCGAAACCAGCACGCGCAATGCGCGGGAGGTGTTCGGCTGGAACTGATGGCAGGCGGCTCCACGCCCTTTCCTTGACCCTGCCCCGTGAACGAATACCTCGCCCTACAGCAGCAGAATCCAGATCGCCAACAAGGCATACCAGAGCACCGCGGCACGCACCAGCAGTTGCCAGAGCCGGTCGAGACCGGCCAGGCCCTCTTCTCCCGCTGCCGGTTCGGTCGCCTCGCCGGCGGCAAGGCCCGCGTGCAGCAACAGCGTGCTGGCCGGCACATCCCAGTTGAGCAACTCGTGCAGCACCGCACGACTTACCGCCGCGAAATTACCCACCACGGCGAAACTGGCAGCCAGAACGCGCACCGGCAGCCAATCGAGAGCATGGCGCAGTTGAACGGCACGCTCGACGAGCGCGGCCTGGGTCGAGTTCTCGGCGACCAGCGCCAGCAGGCGATAGACCAGCGCCAGCAACGGACCAAGCAGCGCGTACCAGAAGATCACCGCGAAAAAGCCCTGGTAGGCCTGCCATAGCTGATACGCCTGGACCTGGGCCAGCAATTCGCCTTCCTCACCCGCGACCACTCCCAGATCACGCTCGGCCACATGCATCGCCGCCTGTTCGTCGCCCCGGCGCCAGGCATCGCGGAACGGGCCCAGCGCCGCCAGCACATCGCCGCGCCCCAGGCTGTAGATCAGTACCAGCAGGTGGATCGGCAGGGCCAGCCAGCCATAGGCCAGCGGCTCGACCAGCGCCAGCAACACGGCCAGGCCCAGCCCCGGCAGGAGCACCAGCCAGGCCAGTGCCAGCCAGGGTGAGCCAGGACTGCGCGACTCGATACGCGCCAGTTGCCCAAGCCAGAAGCCATCACACTGGATACGACGCCGCCAGGCAGAAAACTTTTCTGCCCAGATCACCAGCAGCAGCACCAGAAAATTCATTTATCGTTCTCCTTATCAAGCAGGTCCTCATGCAGGCGCGCCCAGTCGAAACAGGGACCGGGGTCGGTCTTGCGCCCTGGCGCGATATCACTGTGGCCACGAATCCGAGTGGCATCCAGGTCGGGATAAGCCGCCATCAACGCCTGGTTCAAGCGTTTCAACGCCTGGTATTGCGCATCGCTGAAGGGCAGTTCGTCGGTGCCCTCCAGCTCGATGCCCAGGGAAAAATCGTTGCAGTTCTCGCGCCCGGCAAAACTCGATACCCCCGCATGCCAGGCGCGCGCATTACAGGATACGAACTGGGTGACCACGCCATCGCGCTCGATCAGAAAATGCGCGGACACGTGCAGATGGGCAATGCCCGCGAAGTAGGGATGCTCATCGATGGGCAGGCGGTTCTGGAAGAACGCCTGCACCTTGCCCGTACCGAAGCAGCCTGGCGGCAGGCTGATGTTGTGAATGACCAGCAATGACACCTCGCCGTCAGGACGGGCGTTGAAGTTCGGCGATGGGCAGTGCCGCACACCGTCGAACCAGCCGGTTTCCGCGTTAAGAATCATTCGAACTCCAGTTCAACACCGCGCCATGTTCACGCGCCAGGCGCCGGGCGTCACTCTAGCAGGCATGCGACGCCCCTGAAACGACGACGCCCGGCATTGGCCGGGCGTCAGATTCGCAACAGCTGCTCAGGCTTCCTTGAGCCGCCGCAGATTGCTTATCACCGACTCCAGCGCGCGGTCGAACAACAACGCATCGTCGAGCAGGCGAATGGAACCGCGACGGAACTCCACGGCCAGGCCCATACGCGTTTTTTCCAGCACCTTCATGCCGGTGCGATTGACGAAGATGTACTTGCTGGTCGGCTTGATGATTGCCGCCAGCTTGCAACGCAACTTGTGCTCCTCATCCTCGGCGATCTCGACCCAACTGCCGACGCGCAGGCTGTCGACCTGTTGCAGGGCGCCATCATCATGGGGCAACGCCACCTCCGCCTCATGCTCGCGCTTCTCGCCCGGTGCCGACAGCACGATTTCCTCGACCACCTCGATCATCGCCGGCATATCCAGCAACGTGTCACTGTCATCGACGGCCGCGACAGTGCCATGCTCGTTGAGCGGATCAACCAGCGGGGTGTCGCCCTGGGGCTCAGGCGTGACGCGCTTGAAGCGCTGGAAAGCCTGGACGTGGACGGACTCGAGCTGGCTGAAGAACTCGCTGGTGACGAACGGGTCCACAGCGGCGCCCGCCAATCCCTCCCGCAGCGCCTTGAGCAGGTTGGGCACCAGCTCCAGCAGACGCAGGCGATCTTCCGCATCCTCGTGAGGCTCGACACTCCAGATCAGGTCATCCATTACCGACAGGTTGGCCTCCCATTCGGGCGAGCCCGCGCCGAACTTGAGGCAAGCCAGTTGCATGACCTTGCTCCACCCCTCCTGTAACAGGCGCACAACCACTTCGGGCAGAATCTTGCCGAGCATGCGCTGGTTGAGCGCATGTTCCACTTCGAGGCGCGCCAGCTCGGCCTTGGCACGGCCCTCTTCGGCGTCGCGTGTACGCTGTTCGAGCAACTCACTGCGACGACGTTCGTCACCGGTAAAGGCCAGGAATTCGGCGAGCAGGTCGGAGAAAACCGATGTGTCGTCAGTGAAATCGTTGAGCAGGCGCTGCACCACCTGCTCGATGTGCTGGAACAGTTGGTCGCGTTGCTCGTCGCCCTGATTATTCCAGCCAAGCGCTGCCGAGGCGATCTCGTTGAGCAGGCGTCGCGCCGGGTGGCTGCCACGGCTGAAGAAGGTCTTGTCCAGGACCGCGACCTTGAGCATGGGAATCTGCAGGCGCCCGATCAGGGCCTTGAGCGAATCCGGCAAGGTGCGGTCATCGAGGATGAACTCGAAGAGCATCGACACCAGGTTGATGACATCCTCATCGACCTCGCCGACCACACGGGCACGACCGCTCTTGGCGCTCGCGCGACTGAGCAGGTTCTGCAATTGGTCACGCAGGTCGAAGTCACTCTCGCGTCCACTTGGCGCCGGCAGGCGCTGCTGCATGTGGGAAAGCAGGCGCATCAGGTCATTACTGGAGATCGGCAGCGCATCCACAGGCAGTTCGCGGCGTGGCAACAGGGCATTGCCACGAACCTCGGCCAGCAGGTCCTGCAGCACGCCGAACACTTCCTTGAAGTCCTGTTCGGCATAGCCAGCCGAACTGCCGCCGTGGCCTTCGGCGGCCGGCTCACGCGCAGGACGCTCGCCAGGCGCAGTGCGACGACGCGCTGGCGTGGACTTGAGTTCCGGCAACACGCCGGCCTCGATCAGGTGTTCGTTGGCCATGGAGAACAACTGGTCGATATCGCTGAGGACGTACTTCTCGAACAGCTTGAGAATGATCAGCCTGACGCGGATTTCCACGCTCAGGCAGCTGGCCGACTCGACGAACTGTTCGCACAGGCAGCGCGGCCCGAGCGGGTTGCTCTTGTCATCGAGCTTCTGGGTAATCATCGCATTCAGGCGCGTGGTCAGGTGACCGATGGCCATGGCATCACGGCTCATCACCCGGGCGACCATGGCATCGAGCGCCACGTTCTCTTCCAGGTCGTCATTATTGACCAGTGACAGGCTCTCGGCAGTGGCCACATCCAGTTGCGGCGCACCGATCTGATACTGGTTGAGGGTAGCGAAACTCTCGAAGACGTTCTGCAGGAAGGTACGTTCGATGGTCCGCCGCTTCAGGCGCAGTTCGCGCATCGCCTCGAAGAAAGCGTTCTGCTCGGCGTTGCTGGTCGCCCTGTCGGCCATCTCGAAAAGCGTGTCGTCGGCGTTGTCGAACAGCGCCTGCAAGGCTTGCTTGAGCTGCTGGGCAGCCTTGTCGCGCAACTGGATCAGCGCCACGGGGAGTCTTCCTGCCGGCGAGTTTGGCGATTGCTGGGTGGCGACCGTACTGAGACGCACCACTTTCGCGTCGTTCTGCATCACGAATCTCCCGCATAGCGTCCTCTGTCTAGAGCGGGACACCTGCACATAATCATTGAGCGCTTTTCGGTTCCGTCAAAAGCATGGCGCCAAGCTAATTATCCACTCTCATTATAGGGATGAGGCGATGATCACCAAGTTACACGTGACACATACATGATCCAGGTCACAGATGAGTCGCACGCGGCCATTATCGACCGTTCTTTGATAGCCATTTCAGACTTTCTATCCCCAACACCCGCAACTTTCAACAGATGCATCGCTCCGTCTGGCGGATAACCCCATATCAGGTTGTGTGAAAACTACTGCGCTCGGTCATGCGGCGTTAAAAACCGGCTCAAAATGCTCATTTACAACGCGTAAACTGCGCTTTTTCGCCGGTTTTTGCCTTGCCTGACCGTCGCTCGCTACGTTTTCACACGGCCTGATATAGCCCGTGTTTTCAGGTTTTCACGGCAGATTGATGGCAATTCGCCCTGCACCATGCGAAGCATCCCACTCCGTCGCCAGCCTCCCTATAATGCACCACCCGTATCCGGAGGCCGCCATGCCCAACCTGTCTCTCGCCGAACTCGATGCCGAGATCCACGCCAATGTCCGCCGTGCCCTGCGCGAAGACATCGGCAGCGGCGACATCACCGCCCAACTGATTCCCGCCGAGCGCCTGGCCCACGCCACGATCATCACCCGCGAAGCCGCTACCATCGCCGGCACCGCCTGGGTCGACGAGGTGTTTCGCCAGCTCGACCCGCGCGTGGCGGTACATTGGCAGGTCGCCGACGGCGAGCGGGTGCAACCCAACCAGGCCCTGTTCCATCTGCAAGGCCCGGCCCGCGCCCTGCTCAGCGGTGAGCGCAGCGCCCTGAACTTCCTGCAGAGCCTGTCGGCCGTGGCCACCCGCTGCCGCTACTACGCCGATCTGGTGCAGGGCACCGGGGTCAAGCTGCTCGATACCCGCAAGACCCTGCCTGGCCTGCGCCTGGCACAGAAATACGCCGTCACCTGCGGCGGCTGCCACAACCACCGCATCGGCCTGTTCGATGCCTTCCTGATCAAGGAAAACCATATCGCCGCCTGTGGTGGCATCGCCGAGGCGATCAGCGCGGCGCACGGCATCGCGCCGGGCAAGCCTGTGGAGATCGAAGTGGAAAGCCTGGATGAGCTGCGCCAAGCCCTGGATGCCGGTGCGGACATCATCATGCTCGACGAGTTGAGCCTGGACGACATGCGCACGGCGGTCACTCTCTCGGCCGGCCGCGCCAGGCTGGAGGCCTCGGGCGGAATCAATGAAACGACGCTGCGCGACATCGCCGAGACAGGTGTCGACTACGTCTCCATCGGCAGCCTGACCAAGGACATCAAGGCGGTGGATCTATCGATGCGACTGAGCTTGTAAAGGCGCCTCGAAACGCTGCCGGCTGCCTTCAAGCCTGCACGACACGCATCGCCTCTTCAATTGAAGCCTCATCGCCCGGCCGTACCAGCCGGGCGCGTTCCTCGCCGTCACGCATGAAGATCAGCGTTGGCCACAGCTTGACCCGGAACGAACGCCCCGGCACGCGGCCGCTGCCATCTTCGACCATCAGCGCGCGAACCCGCGGATGACGGGCGAGCGCCCTGTCGATCAACGGTTGCGCAGCCTGGCAGTATCCGCACCAGTCGGTGCCGAACACGATCAACGTCGGGCCATCCAGTGCATCGACCTGCTCGCGCTCGGGTTGGCGGGTTTCAAACACTGGCATGTTCGCTCCGTTTCTTTTCCGCCGGCAGCCACAGCGTGCGCAGCGGGCCTTCCTCGCCGAACAGCGGATCGGCGAGCGGCAGCTCGACGCGGGCGATGCGTTTTTCGGCGCCCTCGTGGTTGAACACCGAGGGGCGTTCGATTTCATAGTCTTCCTGACCTCGGGGATAGGCACCGATGACCAGGAAATCGGCACTCGCCTCGGTACGGCAATGACCCACGCCAGCCGGCAGGATCAGGACATCCCCGGCCTGCAGCTCCACGCTGCGTCCCTTGACGCCACCGAGCAGGACCTTGCCGCTGCCACGCACCACGCCCAGTGCTTCATGGGCGTTGGGATGGTAGTGCTGGTAATTGAAGATGCCCGCCTGCCACAACGACGACCAGTGATGCGCCGCGAACAGCCGTTCGCAGAGCGCGGCCTTGTCCCCCGCCTCGTGCAGGACGGCCTTGTAGAGCAGCACCGGATGGCGATTATTGGGTGTGCGCCCATCGCTCTCGAACAGCAACTGCTGCGGCTCGACCAGGGGCAAAGGGGCGGTGGCTGACGACATGTCGTTGTCCTTGCTGAAATTCCATACGACCTCGGAACGACGCCGCCGGCGATGGTTCCCTGGCAAAGCAAAATAGATTGGCCGACAAAGCGTGCGGTAATCGCCCATCGTTTCAAGCCAGGCAAGGGCCTCCGGCGAGCCATGCAACTGGCGTCCTGACTGGCTCTGCCTGGAAAAGAAGCCCGCGGCGCAGCGCCTTGGCAGCGATAGCGAGGAATGCCGCCGATTGACCAAATTAACCGTTTGGTACATTTTCCCGAAGCGAACGACCACCCTCAAAAAGAACAATGGAGGTCAACCCGAATTGACTCATATCGTCCTCGTGCTCAACGGTCCCAACCTCAACATGCTCGGTACCCGCGAGCCTGCCACCTACGGTCATGAAACGCTCGCCGACGTTGCCCAGCTCTGTCGGCATACGGGCGAAGCCCATGGCCTGCAGATCGAGTTCCAGCAGACCAACCATGAAGGCCAGTTGATCGACTGGATCCACCAGGCCCGTGGCCGCTGCGCCGGCATCGTGATCAATCCCGGGGCCTGGACCCACACGTCCGTGGCCATCCGCGACGCCCTCGCCGCCGCCGAGGTCCCGACCCTGGAGGTGCACATCTCCAACGTGCACAAGCGCGAAGCGTTCCGTCATCACTCCTACGTCTCGGGGGTCGCCGTCGGTGTCATCTGTGGTCTCGGGATCAACGGTTATCGCGTCGCCATCGACCATTTCGCCCACCTGCTCGAAGCCTGATCATCATGTCCCAGAACAACAGCAACAACAGTGTCCTCGCCGGCCTCATCGGTTCCGGCATCCAGGCCTCGCGCACCCCCGCCATGCACGAGCGCGAAGGCGATGCCCAGGGCTTGCGCTACCTTTACCGCCTGATCGACCTCGATGCCCTCAAGCTCGACATCGGCGCCCTGCCGAACCTGCTGGAAAGCGCCGAGCGCATGAGCTTCACCGGCCTGAACATCACCTTCCCATGCAAGCAGGCGATCATTCCGCTGCTCGACGAACTGTCGGATGAGGCGCGCGGTATCGGGGCGGTCAACACCGTGGTGTGGAAAGACGGCAAGCGCGTCGGCCACAACACCGACTGCCTGGGTTTCGCCGAGGGCTTTCGTCGTGGCCTGAGCGACACCAGGCGCCAACGCGTGGTGCAGATGGGCGCGGGCGGCGCGGGTGCCGCAGTGGCCCATGCCCTGCTCAGCGAAGGCGTCGAGCAACTGACCATCTTCGAAGTCGATCCGAGCCGCTCTCAAGGCCTGGTGGATAACCTCAACGTCCACTTCGGCCAAGGCCGCGCAGTGGTTGGCCTGGACCTGCCAGCGGCGATGGCCGTGGCCGACGGCCTGGTCAACACCACCCCCGTCGGCATGGCCAAGCTGCCTGGCACGCCACTGCCGGTCGAACTGCTGCGCAAGGAGCTATGGGTTGCCGAGATCATTTATTTCCCGCTGCAAACCGAGCTGCTCAAGGCCGCTCGCGCCATCGGCTGCCGTACCCTCGATGGCGGCAACATGGCGGTGTTCCAGGCGGTCAAGGCCTTCGAACTGTTCAGCGGCGTGCGCGCCGATGCCGAGCGCATGCAGGCGCATTTCCAGAGCATGAACGGCTAAAGAGCTCGGGCCCGGAAGCCGCAAGCTACGAGACGGGCGGCTGCCTACTCCAATATCGGCTTGAGCAGCGCCTGCGCCTCGTACAGCGGCAGTAGATAGCGCTGGCGCATTTCCTCCAGGGTGATGCGCGAGGCATGGGTGGTGATCGCCAGGGTCGAGCGTAGGCGGCCGTGACGGTCCAGCAAAGGCACGCCCAGCACGCGCATGCCCACTTCATATTCCTGATCCAGCTCGGCATAGCCCTGCCGGGCGATCTGCCGCAGTTCCTCACGCAAGCGCTCGACGTCGGTACAGGTATGCGGCGTACGGGCCACCAGTTCGATACGGGCGAAATAGGCGTCGAGCTCCGCCGCCTCCATGGCGGCCAGCCAGAGTCGTCCGCTCCCCGTGCAGTACATCGGTACGCGCGATCCAGGCCGGATCGACAGCGAGGCGATATGGCTGTAGCGACTGCGCACGATATGCACGATCTCGTCGCCATCGCGCGTCCCCACCGATACGTGCTCCTGGGTCGTGCGCGCCACCTGCTCCACCACTGGCCGCAGCATGCGCGGCAACTGCGCCGAGTCGACATAGGCCTGGCCAATGCGCAACGCCTTGGGCGTCAGCCAGTAGTGGCGACCGTCCGACTCGGCGAACCCTTCATGCACCAGGGTCAGCAGAAAACGCCGTACCGCGCTGCTGGTCATTCCCGACAGTTTTGCCGCCTCAGGCACGCTCAGCTTCGGGTGGTCGACGCTGAACAGCTGGATCAGGGCCAAGCCTTTCTGCAGGCCGGCAATCAGGTCACGGGGATGGATCGTACTCATGGTCGCTCCATGGATTCGGACGAATGATGCGATTATCGCATCGCCGTTGCGATTAACAACCTGAACGACGGACTCAACCCTTGGCGATCCCCGTCTCGCGGTCCAGGCTTGTGGGCAAACAACAATGTCCCCTGGAGCTCTCCATGATTCGTGGTTCCACCGAGCTGGTCGCTATCGTCGGTTCGCCCATCGTCCAAGTGAAATCGCCGGACAATTTCAACGCCTGGTTCGCCGCCCAGGGCAAGGACCTGGCCATGCTGCCCATCGACCTGCGCGCCGATGCGCTGGACGCCTTCGTCCTCGCCCTGCGCGGCTGGCAGAACATACGCGGCGTGGTGGTGACCGTGCCGCACAAGCAAGCGTTCGCCAGCCGCATCGATGAACTCAGCCCACGGGCCAGGTTGCTCGGCGCGGTCAACGTGATTCGCCGCGAAGCGGATGGCCGCCTGATCGGCGATCACGTCGATGGCGACGGCTTCATCGGCGCGGCGCGGCAGAATGGCTTCGAGGCGGCCGGCAAACGTGCGGTGGTGATCGGTGCCGGCGGCGTCGGCAGTGCCATCGCCTATACCTTGTGCCAGGAAGGTGTCACTCACCTGACCCTCAGCGATGTCAGCCCGCAGCGGCTTGGCGCATTGCTCGACGCCTTGGCCAGCGCATTTCCTGCCGTGACCTTCAGTACCGACTTGCAGACCCTCGCGGAGACCGACCTGCTGGCCAATGCCACGCCGATAGGCATGGGCGGGACCGGCGAGCTGCCGCTGCCACAGGCGCTGCTCGACAGCCTGCCGGCCAGCGCCCATGTCGCCGACGTGGTCACCTCGCCGGAGATCACGCCGCTGCTGGCGTTCGCCCAGGCACGTGGCTGCAGCATCCAGACCGGGCCGCAGATGGCCAGGGCCGAAGCCGGGCCGCTCGGCCACTTCATGGGTGTCACCCCGCTGCAGTTGTGAGGAATGTCGAAATGAACAGTGCGGCTCAGTTGCCCCAATCCAGTTATGACCTGATCGTCCTCGGCAGCGGTGCCGCCGGTTTCGCCGCCGCGACCACGGCAGCCTGCAAGGGACTCAAGGTACTGCTGGTGGAAAAAGCTTCGACCTTCGGCGGCACCTCGGCGATCTCCGGTGGCGCGGTATGGGTCTATGGCACCGACCAGGCCAAGGCTGCCGGGGTCGAGGACTCCGCCGACGCCATGCGGCGCTACCTGCAAAAGACCATCGGCCCCGGCTACGAAGCCGAGCTGGTGGACAGCTACATCGAACAGGGCCACCAGGCATTGCGCTGGCTCGAGGCGAATACCGAGCTGAAATATGGCTTGCGCCCGTTGTCGCCCGACTATTACCCCGACGAAGACGGCGCGACCGATTACGGCCGCGCCCTGGAAATGGTCGAGTACGATGGCCGCCGCCTCGGTGAGCGACTCAAGGACCTGCGCATGCCGCCCCCCGGCATGCTGTTGTTCGGCGGCATGATGGTCAACCGCGTGGACATCCAGCACTTCCTCTCCATCCGCCGCTCGCTCAAATCCTTCGTGCATTGCCTGAAGCTGATGGCCCGCTACGGCGTAGATCGTCTCTCCCATCCACGCGGCACCCGCCTGACCACCGGCAACGCCCTGATCGCCCGCCTGGCCACCAGCGCCTTCGCCAAGGGCACCGAGCTATGGCTGGACGCCGAGACCGAGTCGCTGATCATCGAGGACGGCGCCGTGGTCGGCGCCAACATCCTCTATCGTGGCCAGCTTCATCAGGTGCGCTCCAGGGCTGGCGTGGTCTGCGCCAGCGGTGGCTTCGCCGCGGGCCCGCTGGCAGCGGCCAACCGCCCGGCCCCAGGCGAACACCTGACCATGTCACCCGCTGAGAACACTGGCGCGGGCCTGCGCCTGGGCCAGCAGGCTGGCGCGGTGCTCGGGGAGAACCTGGCGGCCAATTTCTTCTGGGCACCGGTTTCCGAAGTGCGCCACCGCGACGGTCAGCGCGAGCGCTTCCCCCATCTGGTCACCGACCGCGCCAAGCCTGGGGTCATCGCGGTGAACCCGGCAGGCGAGCGCTTCGTCAACGAATCCAATTCCTACCACCATTTCGTGCAGACCATGTTCGCCAATGGCCTCGAGCACTGCTGGCTGATCTGCGACGCCACGGCAATGAACGCCTATGGCCTCGGCCTGGCCCGTCCCAAACCGGTGGATAACTCGGCCCTGGTCGAAGCCGGCTACCTGTTCCGCGCCGACAGCGCCGAGCAACTGGCGAGCGCCATCGGGGTCGAGCCACAGCGCCTGCGGAGCACCCTGGAACGCTACAACGCCGACGCCCGCCAGGGCCTGGACCAGGACTTCGGCAAGGGTGGCAACAGCTACAACCGCTACATGGGCGACCCCGAGCATAAGCCCAACCCTTGTAACGCACCGCTGTTGCAGGCGCCCTGGTATGCGATCCGCATCCACACCGGCGACCTTGGCTCGGCCCGTGGCCTGGTCACCAATGGCAGCGCCCAGGTCCTGGACGCCGCTGGCCAGCCGATTCCCGGCCTGTACGCGGCCGGCAATGACATGAACTCGCTGATGAAAGGCACCTATCCCGGTCCCGGCATCACCATCGGCCCCGGCCTGACTTTCGGCTACCTGGCGGCCAGCCATGCCGCCGCGCGAATCGAACGAACCACCACTGCTTGAACGGAGAGTTGAACATGTACTACGAACTGCGCACCTACACGATCAAACCCACGCGCCTGGCCGACTGGCTGGCGTTGTACGAGCGCGAAGCCCTGGCGGTGCAGACCGAACACCTGGGCAACCTGGTCGGTTTCTTCACCACCGAGTTCGGCGAAGCCAACCAAGTGGTGCACATCTGGGCCTATGAAAGCCTCGACGACCGTGCCGAGCGTCGCGCGCGCATGGCGGCCGACCCGCGCTGGGCCGCGTTCGGCAAGCAGAACAAGGAGCTCGACGCGGTGGTGACCCTGGAGTCGCGGATCATGCGTCCGACCGGCTTCTCTCCGCTGAAATGACCTTGCCCATGCGTCAACTCGATTGCGATGTGCTGGTCATCGGCTCCGGCGCCTCGGGCCTGGCCGCGGCGGTCACCGCCGCGCATCACGGGCTCAAGGTCATCGTGGCGGAAAAGCACGTCCAGTTGGGTGGCACCAGCGCCTGGTCGGGCGGCTGGCTGTGGGTGCCCGGCAATCCCCTGGCGATCGCCGACGGCCAACTGGAGCAGGACGATGCGCCGGCCCGCTATCTGCGCAGCCAGGTGCATCGCGACAAGCTGGACTGCTTGCAGAGCGCCTACCTGGAGCGCGCGCCGGAGATGGTCGATTTCTTCCAGCGCCATACCCGCGTGCAATTTCAATCCGGTACGCACATGCCGGACATGCGCGATGCGGATGGCTCGGCGCGGGGCGGGCGCTCGCTGTGCGCCCTGCCCTTCGATGGCCGAGAGCTAGGCCCCTGGCTGCAGAAACTGCGTCCGCCACTGGATATCGTCAGCCTGTTCGGCATGGGCATCGCAGGCGGAGCGGACCTCAGGCACTTCTTCGACTCCCGGCGTTCGCCCAGATCAGCCTGGCATGTCGCCTCGCGCCTGCTGCGCCATGGGCGTGACTGCCTGCTGCATGGGCGCGGCCTGCACCTGGTCAATGGCAACGCCCTGGTCGCGCGCCTGCTGCGCAGTGCGCTCGACCTGGACGTCGAGGTGCGCACCGGCAGCCCGGCGCGCAGGCTGGTCATGGAGGATGGCGCGGTGCGTGGCGCGATCCTGGGGGGTGCGGACGAAGAAACGCGGATTCTCACTCGGCGCGGCGTGGTCCTGGCCTGTGGCGGCTTTCCCCACGACCAAGACCGACAAGCCCGGCTGTTTTCCCACACCGCGCATTGGTCGGCCGCGCCCCCCGAAAACAGCGGCGATGGCCTGAGCCTGGGAGAAGCCAGCGGCGGTCAGGTCGCCACCGACCTGGCCAGCGCGGCGGCATGGGCGCCGGTGTCCCTGGTTCCGCGCCGCGACGGCAGCCTCGGTCACTTTCCGCACCTGATCGACCGGGCCAAACCTGGCTTCATCGCGGTGCGCAACGATGGCCGGCGCTTCACCAACGAGGCGGACTGCTACCACGATTTCATGAACGACCTGTACGCCGGCACGGCGGCGGGCAAGCCCGTGGAAGCCTGGCTGATCGCTGACCGCCAGGCGCGCCAACGCTATGGCATCGGCTGGGCCAAGCCGCTGCCGTTCGCCGACCGTCATTATCAACGCCTGGGCTACCTGGTCAGGGCCAATACCCTGGAAGAACTGGCCGAACGTTGCGGCATAGACCGCGAGGGCCTGCGCCAGACAGTGCAGCGCTTCAACCAGTTCGCCGCCCAGGGCGAGGACCCGGATTTCCAGCGCGGCGCCTCGGCCTACAACCGTGCCCAGGGCGAGGCCAGCCATGCTCCCAACCCCTCGCTGCGCCCCCTGCGAGGGCCGTTCTACGCGGTCAAGCTGCATCCGGGCAGCCTGGGCACCTTCGCCGGCCTGCGTTGCGACGAGCAGGCGCGGGTGCTGGATGCCAGCGAATCGGCAATCCCCGGACTGTTCGCCGTGGGCAATGACATGAACAGTGTGATGGCAGGCCATTACCCCAGCGGCGGTATCACCCTCGGCCCCGGCATGACCTTCGGTTATCTGGCGGGGTTGGCGCTTGCCGAAGAAGCAAGCGCCCTCAGCGCCGCAGGTAACCCAGCACCGCCTCGCAGATCATCTGCTTGTGGCGCAGCTTGACCTCGACGTCCTGCAGATCGATCTGGAAGATGGAGCCGAAGGTATGCCGATTGGAAACCCGATAGAAGCAGAACGCGCTCATCAGCAGGTGCACGTCGGTCGGATCGAGGTTGGCCTTGAACACCCCCGTTGCCACGCCGCGCTCCAGCAGTTCGCCGAGGGTGGCGCGGATGCGGTCGCTCATCGAGCGAATCGACTCGGACTGGGAGACGAACTGGGCGTAATGGATATTCTCGATACTTACGGTGCGGACGAAATCGACGTTGCGGTCGTGGTAATCGAAGGTGAACTCCACCAGCCGACGAATCGCCTCCTGCGGTTCCAGCTCGTGCAGCGGCAAACCATGTTCGGTATTGCGAATCGCCGCGTAGAGCTTCTCCAGGACCGCCTGGTAGAGCTGTTCCTTGCTGCCGAAGTAGTAATAGATCATGCGCTTGGAAGTCTTGGTGCGCTCGGCGATGGCATCGACACGCGCCCCCGAAAGCCCTTGGTCGACGAACTCGGCGACCGCCGCCTGCAGAATGTCCTCGCGGGTTTTTTCCGGATTGTTCTTGCGCCCCTTGCGCGCGGCCTCGACAGGCTCGGCAAGCAGGGCGTCAGCATTTTTTGTCATTGTTGGCTCGCGACCACGGTGGTATCGAGCGGATTATGGGGCCACACGCTGGCCGGAAGAAAGCCACGCGCACCGGCGGCGATGCGCGTGGTCCCTCGGTCAGGTGCTTACAACTTGGCTTGGCGCGGTGCGCCGCTCCGTGCCTTGGCCATGGCCGCCAGGCGCACGGCGACGTTGGCCGCGCCATAGCCGACATAGCCATTCTTGCGTTGCAGGATCTCGAAGAAGAAACGCCCGTCGAACGGCTCGGTGTAGACGTGGAACAGCTCGCCACCCTGGGCGTCACGGTCATACAGCACGTTGTAATAGGCCAGTTCGCTGAGGAACTCGTCATCGAAATCGAAGCGCGCGGCCAGGTCGTCGTAGTAGTTGAGCGGGATGTCCAGTAACGGCACCCCGGCTTCCTTGGCCCGACTGACCTCGGCGAAGATATCCTCGCAGGAGAACGCGATGTGGTGCACGCCCGAGCCCCGGTAGCTGGACAGCGCATGGGAAATCGCCGTGTTGCGGTTTTCCGAGATGTTCAATGGCAGGCGCACGGTGCTGCAGCGGCTGCGGATGGCCCGGCTCTTCACCAGGCCATAAGGGTCGGGCAGGACCACTTCGTCGTCGGCCTCGAAGTCCAGCAGGCTCTTGTAGAACAGCACCCAGTTGTCCAGGCTCTCGGCGGGCAGCGCCATGGCCATGTGGTCGATGCGTTGCAGGCCGCCGGTTGCCAGGGCCTGGCTGTCCAGGCGGAAATCGCTGTCATAGATGGTCTGGCCCGCGTCCGCTGGCTCGACCAGGTAGATCAGGCTGCCATCGGGCGCGCGCACGGCAGGAATCTCCCGCTCGTTGGGGCCGACCAGTCCGCGATACGGCTGGCCCTTGAAGCCCCGCGCCCGTTCGAGCGCGGCATTGCAGTCACGCACGCGCAGCGCCGTGGCGCACAGCGAAGGCCCATGGGCCTCGAAAAAGCTGTGGGCGAAGGAGTACGGCTCGCTGTTGAGCACGATCTTGACGTCGCCCTGGCCAAGCAGGCTGACCGCCTTGGAGCGGTGCGTACCGATGCGGGCGAAACCCAGGCGTTCCAGCCAGCCGGTCAGGCGCGCGCCCTGCTCCTCGTCGACGGCGAATTCGAGAAACTCGACACCGTCGTAGCGGCTGGCCGCCGGCGGGCTGAACAGCAGGTCGGGAGCCACCGTGGCCTGTTCTTTCTCCAGCAACTTGCGGGTCTTTTCTTCGAGGTAGAGCAGCGAGCGCAGGCCATCGGCGGCATTGGCCCGTGGCGGCGCGGCGCGAAAGCCGTCGTTGAAGATTTCCAGGGACAGCGGACCGCTGTAGCCACTCTTGAGGATCGGCGCGAGGAAACCCGGCAGGTCGAACTCGCCCTGGCCCGGGAAGCAGCGGAAATGGCGGCTCCATTCCAGCACGTCCATGGCCAGGATCGGCGCATCGGCCATCTGCACGAAGAAGATCTTGTCGCCCGGAATCTGCTCGATACCGCTCGGGTCGCCCTTGATCGACAGGGTATGGAAGCTGTCGAGCAGTACGCCCAGAGCCGGATGGTCGGCCTGGCGCACGATGTCCCAGACCTGTTGCCAACTATTGACGTGACGGCCCCAGGCCAGGGCTTCGTAGCCGATGCGCAGGTTACGCGCGCCGGCCCGCTCGGCCAGTTGGCGCAGGTCATCGACGAGGATTTCGCTGTCGCCCAGGGAGTCGGCGGCGACGTTGCTGCAGACCAGCACCAGGTCGGTGCCCAGCTCCTGCATGAGATCGAACTTGCGCTCGGCCCGGTCGAGGTTCTTCTGCAAGCGGTCGCGCCGGCAGCCTTCGAAATCCCGGAACGGCTGGAACAGGGTGATGGCGATGCCGAGGTCGGCACACATCTGGCGGATCTCGCGGGGGCTGCCCGCGTAGTACAGGAGGTCGTTCTCGAAAATCTCCACGCCGTCGAAACCGGCCGCGGCGACAGCTTCGAGCTTTTCCGGCAGGGTACCGCTCAGGGAGACGGTGGCAATCGAGCGATGCATACTTCTGCTCCTTGTGAATGGCAGCCTCTGAAGGGCCGCATGACGTAGCCCCCACGAGCTTAGACGAGGGTGCCGGAGTTACCGTCCGTCGCCGCGCAGGCCAGATATTACAGGGGCTGCGGCGATTATTCGTGCGCTCACGCGAGGCGGCAATTTAAAGTGTACGAACTGGTTAGTTTTGTGTTCGGTTATCGAACAAAAGGCCGTTTATCGAATTGACGGTATTTCGCTCTCTCAACGACCATGTTCCCCACTGCGGTGTTCCACGCCTCCACTCAAAGGCACCCAGGCGACCCGGCTTCATCACATAACAATTTCAAGAAAGAGTACTCCTGTCATGCACGCTTCCCGCACCCTGATTACCCGCATACCATTCGCTCCCCTCCTGGCAGCCAAGCGGCCAGCCGCGTGCTCGCGCGTCTTTCCCTGACCCGAGACTTCCGCTCGATCCATCCCGATAGCGGTTGACCTGAGCCCGCCCCGGCCGGTCGCCTAGCGCCGCTGCTCGAATTCGCTTCGTCGACTCGATCAGGGCTCTAACAACAACAACGGAGACAATGATGGCTAAAACATCAAGCTCACAAGCCAAGAAAGCCACTGCCAGCGGCTGGGTAGGCTCCGCCCTGGAGTACTACGACTTTTTCATCTATGCCCAAGCGGCGGCGTTGATCTTCCCGCAGATATTCTTCCCCAACAGCGACCCGAAGATGGCCATCGTCGCCTCGCTCGCGACCTACGGCGTCGGCTACCTGGCCCGTCCGATCGGTGCGTTCTTCCTCGGCCACTGGGGTGACACCCGCGGCCGCAAGCAGGTCCTGCTGCTGTGCATGTTCCTGATGGGCATCTCGACCATGGCCGTCGGCCTGCTGCCCACCTACCACGACATCGGCCTGCTGGCTCCGGCCCTGCTGGTCGTCCTGCGCCTGATCCAGGGCTTCGCCGTCGCCGGGGAAATCTCCGGCGCCAGCTCGATGATCCTCGAACACGCCCCGTTCGGCCGAAGAGGCTTCTACGCCAGCTTCACCCTGCAAGGCGTACAGGCCGGCCAGGTCATGGCCGCCGCGGTATTCCTGCCGCTGGCCTACTTCATGCCGAGCGAAGCGTTCAACGACTGGGGCTGGCGCATCCCGTTCCTGATGAGCGCCCTGGTGCTGCTGGCCGGCTTCATCATCCGTCGCGAAGTCCATGAAACCCCCGCCTTCGTCAACGAAGAGAGCAAGCAGAAAGTCGCCAAGTCGCCGATCAAGGAAGCCTTCAGCAGCAGCTGGAAGAACATGTTCCTGGTCATGATCATGGCCCTGATGAACGTGGTTCCCGTGGTCGCGACCATCTTCGGCGCCGCCTATGCCGTGCAACCGGCCTACGGCATCGGCTTCGACAAGAGCGTGTACCTGTGGATTCCGGTGGTCGGCAACATCGTCGCCGTGCTGGTCATCCCCTTCGTCGGCAACCTGTCCGACAAGATCGGTCGTCGTCCGACCATGATCGCCGGTGCGCTGGGCTCGGGCCTGCTGTCATTCGGCTACCTGTATGCGATCAGCATCCAGAACGTACCGCTGGCGTTCGTCATGTCGCTGCTGATGTGGGGCATGGTCTACCAGGGCTACAACGCGGTGTTCCCAAGCTTCTACCCGGAGCTGTTCCAGACCCGCTACCGCGTTTCGGCCATGGCCATCGCCCAGAACGTCGGCACCATGCTGACCGCCATGCTGCCAGCGCTGTTCGCCATGGTCGCCCCGCCCGGCTCGGACAACATCCCGCTGCTCATCGGCGGCCTGGCCTTCGGCATCACCTGCCTGTGCGCCCTCGCCGCCTACATCGCCCCGGAAACCTACCGTGTGCCGATGGAAGACCTGGGCAAGCCGGACGCCAAGCCGCTGGCCAAGGCCGAGTACGACGCCGCCCGCCTGGACAGCGTTCGCGCCGCCAGCCACTGATCGTCATGCGCTAAGAGAAAAGGCCCTGCGGGGCCTTTTCTCGTTGGTCGCCGGCAACAGACGTCACCCCTTGCGCCGCTGCTGATAAGCCGCGGCCAGGCCGCTCAGGCAGATGATGGCGATACCGACCTTGGCGCTGGTCTCGGGCACATGGCCGAAGATGATGAAACCCAGCAGGCCGGCGAAGACGATCTGGCAATAACCGAAAGGCGCCAGCAGCGCCGGCGCGGCATGGCGGAACGCCTTGGTCAGCATCAGGTGGGCGAACATGCCGCAGGCGCCGAGGGCCAGCATCATCGGCATGTGCCGCCATTCGGGCAATTGCCAGAAGAACGGCACCAGGCAGCTCATCGCCAGGGTATTGAACAAGCCGGTGAAAAAGTTGCTGGTGGTCGGGCTGTCGTATTCGCTGAGTTTGCGCGTGAGCAGTTGATAGAAGGCGAAGCACATCGCCGAACACAAGGGCAACAGTACCGCCGGGGTGAACAGTTCGCCTCCCGGATGGACGATGATGATCACGCCACAGAACCCGACCAGCACCGCGATCCACTGGCCGCGGCTGACCTGCTCGCGTAGCAGCGGCACCGACAGGGCGGTCACCAGCAGCGGTGCGAGAAAGTTCACCGCCGTGGCCTCGGCCAGCGGGATGAACAGCAGGCCGGTGGTGAAGAACAGGCTGCAGCCCAGCAGGCATATGGCGCGCAGGGCCTGCAACAGCGGGCGCCTGGTACGCAGCACACGCAGGCCGGACTGCGGCATGAAGATGCCAGCCATGAGCACGGTGTGCACCACATAGCGCACCCACACCACCATCACCACCGGGTAGATCCCCGAGAGGTACTTGGACAAGGCATCGTGGCTGGAAAACAGGAAGGTCGCAAAAACGACGAGCGCAATGCCCATCAGTGGCTTGTTGACGCCAGACAGCGACGTGGAGGTGCTCATGGTGGTCCTTGGTGCGCAGGTCGCCCGGGCGGCGACCGGCGACATGCGCTCGATAGGTATGGAGAGAATATAGAACCCGGTTCTACCTCTCAAACCAGAGCTGACGTAACGCGACCTTTCAGCGCCGTGCGAGCACCTCGCGCGCCTTGTCCAAGGCCATCTGTGCGCGCTCCAGCGCACTCACACCCTGCTCCAGCAGTTGCCGCGTGGGAATCTCCAGGCTCAGGGGAATACCGGCGGGCAGCGTTCTCAGCAGGCCCACCAGGTCGCAGTCACCATCGCCGGGGAAGCGTCGTTCGTTACGCGCCTGGCGCAGGATTTCGGCCATGTCGTCGGGACGCGGCCCGGCCACGTCGCACAACTGCACGTAATGCATGCGCGATGCCGGCACCTTGGCCAGATCAGCGAGGGAGGAGCCCGAGCGGTCGAAGTGAAAGGCATCGACCAGCACGCAACCATTGTCACGCCCGGCCGCCTCGACGATACGCACGGCCTGTTCGAGGTTGCGCGCATCGGTCCAGGGCATGAATTCCAGGTGCGGGCGGATGGAGAACGGCTTGGCCAGGTCGCACAACGCGGCGAAGTTCTCGATCAGCCGCGCTTCGTCCGGGTCATTGCCGGCGACCAGCAACTCAGTGGCACCGAACTGCGCGCCCACTTCGAGGATCGCGGCGAAATCCGCCACGCGGGTTTCCGGCTTCAGGCGCAGGATCTCGATGTCGCAGACCTTGACCCCGGTGTCGCGCAGCCGCTCCAGGGTCGCCCGGCGCAAACCCGCATCGGCCACCAGCGGGAAATGGTGCTCTTCCGGGGTGGCCGGCTCCAGGCGCAGCCCGACATGGCTGTAACCGGCGCGCGCCGCCACTTCGACCATCTCCGGCGGGGAAAGCTCGAGGACGGTCAGCGCCGCCAGGGAAAAAATCTGTTCGCTCATGCTATCGACTCACGTGGGCCAAGGCCCGTCTCAGGGGGAATGAATTCAGATTGCCGCTGGCGCACAGGCACGGCCGCTTTGCGCCGCGTCGCGGATTGCTTCGATCAGCGCCAGGGTACGGCCGGCGTCGGCAGCGTCGACGATCGGTGTCGCCTGGTCGCGGACCACGGCGACGAAATGTTCCAGTTGCAGACGCAACGCTTCGTCGGCGCTGAACGCTTCGTCGACCTGCCGCAGGGGCTGGTGCCAGCCGGCGCCCGGCTCGGCGTAGTGCCAGCGCTTGAGCTGCGGAATGCTCAAGGCGCCCTGGGTGCCAGCCAGCAGGTAACAAGGCTGGTCGGCCTGGCGCGGGTAGATCGGGTTCTCTGCCGAGTCCAGCTCCCAGCTCCACGGCGCGGCAACGCCATCGGAAGCCGTCAGCGTGCCGAGGGCGCCGCTGTCGAATTGCAGCAGGATGGCCGCGCTGTCCTCGTTGCCGAAACCGCGCACGCCATTGCTGGTGAACGCCTGTACCTGGCGCACCTCGCCGCACAGGTGGCGCAACAGGTCCAAGTCATGGATGAGATTGGTCAACAACATGCCGGCCCCCGGCTCGCGGCGCCAGAGGATGTCGAAATAGCTGTCGGGCTTCTGCAACTGCCACAGCGCCGTAACCGTGGTCAGACGCCCCAACGCACCACTGGCGACGATCTCGCGGGCACGGGCGATCAACGGGTTGTGCCGCCGATGGTGACCAACCAGCACCGGCACACCGGCAGAACGCGCCGCCGCCGCCAGTTCGCGAACCTCGTCCAGATTCACCCCGACCGGCTTCTCCAGCAGCGGCGGTATGCCCGCGGCAATGCAATCCAGGGCCGTCGGCACATGCAGGGTATTCGGATTGGCGACGATCACCGCATCGGGGCGCGCCTGCTCGAGCATGTGCCGATGATCATTGAAGTACGGCACCCGCCACTCTCTGGCCAGCGCCTCGACCCGTGGTTCCGGATCGGCGATGGCGCAGAGCGAAGCCGCCTGCACATTGGCCAGGTGCTGGAGGTGTTGCCGGCCCATGCTGCCGGCGCCAATCAGGGCGATACGTATAGGTGAGCTCATGGCAGTCCTCTTGTGTTTGTTCGTTGCAACCGAGCTTTTTATATTTTAGAACTCAGTTCCACTTTCAAATCAAGCGTGCATTTGAGCGATGCGCCGAACTGCCGTCGGTACGACCTGACGAATCCTCAGCCGAACAGTTCGGAAGCCTGACTGGCGGCAGACAATTCTTCCGCGCCCTTGAGCAACAGCGGCGCCAGTTCTTCATGCATGCGCGCCTGGGGCAGGCGCGCGGTCGGCCCGGCGATGCTCAGCACGCCGATGCAATGACCATCCTGGGGGCTGCGCACAACGGCGGCCAAGGCCGAGGTGCCGACCGCCGAACTTTCCTCGACCCAGGCATAGCCCAGGCCCCGCGCCTGCCTGAGCAACGCCAGCAGGCCGGCCTCGGAAGTCGGTGCGTTGGGGCCGAAGCCTGCCGCATCGGCGATGCCCTGGCGACGGACCTGGGCCAGCGCGGCTTCATCAGAGAGCGTGGCCAGCCAGGCGTGCCCCGATGCGGTGTAGAACAACGGCGCGTCGCGGCCCATGTCCGGGTCGTAGCGCAGCCCCGAACGCGCGCCCTGGGACTTGGCGATCCAGGTCAGGCGGTCGTCCTCGGTCACGCCCAGGCGCACCAGTTCGCCGCTTTCCTGGGCGAGCCGGTCGATGATCGCCTGGACGATATCCGTGCCGGCGCACGACAGGTAGCGAAAGCTCTGCGCCACCAGCTTGGTCGACAGCTGATAGCGGCTGTTGTCCGGGTTCTGCCGCACGTAGCCGAGGCGAATCAGCTCCGCGAGCATCCGGTGCGTGGCGCTCTTGGGAATCTGCAACTCGTCGGCGAGCGTCTGCATCGGCAACCCTTGAGGCTCACGGGTAAGGCTTTCGAGAAGGCTGAAGGCGCGTTCGATCTGACTGCCGGCCATGCTGGGTTCCTGAATCTGTTGATGGTTTCGGCGCGAGCCGCGCTGCCATGAGAAAAGTGCCGGATTCTAAAGACAATCCCGGCCAACATGAAACTCGATGACGGGATGATGTCAATGTTCTAACCAGTTAATTAATGTGCGATATTCGAACGAAAACAACGGGCACCGATTGCTTCACGACGACGCCGCTCGCACCATCGGAACCACGCAAAGGCAACAGGCCCAGCAGCCGCCTGCCGCCACATTGATGAACCAATAAATATAAGAAGGTCCATTGTGATGCCGACTATCACCCGCGCAGTTGCAGCCACTTCGTCCCTCAGCACGTCTCCATCGCATCTCGTACGCCATCTCCGATTGCGTAGGCAATGACCGCATTCCACCGCAAGCCGGCCGTGACCACGGCAGGCTGATTCACTTCGCCCACAAAAACAACATCATCGAGAGCATCTATGAGCACATTTCGCCTAGTCCCGGCCAGCCTCGCATTCGCCATCGCCAGCGCCGCCCTGCTGCCAGCCGGTGCCAGCGCGGCTGGCTTCGTCGAAGACGCCAAGGTCAGCCTGAACCTGCGTAACTTCTACATGAACCGCAACTACCTGAATAACAGCAGCGCGACCTCTCAGGACCAGTCCGAAGAGTGGACCCAGAGCTTCATCCTCGATGCCAAGTCCGGCTTTACCCAGGGCTTCGTTGGCTTTGGCCTCGATGTGCTGGCGATGGAGTCGATCAAGCTCGACGGCGGTCGCGGCACCTATGGCACCCAGTTGCTGCCGCGCCATGACGACGGCCGCCCGGCGGACGATTTCGGTCGCCTCGGGGTCGCCGTCAAGGCCAAGATATCCAAGACCGAACTGAAGGTCGGCGAGTGGATGCCGGTGCTGCCGATCCTGCGTTCCGATGACGGCCGCTCCCTGCCACAGACCTTCCGTGGCGGCCAGGTCACCTCCCAGGAAATCGACGGTCTGACCCTCTACGGCGGCCAGTTCCGCCAGAACAGCCCGCGCAACGATGCAAGCATGGAAGACATGTCCATGAACGGTATCGCCGGTGCGACGTCCGACCGCTTCAACTTCGGCGCTGGCGAATACACGTTCAACGACAAGAAGACCATGATCGGCGTGTGGTACGCCGAGTTGCAGGACATCTACCAGCAGCAGTATTTCAACCTCGTCCACAGCCAGCCGCTCGGGGACTGGGTGCTGGGCGCCAACCTCGGTTACTTCCAGGGCAAGGAAGACGGCAGCGCCCGCGCCGGCGACCTCGACAACAAGACCTGGTCGGCCATGCTCTCGGCCAAGTACGGCGGCAGCACCTTCTACGTCGGCCTGCAGAAAGTCAGCGGCGACAGCGCCTGGATGCGCGTCAACGGCACCAGTGGCGGCACCCTGGCCAACGACGGCTACACCAACAGCTTCGACAATGCCGGCGAGCGCTCCTGGCAACTGCGCCACGACTTCAACTTCGCCAGCGTCGGCGTCCCCGGCCTGACCCTGATGAACCGTTACATGAGCGGCGACCACATCAACACCACCACCTCCAGCGATGCCAAGGAATGGGCGCGCGAATCCGAACTGGCCTACGTGATCCAGGACGGCACGCTGAAATCGCTGTCGGTGAAATGGCGCAACTCCTCGCTGCGCCGTGGCCATGGCCTGAACACCCTGGACTTCGACGAAAACCGCCTGATCGTCAGCTATCCGTTGTCGATCCTGTAACACAGCCGCCGGCGGCAAGCCCCGGGTACCCGCCGGGGCGCCGCTCGCTGCGCTCGGCTCATCATTCTCGGCTGCTCCAAGCCAAGCCTTCGGCCCGTCCTCGCGACGGGTCTTTTTCACGTGCCCCGCACACCTTTGCCCAGGCATCTGCCCTATCTCGCCGCGCTGCCCAAGCCCACGGGCCTGGGCAGCGCCCCTGACGCTTGGCGAGGCGGGATCATCGCAATAGAATATGGAACCAAGTTCCAGAATAACTAAATTACCGATCAACCCAGGTAACGCCATGACCTCCGCCCAGCAGCAAATCGAATGTGATGTCCTCGTCGTCGGCTCCGGTGCCGCTGGTCTTTCCGCAGCGGTAACCGCCGCCTGGCACGGTTTGAAAGTAATCGTCGCGGAAAAGGATGCGACCTTCGGCGGCGCCAGCGCCTGGTCCGGCGGCTGGATGTGGCTGCCGCGCAACCCGCTGGCCCGCCGTGCCGGTATCGAGGAAGACATCGAGCAGCCACGCACCTACCTGCGCCATGAGTTGGGCGAGCGCTACAACGCGGAACTGATCGATGCCTTTCTCCAGTCGTGCCCGGACATGGTCGACTTCTTCGAACGCAACACCGCCCTGCAATTCGCCGATGGCAACGCCATTGCCGACATGCATGGCGACAGCCCCGGCGCCGCCACCGGCGGTCACCAGGTGATCGCCGCGCCCTACGATGGCCGCCAGGTCGAGGATTTATTGCCGCGCCTGCGCAAGACCATGCGCGAGACGTCCTTCATGGGCATGCCGATCATGGCCGGCGCCGACCTTGCCGCCTTCATGAACCTGACCCGCTCGGCCAGTGCCTTCGCCCACGTGACCCGACGTTTTCTCACCCACCTTTATCACCTGGCCCGCTACGGTCGTGCCATGCATCTGGTCAACGGCGTGGCCCTGGTGGCGCGACTGGCCAGGTCGGCGGCCGACCTGGGCGTCGACTTGCGCGAGAACGCGCCGGTCGAACGCCTGTTGCTGGAGGATGGCCGGGTAGGCGGCGCAGTCCTCGGCGGTCGGCACAGCGGCCTGCAGGTAAAAGCCAAAGCCGTGGTCCTGGCCGCTGGCGGCTTTGCCAACGACATCGCCCTGCGCAAGGCGATGTTCCCGCGCACGCCGACCGGCCATGAGCACCTGGCACTGCCGCCGCTGTCCTGCAACGGCGACGGCCTGCGCCTGGGCGAGTCCGCCGGTGGCAAGGTCGCCGAGGACCTGAAGTCCCCCGTCGCCTGGGCCCCGGTATCGCAAGTCCGTCATCGCGACGGCAGCATCGGCCACTTCCCGCACATCATCGAACGCGGCAAGCCGGGCATCATCGGCGTGCTGGCCAACGGCAAGCGCTTCGTCAACGAAGCCCACGGCTACTACGACTACGTTGCGGCGATGATCGAACAGGTGCCGGAAGGCCAGGAAGTCTGTTCCTGGCTGATCTGCGACCACCGTTTCCAGCGCCGCTACGGCCTCGGCCACGCGCGGCCTGCGCCGCTGCCCGTCGGCCCCCACGTACGCAGCGGTTACCTGAAGCGAGCCGCGACCATCGAGCAACTGGCCCTGGCCTGTGGCATCGAGCCTGTCGCCCTGGCCACCTCCGTGGCTGAATTCAACCTGCATGCGCGCCAGGGCGAAGACCCGCAGTTCGGGCGTGGCAGCACCGCCTTCAACCGCAAGAACGGTGACCCCAGGCACCCCGGCCCCAACCCTTGCGTCGCGCCGATCGAACACGGGCCCTTCTATGCCGTCAAAGTCCAGCCGGGCAGCTTCGGCACCTTCGCCGGCCTGAAAACCAATGGCAGCGCCCAGGTGCTCGATGCAGCCGGCCACCCCATCGCCGGCCTGTATGCTGCCGGCAGCGACATGGCCAGCGTGATGGGTGGCTTCTACCCGTCAGGCGGCATCAACCTCGGTCCGGCCATGACCTTCGGCTATATCGCCGCACGTCATATCGCCGACGCACAGAATCACCAAGAGAAAGGAGACGATTGAGCATGCAGACCATCCGCAACGCCAACGGGCTGAACCTGCCGAAACTCGGTCTTGGCACCTGGCCGATGCTTGACGACGAATGCACCCGAGCCGTGCTCCAGGCCCTGGAGCTGGGCTATCGGCACATCGACACCGCAGCCGGCTACAACAACGAAGCGGCGGTCGGTAAAGCCCTGGTGCACAGCGCCACGCCGCGCGAGCAGATCCACGTCACCACCAAGGTCTGGTACGACAAGCTGGAACCCGCCGACATGCGCGCCTCTCTGGACAACAGCCTGAAAGCCCTGCAAAGCGACTACGTCGACCTGTTCCATATCCACTGGCCAGGCAAGCACGGCGACCTGCGCGGCGATGCGCTCAAACGCAGCATCGACACCCTGGTGGAGCTGCACCAATCGGGCAAGGCCCGCGCCATCGGCGTGGCCAACTTCCCCCTGGCACTGCTGCGCGAGGTGGTCGAGATACTCAAGGCACCGCTCTCGGCGATCCAGGTCGAGTACCACGTGCTACTCGACCAGCAGCCGCTGCTCGACTACGCCCGCCAGCACGACCTGGCCTTCACCGCCTACACCCCGCTGGCCCGTGGCGAAGCGGCAGCCAACGAAGTGATCCAGCGCATCGCCAGGAAACACGGCGTGCTACCGACCCAGGTCGCCCTGCAATGGTTGCTCGGCCAGGAGGGTGTCGCGGCGATTCCCAAGGCGGCCGGGCGCGAGAACCAGCAGGCCAATCTCGACGCGCTGAAGCTGCGACTGGATGATGAGGATCGCGACGCCATCGCCGCCCTGCCGAAGAATCGCCGGGTGGTCAGCCCGGCAGACTTCGCGCCGGTCTGGGACTGACAGTCGCTTCGCGTTGAAGGTTGACTGGAGGTAACTGCGGTCGCTCGAGATTATCTGCCGTCACACTCGCGAAAGAGGGAGCCCAGAAGCAGCTTTATCTTTGGGTTCCCGCCTTCGCGGGAATGACGGAGCACAGAAAATTTTCTGCTCCCTCATAGCAGCCATTCACTGGCTCTCACTGCTGCCAGGGCGGCGGCGGTGGCTCATCGCGGGGCGCATCCTCGGCGTTGCGCATGGCTTGCAAGCGCTCCTGCTCGGCCAGCGCCGCCTTGATTTCGCGCATCACCGCATCGACGTCGGCGGTTTCCTCGGGGTCGTCGAACTCACCGGTAAGCGGGCTCTCCGGGGTCAGCTTGCCCTCTTCGAACAGCGCCCACATTTCCTTGGCGTACTTGGTGTAGCGCAACTCCGGAGCGAACTGGCCGAAGTACTCGGCCATGTTGCGCACGTCGCGCTCGAGCATGCCGAAGGCATGGTTGTTGGCCGCCGCGTCCACCGCTTGCGGCAGGTCGATGATCACCGGGCCGTCGGGACCGAGCAGCACGTTGAACTCGGACAGGTCGCCATGCACCAGGCCGGCGCACAGCATCTTGACGATCTCGCCAATCATGAAGGCATGGAACTCGCGGGCATCCTCCGGCAGCAGGTCGACATCATTGAGGCGCGGCGCGGCATCGCCGAAGCCATCGTCGACCATCTCCATCAGCAGCACGCCATCGAGAAAGTCGTAGGGCTTGGGGACCCGCACGCCGGCATTGGCCAGGCGGAACAGCGCGGACACCTCGGCATTCTGCCAGGCCTCCTCCTGCTCCTTGCGGCCGTGCTTGCTGCCCTTGGCCATGGCCCGAGCATCGCGGCTGTTGCGGGTCTTGCGCCCTTCCTGATACTCGGAGGCCTGGCGAAAACCGCGCTTGTTCGCCTCCTTGTAGACCTTGGCGCAACGCAGTTCGGTGCCGCAGCGCACGACGAATACGGCGGCCTCCTTGCCACTCATCAGCGGGCGCACCACTTCGTCGATCAAACCATCTTCCAGCAGGGGTTCTAGGCGTTTCGGGGTCTTCATTGCGCGAACGTCGGGTCCTGTGAAAAAGGTGAAGTTGCGTTATACGGCAATCCGCGTGCTGCGCCCATAGGCACAGGGTGCAGATGACACAGTTTGAAAGTCAGATCCGCATTGGCAGGCCTTTCGGCGCGGCGGACAATCCGCTGCAACAGCCACCGAGGACTCCGCCATGCTCGATGCACAACGCTGCTGGCAAGCCGTCTGCGAACGCGATGCCGCTTGCGATGAGCACTTCGTCTTTGCCGTACGCAGCACAGGCATCTATTGCCGTCCCAGTTGCCCGGCACGGCGGCCGGAGCGTGCAAACGTCAGCTTTCATCCTGATGCCCAGGCCGCCGAGGCCGCTGGTTTTCGCCCCTGTCGACGATGTTCGCCCCACGGCCAGAGCCCGGCACGTCAGCTCGACGAACTGGTCGTTGCAGCCTGCGCTCTGCTTGAGGAAAACCCAGCCCTGACCCTGGCGCGACTGGCTGAACGCATCGGTCTGTCGCCCTCGCACCTGGTACGCGCCTTCAAACTGCGCACCGGCACGACACCCAGGGGCTGGGTCGCTGCCCAGCGTCGCCAACGCCTGGAAAGTCGCTTGCCTCGATCGACCTCGGTGCTGGATGCCGCGCTGGATGCCGGCTATGCGAGCCCCAGCGCCTTGTATAAAGAGCCCCGGAGCCTGAGCCCGGCGAAGCGCCGCCAGAAAGGCGCTGGCGAATCACTGCGCTATGCCATCGCGCCTTGCCCCCTCGGGCATGTGTTGCTGGCAGCCAGTGACCATGGTGTATGCGCCCTGCTGTTCGGCGATGAACAACGCCTGCTCATCGAGGAACTGCAGCAACGCTTCGCCGCCGCCGAGCTTCGACGCGATCAAGCCGGCCTGCACGACTGGTTGGCGGTTGTGCTGGCCCAGGTCGAGGAGCCCGCCCGCGCCGCGCACTTGCCGCTCGACCTGCGCGGCAGCGTATTCCAGCAACGGGTCTGGCAAAGCCTGCGCGCCATTCCTCGCGGCCAGACGCGCCGCTACGGCGAACTGGCCGAACAGTTGG
The DNA here is from genome assembly GCF_965644255.1 of Pseudomonas sp. LRF_L74. Classification (NCBI taxonomy): domain Bacteria; kingdom Pseudomonadati; phylum Pseudomonadota; class Gammaproteobacteria; order Pseudomonadales; family Pseudomonadaceae; genus Pseudomonas; species Pseudomonas sp. LRF_L74. The sequence continues at coordinate 421,010 of NZ_CBFFRH010000006.1, read as the reverse complement.
ATAGCCACCCACGGGCCATTGCGCGCGCCTGCGCCAGCAACCCCGTCGGCCTGCTGGTGCCTTGCCACCGCGTGGTCTCTGCTGGCGCAAGCCTGGGCGGATATCGCTGGGGCGTGGAGCGCAAGGCCAGGCTGCTGCGAGACGAGCAGCAGACGCCGGCCGAAGACTGACAACCGGCTATATCGGGGTAGTGCCTTAGCCCTATCGCCATGGCCGGTGCTTTTCATCAAGCTTGCGATCCGACGCTCGGCTTCATGTCACGTTTCCAGCCGCGAGGGCTTGGCCTTCACCACTGCTGGCTATATCGTGGCGCACAGCCTCGTCCCGCCAAGAAGGCCGAGCCACTGCCCAACCAGATAAAGGATTTTCCGCATGAAACAGGGATCCGCTTTCGCGATCACCGTCGCCCTCGCCTGCGCCTCATTCCAGGCCAGCGCCGCCGACGCCATCGGCCAGCGCTACATCGATCAACTGGTGCAAGGCGGCCCCGCCTCGGTCAGCCAGGCCGCACAGGGCATGTTCCACACCAACTACCGCGACCAGGAAGTGCTGGACGTCGCCGCCGAAGTGCTGGCCCAGCGTTACCGCACCGCTGCCGGCAACTCCGAAGCCGACGCCTACGCCTGGGTGTGCAAGGCATTGGCCGCATCCGGCAACGGCCGCTACAAGAACCTGCTGACCCAGGTCGGCGAGTCCGACAACCGCAAGCTGACCCGCCACTGCAGCAAGGCGGCCAAGAGCCTCAGCGCCGGCGGTTCGACCTTCGTGCCGGGCAGCGTCAACCTCGCTCACTACCGTGCCACCGGTGGCAATAGCACGGGCGGCGCCAGCACCAGCTATGCCCCCACGCCTGCCCAGGCCCTGACCGGCTATGGCGCCCCCGCCCAACAAGCGCAGGCCGGCAAGCCGACCGGCAGCTTCCGTGACGTCGCCATCGGCATGAGCATGGATCAGGTCAACGCCATCCTCGGCGCGCCAAGCGGCACCTTCGCCCACCAGACCGGCAAGGCCTGGATTCCCTTCAATTTCCAGGGCAAGGACGTCGCCCGCGTGGTCAACCTGTACAAGGGCCAGGGCCGCGTGATCTTCTCCCAGGCCAGTGTCTATTCATCGGTCTGGCGCGTGCTGGAAGTGCAGCAGAATCCGAACGAAACCGGCTACCCATAACAAGCTTGCCGCTTGAAGCTTGCGGCTCCGTATTGCAGTCTTCGCCCTCTGCAACGGAGCCGCTTCATGGACCTCGACGAACTCACCCAGCGCCTGCATGCCATTCGTGATCGCAACGACTGGCGACAATTCCACAGCCCGAAGAACCTGACCATGGCCGCCAGCGTGGAAATGGCCGAGTTGGTGGAAATTTTCCAATGGCTGAGCGAGGACCAGTCGCGCCAGCTGCCTGCCGAGAAACTTGCCCATGCGGGCCAGGAAGTCGGCGACATCATTCTTTACCTCCTGCTTCTCTGCGCCGAACTGGGCATCGACATGAACCAGGCCGTGCGTGACAAGCTGGCCGACAGCGAACGGCGTTTCGCCCATGACTGATCGCCATTTCGACGAACTGGCGGTGCGTTTCGCCGAAAAGATCTACGGCGGCGCCAAGGGCGCTATCCGTCTCGCCGTGCTCCAGGCCGACCTCGAAGAGGCGCTGCCCACTCGCCCGCTACGGGTACTGGATATCGGCGCGGGCCTGGGCCATATGTCCTTGTGGCTCGCCCAGCGCGGCCATCAGGTGACCCTGGCCGAGCCCGCCGCACCGATGCTCGACGGCGCCCGCCAGCGTTTCGCCGAGGCCGGCCAGCAGGCCGAGTTCATCCAGGCGCCCTGGCAAGACCTGCCAGCACGGCTCGATCAGTCCTACGACCTGGTCATCTGCCACGCCGTGCTGGAATGGCTGGCCGAGCCCCATGCGATCCTGCCGCTCCTGCATCACCTGACCACACCAGGCGGCCACCTGTCCCTGGCCTTCTACAACAAGGATGCGTTGATCTACCGCAACCTGCTCAAGGGCCATTTCCGCAAACTGCGCAAGGACAGCTTCGCCGGCGAAGGCCAGAGTCTGACCCCGCAACGCCCGCTCGACCCTCGCGAACTGGCGGCGCAACTCGCGCCAGCCTGGACGGTCGAAAGCCAAAGCGGCATCCGGGTGTTCCACGACTTCATGCCCGCCGATTTCCAGGCCAAGGCCGAACTCGGCGACCTGCTGGAAATGGAGCTGGCGCACCGGCGCCACCCGGCCTTCGCCGGACTGGGTCGTTATCTGCACTGGATATGCAGGCCACAGTAGGCTTTGTTGAGCTTTTGATGAAAACGACTGAATCGAGGCAGGAGCGGACATTGGTTATTCCGGCGTTCCCGCGAAGGCGGGAACCCAGAAGCGCCTTTTTATTCGGGCTCCCGCCTTCGCGGGAGTGACGGCAAATAATCCCGATCGTCTGCTTGTTCCGGTCTGATGCACCGAAGCCCTGCAAATCGAAGGCCGCTAACGGAGTTCGTGATGAAAACACTGCTGCTTCTGTCCGCGACATTGCTGCTGGCCGCCTGCCAGAGCCCCAACCCGTACGTGGCCGAATCCGCCCCGATGCCGCCCGCCCCAGCCCAGGCCGCCACGCATTTCGATGCCAGCGCCTACCCGGCAGCGCCGCGCGACTACTCCATCTACCGCAGTTGGACCTGGCGCAACGGCCAATTGCCGCCCGCTACGGTCTGGGCCGACAGCACGCTGGTCGCGGAAACCCTGGGCAACGCCCTGGACCAGCGCGGCCTGCGCCCTGCCGCTACGCCGGCCCAGGCCAATCTGCTGGTCAGCAGCGACCTGCGCCTGGAGCGCCGCCTGTACCAGATGCAGGATGACTACGGCGGCTACTACGACCGCGGCCCCTACGGCAATCGCTACGGCATGTACGGCAGCGCGCCGATCGTGCGCACCTATGAACGCGAAGTCGCCGTGGTCCGCCTCGACTTCTTCGATGCCCGCAACGGTCAGCCGGTGTGGAGCAGCAGCGCCGAAGCGCCGAGCGCCGGCAGTCAGTCACAACGCGCCGACGCCCTGCGCCAGGCCATGGACAACGCACTGAAGGGGTTCCCGCCACCATGAACACATTGCACGTTGCCGCACTCAACGAACAAGCCTGGTACCTGCTCAAAGACGACGAAAGCTGGTATCTGCTGGCGCGCTGCTCGCAATCGGCAGTCGACTTCGAGCTGCTGGTCCAGCTCAGCGCCGACGAATACCGCGAGTACCACGCCCTGGGCCATGTCTACCTGGACTACCTGGCCGCGCGTATCCAGCATTGGCCGCACGACTACAGCCCAAGGCACCTGCCGCAGGCACTGGCGGCAGCCAACCAGGCAATCGCCCAGTGGCGCTCGACCACGCCTTGATCCACTGCGGCTAGACTGATTACACAGGAGGCACCGGCCTCGGAGGTTTGACCATGCTGTCCCGTCTTCTTTTGATTCCTATGCTGCTGGTGCTGGCCGCCTGCCAAAGCCAGCAGATCGACCACGACTTCGACGCCACCCGCGATTTCAGCCGCTATCAGGACTGGACCTGGCAGGAGCCGGCGATGACCTACCGGCCGGACGATCCGCGCATCCGCAGCGACCTCACCGAACAACGCGTGCGCAGCGCCATCGCCCAACAACTCGACCAGCACGGCCTGCGCCCGGCAACCTCCGGCAAACCGGCTGACCTCAAGGTGCGCGCCTACCTGATCGTCGACGACCGCCAGGAACAGATCACCAGCAACGCCAGCGCCGGCTACTGGGGGCCTGGCTGGGGCGGCTACTGGGGCGGCCCGCTGGCGACCGAGACGCGCACCTTCGACTACAAGGTCGCGACCCTGCAGATCGACCTGTTCGACGGCAAGGACGGCAAGCTGGTCTGGCGTGGCAGTGCCGAACAGGTGGTCAATCCGGCCCCACGCCATCCCCGTGATCGCGATGCGCAGACCCGCGCCATCGTGGCGAGAATCCTCAGCCAGTACCCGCCAAGATGAGCGAACGACTCCTCAGCCATCGCCCGGCCGACCCGGCCGACCTCGATGCCGTGAGCGGCTTCGTCCACAACGCCGACGAACTCTATTTCGCCTTTCCCCGCGCCCATTGGCCGCTGAACCGCGAGCAACTGGCCGCCGCCGTAGCCGAACGCCAGGCCAGTACCCTGGCCCTGCTCGATGGCAGGCCGGCCGGCTTCGCCAATTTCTACCAGCATCGACACGGCGAGTTCTGCGCCCTCGGCAACCTGATGATCGCGCCCTGGGCTCGCGGCCAAGGCGTGGCGCAGTACCTGGTCGGCATCATGGAATGCCTGGCCAAGCGTGACTTCCAGGCTCGCGAGCTACGCGCCTCCTGCTTCAACGCCAACGCCGCCGGGCTGCTGCTCTATCAGCAACTGAGCTACCGGGTTACCGGCATCGTCGAGCGCCAGCGCGGACAGGAACGCGTGGCGCTGGTGCAGTTCAGCAAAGCGCTGGAGTGAGGCGCGCCGGCCTCGAAGGCCCCTGCCCTCCGGCAGAATGACGTCCAATCATTTTCCGACCGACGAAGTGGCACATTGCTTCCATCGTGCCATTGGCAAGGTTATGCTGCGCACGTCGAATCTGTGATCACAAAATACATGCCCCTTTCCGACCTTCCGCGCCAGGTCCAGCTTTTCGAGATCTGGCGCGAAGCGCAGGACACCCGTGTGCGTACCCGCCTTGGCGGTATCTACTACACGCTGGCCTGGCTGCTGACCTGGTTGTTCAGCGAGTCCCCCGGCGATATGAAGGCGGAGGGTGCGTTATTCACCATCGTCTTTGTCTTTCTCCTGGTCCTGCGCCTGCAGCACAACCTGCCCGGCCAGCATGACCGCGCCAGCCTCAATCAATGGCTCAGCCAGCATTGGGTGCTGATTCTGCTCACCGCCCTGATCTGGGGCCTGTTGCACGCCTGGGCCATCGTCAGCCCGCAATTCGAAAGCTCGCGACTGGTCGCCACCATCAGCACCCTGGCGTTCAGCACCGCCATGGCCTTCAACTTTCCCATGCGCCGCCTGTCCGGCATGCTCGGCATCCTGCTGCTCTACGTGCCGGGCCTGGCGATGATGGCCAGCGACTGGGATAAGAACCATGCCTTGTTCATTACCATGGTTACTTACCTGAGCTACCTGCTGCTGGTCGTCAATCGCAGCCATGGTGAGTACCAGACCACCCTGCAACTGGAGCGCGCCCTGCTGGAGCAACGCGAACGCTTCGATCAACTGAGCCGTACCGACACCCTGACTCAGCTCGGCAACCGCCTGCAGTTCAACGGCCTGTTCCCGACCATGGTCGCCAGCGCCCAGCGCCAGGGCTCGCCACTGGCCCTGGTGCTGATCGACATCGACTACTTCAAGCGCATCAACGACGAACACGGCCACTCCAGCGGCGATATCTGCCTGCACGACTTCGCCGAGCGCATGCGCAGGGTGTTCCGTCGCGACAGCGATGCGCTGCTGCGCCTGGGCGGTGAAGAGTTCGGCGTGCTGATGCACGACACCACCCTCGAACAGGCGCAATCCATGGCCGAAGCCTTTCGCAAGGACCTGGAAAACAGCGGGATAAGCCTCCATGGCCGGCAGATACTGCTGACCGCCAGCCTCGGTGTCGGCTGCTACGACCTGCTGCACGATGGCAGTGCCGAAGTGTTCTTCAAACGGGTAGACGACGCGCTGTACCGGGCCAAGGCGGAAGGCCGCAATCGGCTGGTGCTGGCAGGCTGAGCGACAGGCAAACTCCAGGCAGTCAAATACACCGAACGCCCCAGCAGCTACGCGTTGGTCGAGCGGATGGCATTACGGTGACGTCGGGCTAGCCGGCGGCCAGGCGGGCGCGGGCCACCTGCGAACCGTTCTCCCGGCCAAGCACCCGGCAGATGCGCTCGCCCGCCGCGATCAGCCGCTGCAGGTCGACGCCGCTGTGGATGCCCAGGCCCTCGAGCAGGTAGATCACGTCCTCGCTGGCGACGTTGCCGCTGGCGCCCTTGGCATAGGGGCAACCGCCGAGGCCAGCCACCGAGCTGTCGAACACCGCGATGCCCTCCAGCAGGCCGGCGTAGATGTTCGCCAGCGCCTGGCCGTAGGTGTCGTGGAAATGCCCGGCGAGGCGCTCGCGCGGGATGTCGCGGGCCACGGCGCTGAACAGCGCACGGGTCTGCCCCGGCGTGCCGACGCCGATGGTGTCGCCCAGGGAGATTTCGTAGCAGCCCATGGCGAACAGCTCCCGCGCCACGCTGGCGACCTGCGCCACGGGCACCTCCCCGTCGTAGGGGCAGCCGAGCACGCAGGACACGTAGCCGCGAACGCGCACGCCGCGAGCAGTGGCCTGGGCTATCAGCGGCGCGAAGCGCAGCAGGCTGTCGGCGATCGAACAGTTGATGTTCCTCTGCGAGAAGGCCTCGGACGCCGCAGCGAACACCGCGACCTCGTCGGCCCCCGCCGCCAGCGCCGCCTCCAGCCCCTGGACGTTGGGCGTCAAGGCGGCATACACCCGCCCCGGCAGGCGCTCGATGGCGGCGAACACCTCGCCGCTGCCGGCCATCTGCGGCACCCATTTCGGCGAAACGAAACTGCCGGCCTCGATATAACTCAAGCCGGCCTGGCCGAGGTCGTCGATCAGGCGCACCTTGTCGCCGACGTCGATCGGCCGTTTCTCGTTCTGCAAACCGTCGCGAGGGCCGACTTCGACCAGGCGTACGCGATGGGGTAGGGACATGTCGTTTCTCCGCAAGCTGTCGAGGGGGTGATAGTCAGGCCGTGACCAGCGGTGCCAGGAGCACCGGTGCCCATGCGCTACAGCTCGACCAGCACGGTGCCTTCGCTGACCAGTTCGCCTTCACGGCAATACAGCGCCTTGACCGTACCGGCCTGGGACGCGCGGATGCTGTGCTCCATTTTCATCGCCTCGAGTACCACCAACACGCTGCCAGCCTCGACCGCCTGGCCTGGCTCGACCAGTACCTGGACGATGCTGCCATTCATCGGCGCGCTCAGGCCGCCCGGGTGATCGAGATCGTTGGCCACGGTGCCGAGTGGGTCGTGGCATTGCACTTCACGCCACTGTTGCTGCCAGTGCAGGTACAGGCTGTCGCCCTGGCGCAGCAGGCGCAGGCTGCGGCGCACGCCCTGCTCCTCGAACCACAGCGCCTGGCCGTCGAGGCGGGTGGTCGGCGGCCCTTCCAGGCGCACCTGACGGCGCTGTCCGGCGCAGCTCAGCGACAGCATGCGCTGCGCCACGCCAGCACTGCGCCAGCCCAGGGTCTGCGCCCAGGGCGAATGGGGGTCGTCGGCCCGCTGAAGCGGCGCCAGGCTGTGCAGGTAGCCTTCGGCCGCCAGTTGCCAGAAACGCGCCGGCAACTCGCTCGCTGGCGGCAGCAGCTCGGCCTGGTGGCGTTCGATGAAGCCCGTGTCCAGCTCGGCGGCGGCGAACGCCGGGTGGCCGAGCACGCGCTGGAGAAAGCCCAGGTTGCAAGCGAAGCCGCTGACCAGGGTTTCCTCGAGCATGGCCAGCAGGCGCTGACGGGCCTGTTCGCGGTTATCGCCCCAGGCGATCAGCTTGGCCAGCATCGGGTCATAGAACGGCGAGATGCTGTCGCCCTCGGCCACCCCGCTGTCCATGCGCCGCCCCGGCCCGGCGGCCGGCTCGCGGTACAGGCTCAGCTCGCCGGAAGCCGGCAGGAAGCCATTATCCGTGTCCTCGGCATACAGGCGCACCTCGATGGCATGGCCGGTGAGCGGTACCTGGGCCTGGGTGATCGGCAGCGGTTCGCCCTGGGCCACGCGGATCTGCCAGGCAACCAGGTCGAGACCGGTGATGGCTTCGGTGACCGGGTGCTCCACCTGCAGGCGGGTGTTCATTTCCATGAAGAAGAAATCGCCGCGCGCGTCCAGCAGAAACTCCACCGTTCCGGCGCCGACATAACCGATGGCCTGTGCGGCCTTCACCGCCGCCTCGCCCATGGCGCGCCGCAACTCGGCGCTCAGGCCCGGCGCCGGTGCTTCCTCCACTACTTTCTGATGACGGCGCTGGATCGAACAATCACGCTCGTGCAGGTACAGGCAGTGGCCGTGCTGATCGGCGAACACCTGGATTTCCACGTGGCGCGGCTTGAGCACGTATTTCTCCACCAGCATGCGTGCATCACCGAAGGACGACTGCGCCTCGCGCTGGGCCGAGGCCAGCGCCTCGGCCAGTTCGGCCTCGGCCTGCACGATCTTCATGCCCTTGCCGCCACCGCCAGCGGTCGCCTTGAGCAACACCGGGTAGCCGATGTGGGCGGCGGCGGCGCGGAAGGTCTCGACGTCCTGCGCGGCCCCGTGGTAGCCGGGGACCAGCGGCACCCCGGCCGCCTCCATCAGTGCCTTGGCCGCGGACTTGCTGCCCATGGCGTCGATCGCCGTCGCCGGCGGTCCGAGAAAGACCAGGCCGGCGGCCTCCAGGGCGCGGGCGAACGCTGCGTTCTCGGAGAGAAAGCCGTAGCCCGGATGAACCGCCTGGGCGCCGCTGGCCCTGGCCGCGGCGATGATCTTGTCGATCACCAGGTAGCTCTCGGCGGGCTTGGCACCGCCCAGGTCGATGGCCAGGTCGGCCTCGCGCACGTGGCGCGCATTCAGGTCGATGGCGCTGTGCACGGCCACGCTGCGTAGCCCCATGGCCCGGGCGGTACGGATGATCCGGCAGGCGATTTCGCCACGGTTGGCGATCAACAGGGTATCGATGTTCATGCGTATGGCTCCTGCCAGGCGGGGGTGCGTTTCTCGAGGAACGCGCTGAGCCCCTCCTGGCCTTCGGCGCTGACGCGAACGCGGGCGATGGTCTGTTCGGTGTACTGGCGCAGGGCCGGGCTGCCGGCGCCGCTGCCCACCTCGCGCAACAGCGCTTTGCTGACCTGCATGGCCTGCGGGCTGTTGCTCAGCAGGGTGGCGACCCAGCGTTCGGCCAGCGCGGGCAGCTCATCCGCCGGGCAGGTTTGCGCGAGCAGCCCCAGCGCCTGGGCCTCGCGGCCGTCGAAGCGCTCGGCGCTCAGGGCATAGCGGCGCGTCGCACGCGGGCCGATGGCCTGGACCACGAAGGGGCCGATCACCGCCGGCACCAGGCCGATACGCACCTCGGAGAGGGCGAACAGGGCATCCTCGGCGCCGATGGCCACGTCGCAGCAGGCGACCAGGCCGACGGCGCCGCCGAACGCCGCGCCCTGGACCAGCGCCAGGGTGGGAATCTTCAGGCCGGCCAGCTTGTACATCAGCTCGGCCAGCTCATGGGCGTCCGCCAGGTTGGCATCGTAGTCCAGCCTGGCGGACTGCTGCATCCAGGCCAGGTCGGCGCCAGCGGAGAAATGCGTGCCCCGCCCGCGCAGCAGGAGAAAACGCAGCCCCGGGTCGGCCGCCACGGCGTCGAGGGCGAGGATCAACTCGCGAATCATCTCGGCGTTGAAAGCGTTGTTCTTCTGTGGGCGGTTCAGCCACAAGGTGGCGAAACCGCGCGTGTCGGTTTCAAGCTGTATGGTGGTGAAGTCGGTCATGTCTTGGCACTCTCAGGTATCCGGTGCGTGGGCCGGCTCGCCGGCGATGCGTTTGATCGGCGGCGGTCACATGCGGAACACACCGAAGGTGGTCGGCTCGATAGCGGCGTTGAGGCTGGCCGACAGGGCCAGGCCGAGGGCGTCGCGGGTCTGTGCCGGGTCGATCACACCGTCGTCCCACAACCGGGCGCTGGAATAGAAGGCATGGGCCTGGCGCTCGTATTGCTCGATGATCGGCTGGCGGATGCGCGCCTGTTCCTCTTCGCTCAACGCTTGCCCGGACCGTTCGCCCTGCTCGCGCTTGACCTGGCTCAGCACTCCGGCGGCCTGCTCGGCGCCCATCACGCCGATCCGCGCGTTGGGCCACATCCACAGCAAGCGCGGGTCGTAGGCACGACCGCACATACCGTAGTTGCCGGCACCAAAACTGCCGCCGATGATCACGGTGAACTTCGGTACCCTGGCGCAGGCCACCGCGGTGACCAACTTGGCGCCATGCTTGGCGATGCCTCCGGCTTCGTACTTCTGCCCGACCATGAAACCGGTGATGTTCTGCAGGAACAGCAGCGGGATGCCACGCTGGCAGGCCAGCTCGATGAAGTGCGCGCCCTTCTGCGCCGCCTCCGCGAACAGGATGCCGTTATTCGCCAGGATCGCCAGCGGATAGCCGTGCAGGTGGGCGAAACCACACACCAGGGTGGGGCCGAACAACGCCTTGAACTCGTCGAACTGGCTGTCGTCGACCAACCGGGCGATCACCTCGCGGACATCGAACGGCTGCTTGCTGTCGGCGGGAATCACCCCGTACAGCTCCTCGGCGGCAAAGCGCGGCGGCCTGGCCGGGCGGCACTGCAATTGCCCGAGCTTGCGCCAGTTGAGGTTGGCGATGCAGCGCCGCGCCAGGGCCAGGGCATGTTCGTCGTCCTGGGCATAATGGTCGGCGACGCCGCTGGTGCGACAATGCAGGTCGGCGCCGCCCAGTTCCTCGGCGGTCACCACTTCGCCGGTGGCGGCCTTCACCAGCGGCGGGCCGGCGAGAAAGATGGTGGCCTGCTCGCGCACCATGATGGTCTCGTCGCTCATGGCCGGCACGTAGGCGCCGCCAGCGGTGCATGAGCCCATCACCACGGCGACCTGCGGGATGCCCAGGGCGCTCATGGTCGCCTGGTTGAAGAAGATCCGTCCGAAGTGCTCGCGGTCGGGAAACACCTCGTCCTGGCGCGGCAGGTTGGCACCGCCGGAGTCCACCAGGTAGATACACGGCAGGCGATTTTCCCGGGCGATGGCCTGGGCGCGCAGATGTTTCTTCACCGTCAGCGGGTAATAGCTGCCGCCTTTGACCGTGGCGTCGTTGGCGATGATCATGCACTCGACGCCTTCCACCCGGCCGATCCCGGCGATCACCCCGGCGGCCGGCACGACCTCCTCGTAGACCTCGTGGGCCGCCAACTGGCCGATCTCGAGGAAGGGCGAACCAGGGTCGAGCAACAGCTCGATGCGCTCACGCGGCAGGCGCTTGCCACGGGCGCAGTGGCGCTGCTGGGCCTGCTCGCCGCCGCCCTGACGCACCTGCGCCAGCAACTGCTGCAACGCCTCGACCTGTTGGCGCATGGCCATCTGGTTGGCGACGAAATCCGCCGCACGCGGGTTCAGCCGCGATTGCAGGATGCTCATGCTGCCGTCCTTGCCAGCGCCGGGCGCCGAACGGCGATACGCTGCGGCCAGACGCTGGCCGTGGGGATACGCGGCGTGTTCATGGTGGTTGGTTCCCTTGCTCTTGTCGTTGTCGGAGGGTTGGAACGGGTGCCCGCAGGCAAGCCAGCGCAGAACTGCCCATTCCCATACTTACCTTTACGTTAACGTAAACTCGCAATCGCAACCTGTCAAACCTGGCGCGTCATCGACACGCCGTTGGTCCGAGTCAGCGCTGTCTCACTGCAGTTTCTTGTACAGGGTGCTGCGCGAGATGCCCAAGGCCTTGGCGGTGGCCGACATATTGCCTTGGTGCTGGCGCAGGGCTTGCTGGATGGCCTCGCGCTCCAAGGCGTGCAGGGTGCCGCCATGCGCGCTGGCGGGCGTGGGCCGCAAGGCTTGCAGCAGGTCTGGCGGGAAGTGGCCGAGTTCGATCTCGACCGCCTCGCCACTGAGGATCGCCGCCACTTTCAGCGCCTGCTGCAACTGCCGCACGTTACCCGGCCAGTGGTAGCCGAGCACGGCCTGCTGCGCCTCGGCGGACAGCCGCTTGGGCCTGTCGGGCACCTCGCGACGCAACAAGGTCTGCACCAGTTGTGCGACATCGCGGCGCTCGCGCAGGGCCGGCAGCGTCACCCGCAAGCCATTGATGCGGTAGTAGAGGTCCTCGCGGAACCCGCCCTGGCCGATCAGTTCCTCGAGCGGGTGCAACGAGGCGCTGACCAGGCGCAGGTCGAGGGCGATGGTACGGTTGTCGCCCAGGCGGGTCAGGCAGCGTTCCTGCAGCACCCGCAGCAGGCGGGTCTGCAGCAGGGCCGGCATGTCGCCGATCTCGTCGAGAAACAGGGTGCCGCCATTGGCCTGCTCGATCTTGCCGATGGCGCCGCCCTTACGGCTGCCGGTGAAGGCGCCTTCGCGATAGCCGAACAATTCGGACTCGATCAACTCGGCGGGAATCGCCGAACAGTTGATGGCGACGAAAGGCCGCCGCGGCTCGAAAGCATCGTGCAGGGCACGGCTGAAGACCTCCTTGCCGACCCCGGTTTCGCCCTGCAACAGGATCGGCACGCCGCCCTGGAAGGCGCGACTGGCCATGGCGAAACGGGCCAGCAGATCGGGGTCGGCGCCCAACGGATGCTCGGCGGGCGCCTGGCGTGGCGCGCTGAAGGCCGGCACCGGCGGCGCCACGACGCGGGGCTGGTGCAGACGGGCATACAGGGCATGGCCCGAAGCCAGGGTCAAGGGCACGGTTTCCTCGGGGAACAGCCGCAGGCGGTCCAGGCTGCGAGGTTTGCAACCATCGAGCAGTTCCTGCAACGACATCCCCGGCGGCAGCGGCCCTTCACGCTCGAGTCCGAGCAGGCCCCGCGCCACGCCGTTGGCCGCACGGATCGAGCCATCGTCGGCGATCGCCAGGATACCCTCCAGCGGCGTGCCCAGCAGGCGCGGGTCATAGTGCACGTGCAGCAGGGAGCACCCGGGCAGTTCCTGGTAAAGGCGGTTCTCGATGCCCACGGCCGCCATGTTCAGGCGTTCCTGCAACCACAGCGGCGGGCTCTGATCGACACTGGTGACGTCCAGCACGGCGAGCAGTTGACCGTCGGGATGGCGAATCGGCGTGGCCGTGCAAAAGAACCGGTCCAGCTCGCTCAGGTAGTGCTGGCTGCCATGAATTACACAGGGCCGGGCGCTCTGCAACACGCAACTGGGCGCGGTAGTACCGATCTCGCCCTCGTGGATGCGCCGGCCAACGCGCAAGCCATGAAAAGCGGCCTCGCGCTCGGCGCTGAGCCCATGCACGATCAGCCCGGACTGCTCGATGCACAGCACCATCCAGCGCGAGTCGGCCAGCGATTGCCAGAGCAGTTGCATCTCCGGTGCCAGGTGGCGGATCAGTGGCTGGTGGGTTTCCTGGGTCTGCTCGATCTGCTGGCGCGACGGCGGCGCACTGGCCAGGCGATGGCTGTAGGGCGTCAACCCCGCCGCCCGCGAACGGCGCCAGGATTGTTCGAGTTCGCTGGGCAGGTGACAGGCCGCCGGCAGGCGTTCGTCATCGGCGAAGCGCCTGCGGATCAACTGCAAGTCGATTGCGCTATTCATGCCTCGATGCCTCGGTTCTTGTTCTTTTTGGAAGCGATTCTGAGTTCTCGATGTGCCCGCCCAGCCTAATCCAAGGCGGTGGTAGCCGGCAAACACCCCGCGCCGCGCCCGACGCTGTCCGAGAATCGGACAATGTACAGGGCCTGGACATCCGCTTTTCGTACACATGAATTCATTCGAAAAATAAAAATCCTTTATTTTCAATTAATTATAAATTGGCACAGTTTGCGCTATGGATTCCTCGAACCTCTTGGCCAGCGCCATCGAATCCGAGCGAGAACAACAATGAGCCAGATTTCGACCTTCGCGGCATTACTGCCGGATACCCATTTCCCCCTTTCCATCGGCGGCGAACTACGCCAGACCCGCGAGCGTGGACAGGCCATCAACCCTGCCACGGATACCCCCCTGTGCGAACACGCCCTGGCCAGCGCCAGCGACTGCGAAGACGCGGTGCGTGCCGCCCGCGGCGCGTTCGGCGCCTGGCGCGACCGGCCCTGGAGCGAACGCCAGCGTCGAGTGGCCGCGCTGGCCGATCTGATCGAGGAGCGCCAGGAAGACTTCATGCGTCTGCTGACCCTGGAGCAGGGCAAAGGCCGCGCGGCCGCCGAGTGGGAAATCGGCGGCTGCATCCACTGGCTGCGTGAAATCGCCGGCCAGATCCTGGCGGATCTGCCCTTCGAGCTGCCCGGAGCCGGCACGGTCAAGGCACGGCACGTGCCGCTGGGCGTGGTCGCGGCTATCACGCCGTGGAACTTCCCACTGTTGCTGGCGATCTGGAAGATCGCCCCGGCGCTGCTGGCCGGCAACACCCTGGTGGTCAAGCCCTCGCCCTATACGCCGCTGTGCACGCTGTGGTTCGGCGAACTGGCCCAGGCGGTGCTGCCGCCCGGCGTGCTCAACGTGATCGCCGGCGGCAACGAGCTGGGGCAGACCCTGACCGAACACCCCGACATCGATAAGGTCGCCTTCACCGGCTCGACCGCTACCGGGCGCCGGGTCATGCAGAGCGCCGCACGCAACCTCAAGCGCGTGACCCTGGAACTCGGCGGCAACGACCCGGCGATCGTCCTGCCCGACGTCGAGGACATCGACGGCCTGGCCCAGCAACTGTTCTGGGCCGCCTTCCAGAACAGCGCGCAGTTCTGCGTGGCGACCAAGCGCCTGTACATCCACGAGTCGATCTACCCGCGACTGGCGCAGGCACTGGTCGACTACGCCGCCACGGTGCCCCTGGGCGACGGCCTCGACCCGCAGACCCAGCTCGGGCCGCTGCAGAACCGCATGCAATTCGACAAGGTCAGCGACCTGCTGGCCGCCACCCGCCAGGCCGGCTTGCGCATCCTCTGCGGCGGCGCGCCGCTGGACAGGCCCGGCTACTTCATCCCGGTGACCCTGGTCGACAACCCGCCGGACGACGCCCGCTGCGTGGTCGAGGAAGCCTTCGGCCCGGTGCTGCCGCTGCTCAGCTACCGCGACATCGACGAAGTGGTGGCACGCGCCAACGCCACCGAATACGGCCTGGCCGCCAGCGTCTGGGGCCGCGACCTGCAACAGGCCCAAGCCGTAGCCCAGCGCCTGCAGGCCGGCACCGTGTGGATCAATCAGATCCACGCCTTCTCGCCCCACGTGCCGTTCGGCGGCCACAAGCAGTCCGGCCTGGGCATCGAGAACGCCCTGGAAGGGCTGGCCGAATACAGCAACCTGCAAACCATCATGCAGCGCCCGCTGTGAGCGAACGAGCGGATCTTCGACAACCACAATAAATCTGGAGATACCCATGTACGAGATTCAAGCTGCCGTGGTGCGTGAGCAATCCGGCCCCTTCCGTATCGAACGCCTGAGCCTGGAGGCGCCCCGTGACGACGAGGTGCTCGTCGAAGTGCTGGCCACCGGCGTCTGCCACACCGACATCGTCGTGCGCGACCAGTACTTCCCCGTGCCGCTGCCCGCCGTGCTCGGCCATGAAGGGGCCGGCGTGGTCAAGCAGGTGGGACGCAGCGTGACCCGCTTCGCCCCCGGCGACCATGTGGTGATGAGCTACGCCAGTTGCGGTCACTGCCACAACTGCCAGCAGGGCCAGAACGGCTACTGCAACGAGCTGTACGGTCTCAATTTCGCCGGCCGTCGTACCGATGGCAGCACGCCCTACCGCGATGCGCAGGGCGGCGAGGTGAGCGGCTGCTTCTTCAGCCAGTCGTCGTTCGGCAGCCTGGCACTGGCCAGGGCCGACAACCTGGTGAAGATCCCCAACGACGTGCCCCTGGAACTGATGGGGCCGCTGGGCTGCGGCATCCAGACCGGCGCCGGGGCGGTGATCAATGCGCTGCGCCCCGAGGCCGGCAGCAGCCTGGCGGTATTCGGCGCTGGCTCCGTGGGCCTGGCGGCGGTGATGGCGGCACGGCTGGTCGGCTGCACCACCATCATCGCCGTGGACATGAACCCGGCGCGCCTGGAACTGGCCCGCGAACTGGGCGCGACGGCGGTGATCGACGCCGCCGCGGGCGACCCGGTCGCTGCCATCCAGGCCCTGACCGGGGGCGAAGGGGTGCAGTACTCGCTGGAATGCACGGCGCTGCCCAAGGTGCTGCGCCAGGCGGTCGAGTCGTTGCGCCAGACCGGCGTCTGCGGCCTGATCGGCGCGGCGGCGCTGGGCACCGAGGTGACCCTGGACATGAACAGCATCCTTTTCGGTCGCAGCCTGCGCGGCATCATCGAAGGCGACAGCGTGCCGGACATCTTCATCCCACGACTGATCGAGCTATGGCGCCAGGGCCTGTTCCCCTTCGACAGGCTGATCAGCTTCTACCCTTTCGCCGAGATCGAGCAGGCGGTTCGCGATTCCGAGCAAGGCCGGGTGCTCAAGGCCGTGGTGCGCTTCGATCAGGAAGGTGCCGCATGAGCACGCTGAGCGATCTCAGCCTGCGTGCCGCCCAGCGTTTCGGCACGCAGACGGCGCTGGTGATGGACGATGTGCAGCTCAGCTTCCAGGACATCGAGGAACGCGTGGCCCGCTTCGCCGGTGGCCTGCGCGAACGGGGCGTGCAACGGGGCGACCCGGTGGTGCTGCACCTGCCCAACGGCTGGCGCTGGATCGTCGCCTACTACGCCATCGCCCGCCTCGGCGCCGTGGTGGTGCCGGCCAACTTCCTGCTCAGCCTCGAAGAAGTCGCCTACATCGCTGGCGACAGCGCCGCGCTGGCGCTGATCGCCCCGGACGAACGCTGTCGCGCCCTGCGTGAGCAGCATGCCATCGCCGGCCTGCTGGTCAGCGTGGCCACTGGCGCAGCGAGCATCGGCGAACCCTTCGAGCGCCTGCTCGACGCCGCACCGGTGGAACCGGTGAGCGTGGCGGCGGACGACCTGTTCACCATCGGCTACACCTCCGGCACCACCGGCAACCCCAAGGGCGCCCAGCTCAGCCATCGCTGCGTGTACATGAGCACGGCGCTGACCGCCACCATCCACGTGCGCCAGCGCGGCGAGCGGGTGGTCAGCGTGCTGCCGTTCCCGCACGTGTACGGCAACGTGGTGATGAACGCCTGCTTCCTGGTCGGCATGACCCTGATCAGTCACGAGCGCTTCGACGCCGGCTGGGCCCTGGAAAGCATCCAGCGCCACCGCGCCACGCTGTTCGAGGGCGTACCGACCATGTACTACTACATGCTGGTGCACCCGCGACTGGACGACTTCGACCTGTCCTCGCTGCTGCGCTGCACGGTGGGCGGGCAGACCATGCCGACCGCCAAGATCGACGCCATCGTCGCCGCCCTGGGCTGCCCGCTGCTGGAACTGTGGGGCATGACCGAGGTCGCCGGCCCGGCGATATCCCATTCGCCGCACCTGCCGCCGCGGCACGGCTCCATCGGCCAGCCATTGCCCGGCGTCGAGGCGCGCATCTGCGCGTATGACGACCCCGAACGCGAATTGCCGGTCGACGAGGCCGGCGAGCTGCAAGTACGCGGGCCGCTGGTCATGCTCGGCTACCTCGGCCGCGAACAGGCCAACGCCGAGACCCTGCTGCCCGGCGGCTGGCTGCGTACCGGCGACATCGCCCGGCGCGATGCCGACGGCTACCTGTTCATCGTCGATCGCCTCAAGGACATGATCATCACCGCCGGCTACAAGATTTTCCCCGCCGAGCTGGAACAGACACTCGGCGCCCATCCGGCGGTGGCCATGGTCGCCGTGGCGCCCCAGGCGGACGAGGTCAAGGGCGAGCTGGCCAAGGCCTTCATCGTCCTGCGTCCCGGCCATGAAGACACCCGCGAGGAGGAAATCATCGCCTTCTGCCGCGAACGCCTGGCCGCCTACAAGGTGCCGCGCGCGGTGGCCTTCGTCGACAACCTGCCCAAGACCAGCACCGGCAAGCTGTTGCGCCGGGCGCTGCGCGGTTGAATCGCTGTTCCCACAACAACAAGAGGAAAACCCCATGATCAAACCCGAAGACGCCGAGTTCCACAGCCCGGACGCCAACCAGCCAAGCTGGGCCGAAACCAACTACTTCGGTTTCTACAACGCCGAGAAGCACCTCAACGTCGGGGTCTATGCGTTGTTCCGCAGCAATCTGCGCACGGTCAACTCGACCATCAACATCAACCGCCACCATGCGCTGACCGCCTGGCAGGCGGACTACTCCGACTGGCACTCGCAGATTCCCCTGCCGGCCGAAACCAGCCTGCTCGACTACCGCTTGCCCAACGGCCTGGCGGTCAAGACCCTGGAGCCGAACCAGGCCTGGCACATTCGCTACGACGATGGCCAGCAACTGAACATCGACGTCACCTTCCGCGCCATCATGCCGGCGTTCGACATCCGCGATCCCGAGCAGGACCCGATGGCGGCGCGTATCCAGGGCGCCTGGGGCACCGCCTACAACGGCCATTTCGACCTCAGCGGCCACGTCGAGGGAGAGGTGATCCTGCGCGACGAGCGCATCGCCATCGACTGCATCTCGACCATGGATCACAGCTGGGGGCCACGTCCGGAACGCGGCGCGCCGAACATGTCCTGGCTGCATGCGCACTTCTCCAAAGACCTGGCCGTGCACGCAATCTTCACCTTCGACCCCGGGGTCGACGACGGCGCCCTGTCACTGACCCACGGCTACGTAGTCGAAAAGGGCCGCGTGTTCGGCCTCAAGGGCGGCAAGGGCCGCGTGCTGCGCCAGGTCGACCGCTACGCCCGCGAGGTCGAACTGCAACTGCTCGACTGCGAGGAACGCAGTTGGTCGCTACGCGGCGAAGGGCTGACCAGCTTCCCCTGGGAGTGCCATACCAACACTGTCGGTTTCAACGTGCTGGCGGCCTGGCGGATGAACGGCCAGCTCGGCTACGGTGAAATCCAGGAGTTCTTCGAGCTGCCGCAACTCACCCGCCTCAATGCCACCCCGGCCACGCGCCGTGTCTTCCAGCCACGCTGAGCCCACGGCCATGAGTACCCCACCCATCCGCGCCGTGCTGTTCGATCTCGACGGCACCCTGGTGCAGACCCGCGAGGCCTCCTGGCAGCTGTTTCGCCAGACCAACGAAGTATTCGCCCTCGGTCTGGACGAGCAGCAGGACTACCTGGACCTGTTCCAGGAGAACTTCTTCGAAGCCATGCAGCGGCACTGCCAGGACCCGCAGAAGGCCGAGGACGCCCAGGCGCATTTCCTCGAGTTGATGCGCCATGCCTACCTGCCCGAGCCCGTGCCGGGCATGCTCGACCTGGTGCGCGACTGCGCCCAGCGCTACCCGCTGGTGATCGTCTCCAGCAATGCCCTCGAGGCGATCCGGCGGATCACCGACCGTGCCGGCATCACCACCTGTTTCTCCCAGGTGTTCGGTGGCGACGTGGTGCGCGACAAGCGCGAGGTGATCCGGCGCATCCTCGCCGACCCCAGCTACGCCACCCGGCGGCTCGCCCAGCCCTGGTACGAGGAACGCGCCGCCCAGCGCCTGCAGGCCGAGGAAGTGGTCATGGTCACCGACACCGTCGGCGACGTGCGCCATGCCCGCGAATGCGGCCTGCGGGTGTTCGCCGTGAGCTGGGGGCTGCACAGCGAACAACGGCTGCGCGAAGCCGGTGCCGAGCAAGTCGCCTACTGGCCCCAGGAGTTGCACCAGCTATTGATCGGACAGACCTGACCCCAGAGCGCAAGCCATCGATTCGTTAAAACAACAAAAAACGAGGAACACCCCGATGAACGCCATCGCACAAGGCTACAACGCATTCGAAACCAGCAAGCAGCCGGAAGGCACGGTGATCTACCTGCCCAACCCGCAATCGGTCATTGCCCTGCTGCAGAGCGGCAAGCTCAAGGAGCAC
Source organism: Pseudomonas sp. LRF_L74 (assembly GCF_965644255.1). Taxonomy (NCBI): domain Bacteria; kingdom Pseudomonadati; phylum Pseudomonadota; class Gammaproteobacteria; order Pseudomonadales; family Pseudomonadaceae; genus Pseudomonas; species Pseudomonas sp. LRF_L74. The sequence continues at coordinate 401,369 of NZ_CBFFRH010000006.1, read as the reverse complement.
ATCCTGCTCGTCGAGGGCGGCACCACCACCTTCCTCTCGCCAGCGCTGAGCCTCGGCGCCATCGGTGTGATCACCCTGTCGGGCGCGCCCGAGTCGCACCTGGGCATTCTCTCGCGCGAATTCCAGATGCCCTGCGTGATGACCACCCACCTGACGGACAGCGAGTCGCGCTACGTCACCGGCGGCGACAACAAGAAACACTTCGCCGCGATGATCGAAGCCCTGCAGGGACGCCGCGTACGGCTGGACTGCAGCGACCAGGAAAGCGGCCGCGTCATCGCGGTGTGAACCCACTCGAACAAGAACAAGAGGTGACACCATGAGCCACTACAAACAACGCTACCAGCCCGGCGACGACGGCCTGCGCTTCCAGGACCTGCTGTACAAGGGCAACTTCCAGGACCTGCCCGGCGTCCCCGACGGCATCCTCGGCGACAAGATCATGCGCTCGCGGGCCAAGAGCCAGGTGCTGGAGAAAGTCTCCCGCGAAGACGTGCTGAAGGAGCAGTTCAACCTCGACGAACTCAACGACCTCAACAACTACCTGGCCTGGAACATCTGGGACGTGCTGGTGATGCGCGCCACCGAAGGCGTGTCGGGCATGATCCCGCGCCAGGAGTACGAAATCCTCGCGTTCATGAACGAGTTCTACCGCTGGCCGGAAATCCTGCGCATGACCACCGACGAGGTCGGCGCCGAAGGGGTGATGAACATCGGCGCCACCGCCCGCCGCGAAATCGGCATCAAGGTCAACGCGGTACACGACTGGTGCATCGGCGCGGTCGGCTTCGGCATGGGCCGCTGCGGCCTGCTGGCGCTGGAAGCGATCAAGCCGCAGGATTTCGTCGAAGAGAGCAACACCATCCTCAAATTCATGCAGCGCGTGCTCTGGGGCAAGCGCCAGGACGGCTACCTGCTCAACTCCCAGGATCGCTACCGCTGCGCCATCCATGACGCCGACGTGATCGCCGACCTGGCCACCCAGGTCGAATGGTTCGAACCGGGCAGCGACCAGCACGCCCGCTTCACCCAGTTCAATGCCTCGGCCGAACTGCTGGCCTTCCTCGACCACTTCGACAACCGCCTCGGCCTCGGCGATACCGGCCCCTACGAGTTGCCCGACGGCAAGCTGCTGATCATCCGCGACCTGTTCACCAACGAAGAGATCTACCACTGGAGCGACGCCTGCGATGCCGCCGGCGTGCCCCACGCCTATTCCCTGCTGCTGGTGATCGACCCGACCCTGCTCAAACTCGACGAAATCCGCGTCAACGACATTTCCACCACCTTCACCCGGCCGAAGAACTACATCGAGGCCATCGTCGGCGGCGCGGTATTCGCCCGCGAGAAATGGAACACACCGATGGCCGACGTCTACCCGATCCCCATCGCCGAGCTGGGCAAACGCCTGGAAGGCATCCAGCAGGCGACTCTCGGCCTGTACGGCAAGCTGGCGCGCATGTCGCGCCGGCAACTGATCACCAACGGCATGTACACCTACTACATCGACATGATCCTGCCGCACCTGCGCCTGGCCGGCACCTACGAGAAGGCCTGCGTGGACTACGACTTCTGGGAGATCGACCAGCGCGTGGCCAACTATTACTACGAGATCGGCAAGCGCGGCTTCGCCCAGGCCGTGGTGCCGCAGAAGATCTTCTCCGGCGAAGGCTACCTGCCGTTCCCGGAGGGCACCGACCTGCGCCGCTCCAAGTATTTCTGGGGGTGAGCCATGGCACTGGACGACAACACCTTTCAGATCCTCAACGCCATCTACCTGCGCAAGATGGCGGGCGCCGAACACGTTGCCGCCGTCACCAGCCTCGATCGAAGCGAAGTCGATGCCCAGCTCGTCGCGCAGACCGAGGCCGGCCGGCTGGTGGCGGTCACCGACAACTACCTGATGCAGCCTGACGGCGTGACCCAGGTGCTGGCCTTCTATCACAACACTTATGCGCCGCTGCGCCAGCCCGGCAGCGCGTCGATGCACTGGTACGAACGCTTCGAGAGCAACCTCAACCAGCAGTTCATCAAGGCCGTGACCGACTGGCAGACCAGCGAGGGCGACGAGCGCGCGGCGGGGCGCATGATGCGCATCGTCGAGCGGATGATCCGCGCCCTCGGCGAGCTGACCCCGGCCATCCCCCGCTACCGCGACTACGTGCGCCGCTTCGAACGCTCCATGGCGCTCGCCGACCAAGGCCAGCTCGACTACGTGTGTAACCCGACGCTCGACTCCATGCACAACATCTGGTTCGAGTTCCACGAAGACATCCTGGCCGTCGTCGGCCGTCCTCGCGATCAATGAGGTGCAGCATGGACGAACCCCTTTACGTGCACGACATCACCGCCATCGATGCCAATGACAGCGCCCGCTTCGGCGGCAAGGCCAGCGGCCTGGCGCGCATGAGCCATGCCGGCATCCCGGTGCCGCCGGCCTTCGTCATCGGCACCGACGGTTTCCACGCCTACACGGCGGCCGGCAAACGCCTGCCGGATGCGCTGGAACTACAGATTCAGCAGGCCATCGCCCGCCTGGGCGACAGTCTCGAACGCGCCTTCGCCAGTCCCGACGGCCAGCCGCTGCTGGTCTCGGTGCGCTCCGGGGCCCAGGTGAGCATGCCCGGCATGATGGACACCGTGCTCAACCTCGGCCTGGATGCCCGGGCCGCCTGGCGCCAGGTGCAGGCGGGGGGCAATGCGCCTTTCGTGCTCGACACCTGGCTGCGCTTCTGGCGCATGTACGCCGACATCGTGCTCGGCCTGGATGGCGAAAGCATTCTCGAACGGGTCGCCGGGCAACGCCACGATGTCCTGCAAACGCCCTCCCCGGCTACGTTCGAGGCCCTGCAGCAGGCCATCGTGGAAGCCTTCGCCGACGACGGCGAACAGGTCTCGTGCGACCCGCGCGAGCAGTTGCTCGCGGCCGTGCGCGCGGTCTTCGACTCCTGGCACAGCGCCCGGGCCAAGGCCTACCGAGCGCACCAGGGCATCGCCGACGACCTCGGCACGGCGGTGACCGTGCAGGCCATGGTGTTCGGCAACGCCGACGACAACTCGGGCTCCGGGGTGGCCTTCACCCGCAACCCGAACACCGGCGACGACAGCCTCTATGGCGAGTACCTGCTCGGCCAGCAGGGCGAGGACCTGGTTTCCGGCGCCGCCACGCCGGTCGACCTGGCCCATCCGCAGGGGCCCCACCATGCCCGCCTGTGCAGCGAACTGACAGCCCATGGCCGGGTGCTGGAAAGCCTCTACCGCGATGCCGTCGACATCGAGTTCACCGTGCAGGCCGGCACGCTCTACCTGTTGCAGGTACGCCCGGCCAAACGCACCGCGCTGGCCGCCGTGCGCATCGCCACGGCGCTGGTCGACGAAGGCCTGTTGACACCCCGGGAGGCGCTGACGCGGGTCAGCACCGAGCAGCTCGATCGCCTGCTACGTCCATCCTTCGAACCCGAGGCACTGGCCGAGGCGCGCATCCTCGGCAGCGGCATCGGCTCCTCGCCAGGCCAGGCCAGCGGCATCGCCGTGCTCGATGCCGACCGCGCCGCCGAGCGCGCCGCCCAGGGCGACAAGGTGATCCTGCTGCGCCCGACCACCAGCCCACTGGACATTCGCGGCATGCTCGCCGCCGAAGGCATCGTCACCGCCAAGGGCGGCGCCCTGAGCCATGCCGCCGTGGTCTCGCGGGCCCAGGACAAACCGTGCGTGGTCGGCTGCGCAGGCATCGAGATCGACCTCGACGCGCGTGTCTTCCACATTGGCGGACAAACCTTCGAGGAAGGCACCTGGCTATCGATCGACGGCACCCAGGGCCAGGTCTATGCCGGCAACCTGCCGATGCGCCGCGACCTCGGGCGCTCCGAGCACCTGCAACGCCTGCTGGGCTGGGCCGCGCGCACCTCGCAGGCGCAGCTCAGCGCTTCGGTCAAGACACCGGAAGACATGCACCCCACGCCGACCCGGCATGGCTATGCCATCGCCGGCCTCACCGACATGGCCCAGGCGCTGGGGCTGATCGACGGCCTGGTCAACGCCGTGGCCAGCCAGGCCCAGCACCAGGGCGAACATGCCGAGGCCCTGCGCGACATCGGCCAGCGCATCGGCCACAGTGTGCTCAGCGCCGCGCATGGCCAGCCGGTCTACCTGCGCCTGCCACGGCTGGCCTCGGATCGCGCCCGCACCCTGCTCGCCCACTGGTCGGAACTCGAATACCGGCGCCACCTGCCGTTGGGCGACCCGGGCTTCCACCGGCCAATCCTCGCCGGCCTGCAACACGCCTGCGAACGCCTCGGCAGCCCGCCCGGCGCGCTGGTGGTGCTACTCGGCGGGGTGATCGAAGCCGGCGACTGGACGCGCTTCCATGCCGAGTTGGCGGCCTTCCCGGCCCTGCGCGGTGGCCTGGCGATCCAGAACGTCGCCGGCCTGTCCGGCGCCCCGCAGATGCTCGCCAGCGGCGCCTGCCTGTGGCTGGACATGGACGAAATCCTGCGCTCGTCCTACGGCATCCCGGCGGAGCGCTATTTCTCCCTGGCGACCTTCGAGGAACTGGTCAGCGAAGGCGCCCTGGAGAGTAATCCACGCACCCAGTTCAAGCCCTTCCTGCAGGCACTGCTCGGGCAACTGCTGGAACACCCCGAGGCCGCCGAACGGGTCGGTATCGAATGCCCACAACCGATCACCCTGGAGAGCATCGAGACCCTCTATCGCCAAGGCTTTCGCCATTTCAGTGTGCCACCGCGCTGGGAGCAGCTGGTACAGCTGCGCCTGGGCCAGCTCGCCAGTGACTGATCGTTCCGAGAGGTCAACGCCAGGCCATGACCATGGCCCGGCGGCGCCCTGCCACACCCCACAACAAGAAAGGTATACGCACATGCGCTTCTCGAATCGACTGCCCGTCCCACTGCTGGCCGCGCTGCTGGCCACTTCTCCGCTCAGCCAGGCCGGCGATGCCGACGCCGGCGACTACGAGTCGTTGCCGCCCGGCAGCGATATCGGCGTGCTCTACTACCAGCACGACGCCAGCGATACCTACCGCGACCAACACGGCCGTTCAGCGGACGGCTCCAGCCGTCTGCGCTCGGATATCGGCATCCTGCGCTTCGCCCACTACACCGAGATTTTCGGCTTCACCGCCAACCCGCAGATCCTCGTGCCCTTCGGCAAGGTGCACGACGCCAAGGTCGGCGGTGCCGAACTCGACGGCAACTCGGGCCTCGGAGACATCCAACTGGCCGCCACCGTCTGGCTGCTCAACGAACCACAGAACGGGCGCTGGTTCGGCATTTCGCCGTTCCTGATCGTGCCCACCGGCCAGTACGACAAGCACGACCCGTTGAACATCGGCGAAAACCGCTGGAAAGGCATGCTGCAAGCCGGATACGTGCAGCGCCTGGGCGACAAGTTCTCACTCGACCTGCTCGGCGACGTGACCTGGTACGGCGATAACGACCGCGCCAACGGGCAGAACCAGGAACTGAGCCAAGACACCAGCTACCATGCCTTCGCCTGGCTGCGTTACCACCTCGACGACAGCTCGCACCTGGCCTTCGGCCTGTCCAAGGGCTGGGGCGGCAAACAGGAACTCGATGGCGTCGACACCGGCAGCCGCACCGACTGGGAACGGATTCGGCTCAGCTACGCGAAAATGCTGACCCCGAGCTTGCAAGGGCTGTTCACCGTCTCCCATGACCTCGAGGCCAAAGGCGGTTTCGAGCGCGATTACATCCTCAACTTCCGCCTCTTGAAGCTGTTCTAGGGTCTGTTGCCGTTTCGTCGCGACCGCGCCGGAGCCAGTTTTTACACGAGGCGAGGCGCGAGATGCGAAGTTTAGTGGGCTAAATGAGCCATCGAGTAACGCTGCATCGTGTAAAAACTGGCCCGGCCCTTCGGGTTGTGCGAGAAATAACCCCCGCTGTCGTTGCAGGACTTGCCAAGGGAATGACCATTGCCTGCGTCCTGCGCCTAACCGGGGGCTATTTCTCGCGACAACGCGGCTTGCGCCGAAACGGCAACAGACCCTAGCGATGATCGTGGACAGGTTCTTATACTGCCGGCCCCATCCGGAGCCCTCGCATGTCAGCCCTGATCCAAGCCTGGCGCCACACGCCGACCCATCGCCGGGTCTGGGCGCTGGCGGCACCGATGATTCTTTCCAACCTGTCGGTGCCGATGGTGGCGCTGGTCGACAGTGCCGTGGTCGGCCACCTGCCCCATGCCCATCAGTTGGGCGCGGCGGCGGTCGGCAGTGCGCTGTATGTGTTGATCGTCGGCGTGCTGGGCTTCCTGCGCATGGGCACCACGGGGTTCGCCGCCCAGGCCGCTGGCCGTGAGGATGGCGGGGCATTGCGCCAGGTGCTGGCGCAGGGCTTGTCGCTTGGCTTGGGCTTGGCCGTATTGTTCGCCATCCTGGCTGTGCCGCTCGCCGAACTGGCCTTGCAGTCGATGAACCCGTCGGCGGCTCTCGACGACCAGGCACGGGGCTTCTTTCATATGCGCCTGCTTGGCCTGCCGGCGGCCCTGGTCAACTATGCCCTGGTCGGCTGGTTCCTCGGCACGCAGAATGCGCGGGCACCGCTGGCGATCCTGTTGACCACCAATCTGTGCAACGCCGCCCTGTCGCTGTGGTTCGTCCTTGGCCTGGACTGGGGCGTGGTCGGCGCGGCCAAGGCCGCGGTGATCGCCGAGTGGAGCGGCGCCCTGCTCGGCCTGGTCCTGAGCCGCCACGCCCTCGCCCGCTATCCAGGCAAACTGGATACGAACGCCCTGCATCACTGGGCCAACTGGCGCCCGCTGCTGGCGGTCAACCGCGATATCTTCATCCGCTCGCTGGCCCTGCAAGGCGTGTTCTTCCTGGTCACCGTACAGGGCGCGCGACTGGGCGACGCCACGGTGGCGGCCAATGCATTGCTGCTCAACGGCCTGCTGGTCACCGCCTATGCCCTGGATGGCCTGGCCCACGCCACCGAAGCGTTGTGCGGGCACGCCATCGGTGCGAGGGAGCGACTGGCGCTGTCTCGTGCCCTGGTGGTGACATTCGGTTGGTCGCTGCTGGCCAGCCTGGCCTTTGCCCTGTTCTTCTTCAGTGCGGGCCAATGGTTCATCGATCGACAAAGCGATATTCCCGGCGTACGCGAGGTGGCCTACGGTTATCTTCCGTACTTGGCGCTGCTGCCGTTGATCGCCGTCTGGAGCTACCTGCTGGACGGCCTGTTCATCGGCGCGACCCGCGCCCGCGAGATGCGCAATGCCATGCTGCTCAGCATCGCCCTGGCCTTGCCGCTGGGGGTGGCGCTGCAAGGCCTGGGCAACCATGGCCTGTGGCTGGCGTTTCTTGCCTTCATGGCGATCAGGAGCCTGACCCTGGGTTGGACCGCCTGGCGCCTGTACCGCAACGATGCGTGGCTGGCCGCCCGCTAGCTCGCCAGATACGACGAACGCGTCAGCCCCAGCCGCAGCGCATCCAGGTAAACAGTGCGCTCGCGCGGGCTGAGCTTGGCGCTGGCGACCTTGTCGCGGTAGTAATTCATCAGTTCTTCCGGCGACAGGTGCACGTAGCGCAGCATGTCCTCGATGGTGTCGTGGGTTTCCACACCGGCGTGGTAGGCGCTGCCGTCGGCGTTCTGGTAGATGTTCACCGAGTCGGTGTCACCGAACAGGTTGTGCATGTCGCCGAGGATTTCCTGGTAGGCGCCGACCAGGAAGATGCCCAGCAGGTAGTCCTCGCCCTCGCGCACTTCGTGCACTGGCAGGCTGGTCTCGATGCTCTGCTCGTCGACGTACTGGCGGATCTTGCCGTCGGAGTCACAGGTCAGGTCCTGCAGCACCGCGCGGCGCAGCGGCTCTTCAGCGAGGCGGTCGAGGGGCAGGATCGGCAGGATCTGGCCGATGGCCCAGGTATCCGGCAGGCTCTGGAACACCGAGAAGTTGCAGATGTACTTGTCCGCCAGCTTGTCGTTGAGTTCATCGAGCACCGCGCGATGGGAGCGCTGGCGCGCCTTGAGCTGGTTGTACAGCCGGCGGCAAATGGCGAAGTAGCACTGCTCGGCCAGGGCCTTCTGCGGCAGGTCGAGCTTGCCGGACGAATACTGGGCCGCCGCCTCCTCGATGAAATGGGTGGCGCGCCAGTAGCTTTCGGCGACCATCTCGGGATCGCTCGGGCCAAGCAGTTCGATCAGCGCCTGCAGCACTTCCGGCTGCTCGGCAGTGTTGTCGATCTGCGGCTCGTCGTCGTTGTGCCGCTCGACGTCGGTAACCTGCACCACCAGCACAGCGTGGTGGGCGGTCATGGCCCGGCCGCTCTCGGAAAAGATATGCGGATGCGGCAGTTCCTGGCGGTCGCAGAACTCGCGCAACATGTCTACGACAGTGGCGGCGTAGTCGTCCATGTCGTAGTTGATCGAACTGGCATTACGCGAATGCGTGCCGTCATAGTCGACACCGAGACCGCCACCTACGTCGATGTGATCGACTGGCAGGCCCAGGGCGCGCAACTCGCCGTAGTAACGGATCGCCTCGCGGAAACCCTTGCGGTAATCGGCGATGTTGGCGATCTGCGAGCCCATGTGGAAGTGCAACAGGCGGATGCCCTGGTCGAGGCCGGCCTTGCGCAGGCGTTCGACCACGGACAGGATCTGCGCCGCCGACAGGCCGAACTTGGATTTCTCGCCACCGGTGTCGGCCCACTTCGACGAGGCCAGGGACGACAGGCGCACACGCAGGCCGATCTGCGGCTGCACCTTGAGTTCGGCCGCCTCTTCGATCACCAGTTGCACCTCGGACTCCTTCTCCACCACGATGAACACGTTGTGGCCGAGCTTCTGGCCGATCAGCGCCAGCTTGATGAACTCGCGGTCCTTGTAGCCGTTGCAGACGATGGTGCCGCCTTTCGGCGCCAGCGCCAGCACGGCCAGCAGTTCCGGCTTGGAGCCGGCTTCCAGGCCGATGGAGACGTTCTGCGTGGCGATGATGTTCTCGACCACCGCCTCCTGCTGGTTGACCTTGATCGGGTACAGCGCGGTGTAGCGATTCTGGTATTCCAGGCGCTCGATATTGGCGTCGAAGGCACCGGTGAGCTGGCGCACGCGGTGCTGCAGGATTTCCGGGAAGCGCACCAGCAGCGGCAGGCTCAGGCCGCTTTCGCGCAAGGCGTCGAGTTCGGCGTAGAGGTCGATGGGCGCGCTATCCGGGCCGTTGGGACGAACCTCGACCCGGCCGGCATCACTGATCGAAAAGTAACCAGCGCCCCAATGGCGAATGCCATACACGCTGCGGCTGTCGGCCACGGTCCACTGGCTTCCGTCATCTTTACGCGTACGTCTTACGGCCATCGGGCTCTCCCGCAAAAGTGAGTGGCTGCCCGGCTGATGCAGCCGGCGCAGTGTGCAACCTGGATATGACGAATGACGCAGAGTTGACTGCAGCGCCAGCCGAGAGTTTAGAAGACTGGCCTGGCGATCCGGCCGCGCGCTATCCGCCCGATTTTTTCGCCTTGAAGCCACGCTTGCCCAGCTCTTCGAGCAGCAACTCGACATGGTCGCCCTGGATTTCTATCACGCCATCTTTCACCCCGCCGCCACAACCGCAACGCTTCTTCAGGACGCTGGCCAGTTCCTTGAGCGGATCGAGCGCCAGCGGCACGCCGCTGATGGTGGTCACGGTCTTGCCGCCACGGCCCTTGGTCTCCCGGCGCACACGGGCAATGCCATCGCCAGCGGGAATGACACTGTCCTTGCAGGTGCAGGCATCCACCGGCTGGCTGCAGTCCGGGCAATGCCGGCCGCTGTCGGTGGAATAGACGAGCCCGCCGAGGGCGGATAACGAAGAGGCTTTCTTGACCACCGGATGGTTCCTCTTGAGGCCGGTCAGGATAGCGACTGGCTGAGCTTCATTCAGCCGCGAAGCGCCAGCGGCAACCGCTGGCGGCCGCGCAGTTTAATGGCAAATGCCACGCTTGCTAAGAACGAATTTGCGCCATGTAGGGTTGGATTGGCGACGCAGGGTGACTCCCTCAGCGGAAGCGGCCGTAGCGAAGCTTGTCCACCGCTCTGCGTTGCCAATGGTGGACAAAAAGAGCGTTGTCCGCCCTACGGCCGCTACTGTCTCGCAGCAACCATTACCGAGCAGACGCGAGATAACGCTCCAACGCCAGGCGCGAGTCAGGGCAGAACGGACGTTCATCGAACAACCGTAAAACCTCGTCGAGCGGCAGAAAACAGGCTTGCAGGACTTCCTCGGGCTGGACCTGCACAGGCACATCGGAACGCGCCGAGAACACCGCGCCCCACAAGCGATTACCCGGCTCATCGAAGTAGAAGCGGCCATGGTCGGTCAGTTGCGTATCACGGATACCCAACTCTTCCGCCAACTCGCGCGCGGCAGATTCAGCGTAGCTCTCACCCTCGCCGACCATACCGCCAGCAGCGACATCCCAGTAACCGGGATACACCGCCTTGCTCAGGGTGCGCTGGTGAATGCACAACTCACCAGCGGAATTGAACAGCAGGATGAAAGTACCGCGCCCGATCAGCCCGCCCTCGCGCAATTCGGCGCGGGGAAGGCTGCCGAGCAGGTTGTCCCGCTCGTCGACCCAGGCGACCCGCTCGGCATCGGACGCCGCGCGGTGCGCGGCTTCCTCGGGCGAAATCGGCATGCCTCAGCCCTGGCTCAGCAGGGTGCGCAGGTCGATGATCGCGGCGTTGGCGCGGGAGATGTAGTTGGCCATCACCAGCGAATGGTTGGCCAGCACGCCGTAACCGCTGCCGTTCAGCACCATGGGGCTCCACAGCGGGTCCTGGGCGGACTCCAGCTCACGAATGATCTGGCGCACGCTGATGGTGGCGTTCTTCTTCGCCAGCACGTCGGCGAAATCGACCTCGATGGCCCGCAGGATGTGCGACAGCGCCCAGGCCTGGCCACGCGCCTCGTAGAACACGTTGTCGATCTGCAGCCACGGGGTCTGCACCATTTCCTCGCGCACCGGCACGGCCTGACCTTCCGGCACCGGCTCGTCGATCTTGGTCTCGGAGTCCAGACGCACACGGCCGACGCTCGCGGACAGGCGCTGGGACAGGGAACCCAAGCGGGTCGCCACGTCCCCCAGCCAGTTGTTCAGGTTGTCGGCGCGGGCATAGAACTGCGCCTGAGGCTGGGCGGAACCGGAGAGGCGCGCCAGGTAACGGTCGAGGGATTTGATGCCTTCGGCGTACTCCGACTCGGCCGAGGGCAGCGCCCAGCTCTTGTTGTCGAAGTTGAAGCGCGGCTCGGCCTTGGCCAGGTCGAAGTCCTCGGTGGACTGCGACTGCGAACGGGCGAAGTCCTTGCGCAAGGCGCGGGACAAATCGCGCACCTGCACCAGCACGCCGTACTCCCAGCTCGGCATGTCGTCGAGCCACAGGCCGGGCGGTGCCAGGTCGTTGGCCAGGTAGCCGCCGGGCTTGTCGAGCAGCGTACTGGAGACCTGCTTGAGGGTTTCCACCGTGGTGTAGCCGGTCACCAGCTTGCGCTGGGCCTGCTCGGCAGCGGCCTTGGCGTGCTGTTGCACGGGGAACAGGTCCGGCTCACGGCTCCAGTACCAGCCGATGGCGAAAGCCAGGATCAGGTATACGCCCAGCAGCGTCGCCAGTGAGCGCAAGGCCCAGCGGGCTTTGCCGCCATGCTTCGTCGATTCGTCGAGGCCCACCTTCGGCTCCTCCGTGCGGTTCTTCCAGTCCAGCATGGTCACGTCCTTAAATTCATTCAGACCCGGTATCGGACCGCAACCTGCTCGCAGGGTTGCGACCCAACCTGTTGCCAGTTCTTGGATCATCGGCATGCGAATGGGCAACAAGCCTTGAGCACTATAAGGGAACGATGGCGATGCGAGGGTGCCGAAGCGTCATTGGACGCGTCAAACGCGCCAAACAATGATAAAAAAATGACGCCATCTGGTCGACACCCTCTGGAAATTGCCGTGCCAAATGGTAGCATGACGCCATCATCTGGCGGGGAAGCCGGATCACAGGACCCACTGACAACCTATGCGCGAGTCGGAAGATCCAAGCCGTGATCGCCTCAAGCAGCATTTCGCTACGCGGGTGATCCACCAGGCCCGTCAAGTCCTGGAGGCGTGGCAGCGCCTGCAACAGACAGAGTGGTGCAGCGAATCCACGGTCGAACTGGTCGAGTTCAACCAGATTCTGTTGCGCTACGCCGAGCGCTTCGATCAGGAAGAACATACCCGGATCGCCAACGCCATCGACCAATGCCTGGCCACGGTGGCAGCCAATCGCGGCCGCCTCACCAGCGAATCGATCACCGAACTCAACCAGCTCATGCAGCGCCTGTCACGTACCGGCCTGCGTCACGGTGATCGCTATGAGCACACGTTCCTGCCGCCCCTGCGCAAACCGGTATACCTGGCCTTGCAGGATGAAGATCGAGCCCAGCGCCTGGCCCAGCAGTTGGAATTCTTCGGCCTCGGCGCGGCGGTGATGAACAGCGCCAACGCCTTCCGCCATGCCATGCTTGAACGCCATCCCGCCGCCATCGTCATGGAAACCGACTTTTCCGGCCCTGGCATGGGCCTGATCCTGGCCAACGACGTCCAGCAGGACCTTGCCCCCAAGCTGCCCGTGCTGTTCTTCAGCCACGACGACCCCGACACCCCGACGCGCCTGGCCGCCGTGCGCGCCGGTGGCCGGGAGTTCTTCACCGGCGCCCTGGACGCGTCCAGCCTGATCGAACGCATCGAGGTGCTCACCCATACCGCCCAGTACGAGCCTTACAAGGTTCTGGTGGTCGATGACTCGCGCGCCCAGGCGACCCACACCGAGCGCGTGCTCAACAGTGCCGGCATCGTCACCTGCACCCTGACCGAGCCGATCCAGGCCATGAGCGACATGGCCGAGTTCCAGCCGGACCTGATCATCCTCGACATGTACATGCCCGACTGCAGCGGCATCGAACTGGCCAGGGTGATCCGCCAGAACGACCGCTACGTCAGCGTGCCGATCATCTACCTGTCCGCCGAGGACGACCTGGACAAGCAGCTCGACGCCATGAGCGAGGGCGGCGAGGACTTCCTGACCAAACCGATCAAGCCACGCCACCTGATCGCCACGGTGCGCAATCGCGCGGCCCGCGCCCGCAACCTCAAGGCACGCATGGTGCGTGACAGCCTGACCAGCCTGTTCAATCACACCCATATCCTGCAATTGCTCGACGATGCCCGCTTCCGCGCCCGCCGTGACAACCGTCCGTTGACCTTCGCCATGCTCGACATCGACTACTTCAAGAAGGTCAACGACACCTATGGCCATCCAATGGGTGACCGGGTGATCAAGAGCCTGGCCCTGTTCCTCAAGCAGCGGCTGCGCAAGACCGACCACATCGGCCGCTATGGCGGCGAAGAGTTCGCGGTGATCCTGCCCGATACCGATGCCGACACCGCAGCCAAGGTCCTCGACGAAATTCGTCGACGCTTCGCCGAGATCCACTATCCGGCCCAGCCATTCGACCTGAGCTGTACCTTCAGTTGCGGCATCGCCCAGCTCGAAGAAGGGCTGGACAGCAACCTGTTGTCCAAGCGCGCCGACGAAGCGCTGTATGCGGCCAAGCATGGAGGGCGTAACCGGGTAGAGGTCTACAGCAAGAAATGACGGTGCCCAGACCCTAGTGTGGTCGCCGTCACACCCGCGCAACAAAACCGCAATAACCTCCGGGGAAACCGATCCCGTATTACGGTGTTCCCCATGCGCCTCAAACGCCTCACCAATCTGTCGACCCTGCTGCTGGTCGCCGCCTGTATCGCGCTGGGCGCCACCTTATGGTGGTCGGAGCGGGCCCTGGAACGCCCTTACCTGTTGATGCAACGCTACCTGGAGCTTTCCCAGCAATTTCGCCAGATCACCGACGGCATCAACCTCTACCTCAACACCGGCGATGCCCTGCGTCACAGCGAAACGACCCAGAGCATCGAACAACTGCAGCGCGGTATCGACGAACTCCCACAAGCGTTCGCCGCTGAATTGCGCCCGAGCCTGGCGGACCTGCGCCAGTTCGTCGCCAGCGACCTGCTGGCCGCCGGCAAGCTCGCGGGCGACCCGCAGGGCCTGCTGATCCAGGCGGAACGGGAAATCGACGCCAACCTCGAACAGTTCACCCAGTACACCCGCGAGGCCCAAGGCGTCGACGCGACGCGCTACCAGGCGCCACTGTTCGTGGCGGTCCAGCATCTTGGCCGGCTGGCCCAGGCGCGCAGCAAACTGGTCGCCAGCGGGCGCGACGACCTGGCTGCGGATGTCGAACGCGAACTGAACGTCCTGCAACAACAATCGCAGCAGTTGCAGCAGTTGCCCCTGCTCGGTGTCGCCGACAGCAACAGCTCCAACAACGACGCTTTCGCCAGCATGCTGGGCCTGGCCAGCAGCCAGGAACAGAGCAAGGCCGAAGACCGTGCCGTTGCCCTGCGCCGGGAATTGACCACCCTGTTGTCGCGCTACCCCGCGGAACTCGAACGCACCCGTGCCCAGATCCGCAATCGCGGCAGCCTGGCGCAGAACACCCTGGCGAAGATCGACAGCCTGCAGCAGGCGTTGGCGGGCATGCGCCCCGCGGTACTGGCCGAGCAGCAGCGCATTCAGGCGGAAGTACGCCTGGTCCAGGGCCTGATGATCGGCCTGATCCTCCTGGTGGCGCTGGCCATCGACCGCATCCAGCGCAACCTCGCGACCTTGCTCGGCCGCCTGTCTCCGGCGCTGTCCAGATGGGCCGCCGGCGAGTTCACCCAAGGCATCACCCTGAGTTCGAGGATTCGCGAGATGGACGATATCGAGGACTCGCTCAATCACCTGCGGCGCTATCTGGTCGAGCTGGTCGGCACCATCCATGAACACGCCAAGGAAGTCGCCGGCAGCAGCCGTTCCCTGGCCGAGATCAGCCAGGACCTGCATGGCGGCGCGCAACGCCAACTGGACGATACGGCGCAGATTCGCGATGCCCTGGGCGACTTGGAAAGCACCATCCAGCAGGTCGCCGACGATGCCAGCCAGGCCGCCGGCGCCAGCCATTCGGCCAGCCGCGCGATCGAGCAGGGCCAGAATGTCATCGAGCAAAGCCTCAACGGCCTGCACGCGCTGGTCGGCGAAGTGCAAGACAATGCCCTGTCCATCGAACAACTGGCGGAAGAAACCGCCACCATCGGCCAGGTACTGACCGTGATTCGTGGCGTTGCCGAGCAGACCAACCTGCTCGCCCTCAACGCCGCAATCGAAGCGGCTCGCGCGGGCGAGATGGGCCGTGGCTTCGCCGTGGTCGCCGACGAGGTGCGCTCCCTGGCCCAGCGCACGAGTGGCGCCACCGAAGAAATCCAGAACCTGATCAGCCGCCTGCAACAGGCCGCGCAACGCTCGGTTTCGGCCATGCGCGCCCAGGTCGAACATGCCGAGGCCACCGCCAGCCAGGCCGAACAGGCCGATGGCGCACTGGACGAAGTGGTGGTGTCGATCCGCACCATCGCCAGCATGGCCGAACGTATCGCCGAGGCCACCGCCCAGCAGGGCGGCGCCGCCAGCGAGATCCGCGAGCGCAGCGAACGCATCCACCAACTGGGCGGCACCAACCTGGCGCGGATCGGCCAGGGTCGCCAGCAAGGCGAGCAGTTGCTCGATCTCGGCGGACAATTGCATACGGCGGTGAAGGCTTTCCGCGTATAGAGGCGTTGCCACAGGCGTAAAAAAGGAGACCGAGGTCTCCTTTGGGGTTCGTCCTGTGCCGGCAATCGTGTCGCCGTTTTCTTCGCCCGCCTGGTTGAGCGGTGCGGACCCGGTAGCCTGCGCGCTCCTGTAGGAACGCCGGCGCCAATCGGCCTGGTTGGGCCGATCGGCATGGACGAGATGCCCGAGCCGTGAACGTGGGACAAAGCTTATCCCTGGGCAGACGAAAAATGATTGCGAAGATTGCTCCAATATCCACCCATTGCGCAATTTTCATCTGCATGTAAATTATCTTGCGCAATCAATTAACGAAGAAATAGAAAAATGGACAAAATGGATCGCTACGACCTGCGCATTCTCGCCGAACTGCAGCACGACGCTCGCATCTCCAACCAGGAACTGGCAGAACGCATCGGCCTGTCTCCATCGCCCTGCTCGCGACGGGTCAAGCAACTGGAAGACGACGGCTATATCGTGCGCCAGGTCGCCCTGCTCGACCGCAAGAAGCTCGGCCTGAGCCTCACCGCCTTCGTCCTGATCGGCATGGACCGGCACACGCCCGAGCGCTTCGAGCACTTCCAGTCGGTGATTCGCCAGTGCCCGGAAGTCCTGGAATGCAGCCTGGTCACAGGCGTCGATGCGGACTATCAACTCAAGGTGGTGGTACCGGACATGGACCACTACCAGAAATTCCTGCTCGGCCAACTGACCCGCATCGAAGGCGTCACCAGCGTACGCTCCAGCTTCGTGCTCGACCATGTGATCAGCAGTACCGAGCTGCCCCTCGAACACCTCAAGCGGGCGAACTGACCCGCTGCCACGCTGGACGCTGAGCGTTTTGACCAGCGTCCGGCCATCCCAGAGGCGAATGGCCAGGGCATAACGCCACCCTCGACTTTCGTATCATCCCGCGAACGAGAAAAGCTCTCAACAATACCTGCTACAGGCACATCGCCTGCCGTATAATCCCCCAGCTTTAGTAATGTCTTGTGCGGGGTTTCTCGAACGCTCATTCACTCGCCCCGCAGATGACACCTGTTGCCGCAGCCCATGAAGGACTCCGGCACACCATAGGCCGCTGTCGTTGAATGCGGCCTACAGAGGTCGACGATGGAAACCGAAGTATTCGAGCAATGGATGATGTACATCCTGGTTGGGGGCCTGATCCTGTTCATGGCTTTCATCATCTGGGACCTGGCGAAGAAGTCCAAGGCAGGGCGGTTGGGGACCGCCATCCTGTTCTTGGGGCTGGGCCTGTGCCTGTTCGCCTTCCTGGCCAAGCCTGTCATCACCTATGTCATCGAAGTGACCAAGGGCATCCAGTAGTTACCGTTGCCCGTGGCAGCCAGGAGGCTAGGGTCTGTTGCCGTTTCGTCGCGACCGCGCCGGAGCCAGTTTTTACACGAGGAGAGGCGCGAGATGCGAAGTTTAGTGGGCTAAATGAGCCATCGAGTAACGCTGCATCGTGTAAAAACTGGCCCGGCCCTTCGGGTTGTGCGAGAAATAACCCCCGCTGTCGTTGCAGGACTTGGCAAGGGAATGACCATTGCCTGCGTCCTGCGCCTAACCGGGGGCTATTTCTCGCGACAACGCGGCTTGCGCCGAAACGGCAACAGACCCTAGCCACTTCACCAGCCATAAAGAGAAACCATGAACGCTGCCGACCGCGTGATGCAGAGCTTTGGACGATGCTGTGCAAAAACTGAATTCTTCGATGATTTCTATCACTACTTTCTCGACAGTTCGCCGCAAGTACGCGAGAAATTCGCCAACACCAACATGGCCGGGCAAAAACTGCTGCTACGCCAGGGCATTCTCAATCTGGTGATGCACGCCCGTGGCATGCCCGATACCAAGCTGCGCGCGCTTGGGGCGACCCACAGTCGCCACGCCCTGGATATCCGTCCGGAATTGTATGACCTCTGGGTCGAAGCGCTGATCAAGACCATTCGCCAGCACGATACCCAGTACGACGCGGATATCGGCCTGGCCTGGCGCGAAGTGCTGGCCAAGGGCATCGCGGTGATCAAGGGCGCTTACTGAAGCAGAACCTCGCGCCATTGACCGGGTGCGAGATCGTCCAGGCTCCAGGGCCCGATCCGCACGCGTACCAGGCGCAAGGTCGGCAGACCGACCGCCGCCGTCATGCGGCGGACCTGACGGTTGCGCCCTTCGCGAATCACCAGTTCCAGCCAGGCGGTCGGCACGCTCTTGCGAAAGCGTACCGGCGGGTTGCGCACCCATAACGTCGGCTCGTCCAAGAGGCGCGCCTCGGCCGGCAGGGTTGGTCCATCGTTGAGTTCGACGCCCTCGCGCAGGCGACACAGCTGTTGCTCGTTCGGCTCCCCCTCGACCTGCACCCAGTAGGTCTTGGGCAGTTTGTGCCGGGGGTCGGCGATGCGCGCCTGCAGGCGTCCGTCGTTGGTCAGCAGCAACAGGCCTTCGCTGTCGCGGTCGAGGCGCCCTGCGGGATATACGCCAGGGATCGGCACGAAGTCCTTGAGCGTCGCCCGGCCCTGATCGTCGTTGAACTGGGTGAGCACGTCGAAAGGCTTGTTCAGCAGGATCAGCCTTGGTTCGGCGGGGGTTGCCTTGGCTTCGCGCCGGAGAACGGGCCGCGACGTGGGACGCCGGCGATCAGGACGAGAGGAAGCAGGCATACCAGGGACCACCGAGCAGGAACGGACGCGCAGTGTAACGCAAAGAAGCCGGCCGCCCCTGGCAGCGAGCGTCGTTACAGGTTAGCGTTGCCACCTCCCAACCATCACGATTCCCGCCATGCTTCCGCGCAACCTGCATCGACTGACCGTC
This sequence comes from Pseudomonas sp. LRF_L74, assembly GCF_965644255.1. Lineage (NCBI taxonomy): Bacteria > Pseudomonadati > Pseudomonadota > Gammaproteobacteria > Pseudomonadales > Pseudomonadaceae > Pseudomonas > Pseudomonas sp. LRF_L74. The sequence continues at coordinate 382,863 of NZ_CBFFRH010000006.1, read as the reverse complement.
ATCGGTCTGATCTTCTTCATTCTCGGCCTTATCGGCGTCGCCTACGCCCTGTACACCCTCTACACCGGCCCGCGCCCTGCCGACCCCGAGCTGATGCGCAGCCTGATGATCGCCGCTGGCATGCAGTTGACCGGCTATGTCCTGCTCAACCGCAATCGCTGGCGGATAATGTTCGGCAAACGCAAGTGATCGCCATAACCCCACCTCGCGCGGCCGAGATGCCACGCCTGCTGGAGGTCTGGGAAGCGGCCGTGCGGGCGACCCACGGCTTTCTCGAAGAACACGATATCCAGGTGCTCAAGCCGCTGCTGCGCGAGCAGTACTTCCCGCTCATGCGCCTGGCCTGCGTGCGCTCAGCGGCAGGCCACGCCCTGGGGTTCATCGGCTGCGCCGAGGGCAAGGTGGAAATGCTCTTCGTCGACCCGCAGGTTCACGGCCAGGGGGTCGGCAAAGCCTTGCTGCAACACGCCATCGACCGGGAAAACGCGACCTTGGTGGACGTCAACGAACAGAACCCAAAGGCCTTGGCTTTCTACTTGAGCCAGGGTTTCGAAGTGTTCGACCGCTCCCCCCTGGATGGCGGCGGGCGGCCGTTCCCCTTGCTGCACCTGCGACGTGCCGTGCCGACGCCGGGGGCTGGCCAGAGCTGATGGCCGCCGCCTGCCGACTCAGGCCAGCGGCACCAGAAACTTCGGCTGGGTCAGGCGCATAACGCGCGCGAGCAGCAGTTCGACGCCAATCAACAGCAGCACCAGAGCCGCCTGGAGCAATAGCGCGATATAGAGTGGCTTGAACACCGAGCCAACCTGCTTCTTCAACAGCCCGAGCAGGTAGTCGGCCTGGAACAGTTGCTCGATCCGGGCCTCCATCACGCCGCCGATCACCTCGCGGTCCATATGGCTGTATTCGGCGGCTTTGTCGGCCACCGCCTCGGCCACCGCGGCGCTGAGGGCGCTGGCGCGGAAACGCTCGATCATGTCCAGCGCCAGACGCTGTGGCAGCGAGGCATCCTCGCGCAGTTCAGCGCTCTGCTCACCCTCCTTGCGCAGGTACGCCAGCACCAGTTGGCCCAGCACCTCCTGCAGGGTGCTGCCACGCATGGCCTGCTCGGCCTCGGCGCTGCTCAGGTAGGCACGGAAGTCACTCCACACATCGTCGGCCAGCACCTGGACCAGTGGCTGATAGACGTCCAGGTGACGGTTGATCTGCTGCTGCGTGCCGTACAGCGTACCGCCCTGGAAACCCAGGAAGCCGCCTGCCAGCGGCAACAGCAGGAAGTACAGTTTGAGCAGCCAGTGATGCAGGCGCAGGCGCCGTCCCAGCCAGCCAAGACGTTGCAGTTGCCAGGCCAGGAGCAGGCCGAGCAATCCCCCGAGGAGGATGCCGGCGGCGATGTAGCCGAACAGCGAAAAGAAACTGAAGGGTTCCCAGAATGCGCTCAGCAGGTGTTCCATATCTTGCATGTCAACGTCCCTGTACCGGGTTCTGCGTAAACCGCCCGCATGATGCGGGCAGCCTTGTCGATCAACGGAACGGCGGCTCGTCGAAGCTGCGCAGTTTGCGCGAGTGCAGCGAGTCGAGCTGGCAGCGCAGCAGGTCGATCGCCGCGATGCCGATGTGCAGGTGCTGGGTTACCGCACGCTCATAGAACGCTCCGGCCGCCCCCGGCAGCTTGATCTCGCTGTGCAGCGGCTTGTCGGATACGCACAGCAAGGTGCCGTAGGGCACCCGTAGACGGTAGCCCTGGGCGGCGATGGTGCCGCTTTCCATGTCCACGGCCACGGCCCTGGCCAGGTTGATCAATGGCCGTTCCTGGGCCCAGCGCAACTCCCAGTTACGGTCGTCGTAGGTCAGTACGGTGCCGGTGCGCAGGCGCTTCTTCAAGGCTTCGCCCTTGTCGCCGGTGACGTTCGCCGCCGCCTCCTGCAACGCCTGCTGTACTTCGGCGAGAGCCGGGATCGGGATATGCGGCGGCAGCACGCGGTCGAGAATGCCGTCGCGGCGCATGTAGGCATGGGCCAGGACGTAGTCGCCGATGGTCTGCGATTGGCGCAGCCCGCCGCAGTGGCCGATCATCAGCCAGCAATGCGGGCGCAGCACGGCCAGGTGGTCGGTGATGTTCTTGGCATTGGACGGCCCGACCCCGATGTTGACCAGGGTGATACCGTGGCCATCGGCGGCGACCAGGTGATAGGCCGGCATCTGGTAGCGGTGCCAGACCACCGCGTCGGCCACCGCCTGGGCATCGGCCTCGGAGGTTCCGCGCTCGATGGTCACGTTACCCGGCAACACCATGCGCACGAAGCGCGGATCGTCGCGCAACTGCGCCAGACCATGGCGGATGAACTGGTCGACGTAGCGGTGATAGTTGGTCAGCAGGATCCACGGCTGTACGTGACGCCAGTCGCTGCCGGTGTAGTGGACGATGCGGCGCAGGGAAAAGTCGGTGCGCGCGGCGTCGAACAGCGCCAGCGGCAGCGGATCGATGTTCTCCCAGTCGTACAGGCCGTCGGCGGTGCCATCGGTGGCGGCGGACAGGTCGGTGCTGGGGAACACCCGCGCCAGCTCGGCGGCGGTCACCCCGGAGCCGGCCAGCTCGTCGCCCTGCTCGACCACGTAGGGATAGGGAATGTTCTGCTGGCTGAGGCCCACGGAGACGCTGACGGTGAAGTCGTTCATCAACGGTCGCAGTTGGTCCAGCAGGTAACCACGGAACGCTTCCGGGTGAGTGACGGTGACGCTGTAGGTGCCGGGCACCTGGACCTTGGCATAGGCGCGCGTGCTGCTCGGCACCTCGCCCTGGGTCTCGTAGACCAGGCGCAGCTCGGGATAGCGGAACATCGCCCGCTCCGACTCGCTGGGCAGCGTGCGCGATTTCAGGTAGCGCTTGAGCGCCTGGCTCAGGGCTCCGGCTGACTGGCGATGCAGGTCGGCCAGGTGATCCACCGCCTCCTCGGGGGTGGAGGCAATGGTGAAGTAATCGTCGTCGCTGAAACTCATGTACGGCTTCCTGTCTGATCGAGCCGCCCCATCTTGCCTGCTCGCGCCCGCCAGCGGTAGCTCAAGCCGTCACACACTGATGGAAATGCCGCCCAGGGAGAGCATGCCGATAGCCGACATGTCCCCCGCCATGTCCTCAATGCTGGCCATCTGTTCCTGGATATCCTCGACCAGCCTCTTCGACGCCTTGTCGCCGCTCTGAAGCGATCCACGCACCATGGCCAGCAGGCCCTTGAGCTCACGCAAGGCACGTTGCACGGACTCGCCATCGGCACGCCGTTGGCGGCTGTCATCGGTGCGATTGGACTGTGCGGCGGCGAAAGCCTCACGCACGGCGGCATCGACGTCGTTGTCGCTCGCCTCAGCCTGCTCATCCGTATCCGCAGACTGCCGCCGGGTCGCCGTGGCCTCTGTGTCCGGCTCGGCAGAGCTGTTTGGCTGCGTGCCGTCCGAGACGTCAGTTGCGCTCTCGTCCGCCCCCGAGACCACGGCCCCGGCGTCCGCCTCAGCGCCCGATGAATCCGCCGCCGCGCTCGCGATCGATAGCGATCCTTCTTTCAAGACCGAGGCAGCCTGCCCCAACTCGCGCGCCAGTTGCTGGATCTCACGCAGCATGCCCTTGGAGGCGAGCCCACCCACCGCCAGCATCTTCAGCATGCGGATGCGTTCGCGGAGTTGCTCGATACGCTGGCGCGCGGCCTCCTTGCGTGCCTCCTGCACCTGCGCCATTCGGGCGCGCAATGCGCTGCCGACCTTGCGCGCCGCCTTGAGGCGCTCGCGCAGCGTATCGCTGAAGGAAACCTGCACGCCGGAGGTGCTGCTTTCGGCCTGCTCATCCCGGGTGGCGGCACTCTCGGCGGATGCACGCTGGCGCGTAGCCTGAAGCAAGGCCGCGCTGGAAGCGCTGGAGGCAATGGGCGTGGTCATGTCTGTCATCCCTGAACGCAGTGCCTTTGTATCGGCGGTGTTACAGGGAAGTTTAATCGGCCGGCAAAAACGGACGCCGCTCGAAAGGCCTTATGTTCGGCCGAAGTCACGCGGTGTCACGCCATGATGGCGACGGAACACCTTGGCGAAATGGCTGGGATTGGAATAACCGACCGCCAGGGCCACGTCCGCGACCTTTTCGCCAGCCTGCAGGCGCAAGGCTGCACGCTGCATGCGCAAATCCTGCAGCAAGGCGTAGACGCCCTTGCCATAGAGGCGGCGGAAGCCCTCCTTGAGCTTGCGCACGTTCAACTCCACCGCAGCGGCCAGCGCGTCCAGGGTCCAGGCCTCGTCAAGGCGCTCTTCCAGTAGAACCCTGGCCCGTTGCAGGCGTGCCTGATCGCGACCGCCCAGCGCCTGTGCCTGCGGCTGTACCTGACGCTGCAAATGACAGAGGGTTTCGGCCAGCATCTCCAGGGCCTTGCCACGCAGATACAGTTGCCGGGCCAGCCCTTCGAGGCGGCAGTCGAGGATATCCAGGCCAATCCGTCGTAACGCATGGGGGGCCGGGAATTGCAGCAGATGGGCGAGGCCATCGGACGAGTGCGCCTGCTCCCAGGGGCTGGAGCCATCGAACAGCCAATCCTGTACACCGAGCCGGGCCAGGATCTGCTGGGCGAAGCTGATGTTGACCCCGCGCAGCGGCACCCCGGCCGGCAGAAAGCCATCCCCTTCCACCACCACGCTGGAGTGATAGAGGCAGCAACTGCCGTCGCGGAACGGCATCGGCGCGGTGTCGGCGAACTGTCGCCAACCGCCGCCCTGCTCGTAATAGGCCAGGGTCAACGAGGGTTCGCTGCGCGCACTGGCCTTGCTGTCGTGGGGCATGGTCACCGCGATCAGGCGGATGTCCAGTTCCTCGTCGGCCAGGCTGAGCAGGGCCTGCTCCAGCGGCATGTCGGTTTGGTACTGATTGAGGGCCATGGTGAAACGCTCCTTCGCAGGCGCGTACGATAGATGAGAACACTTATCACTAATAGTCCCGATCGCGCGCATCGCCGCCCCGATCGCGCGCGCAGTGGCATCGACCAGCCGCCACCATGCACGGCATCTTTTCCCCGGGAGCCGCTCATCATGCTTCGTCACCCTCTCAACCTGGCCATCCTCCTGGCCATGGCTGCGCCCCTGCCGGTCCTGGCAGCCGTCAACCTGCCCAGCCTGGAGGTCACCGCCAGCAAGCGCACCAGCACCCTGGAAAAAACCGACATGGCCCTGTCGGTCGCCGAACAGGACGATCTGACGCAAGCCAATGTCGGCACCACCGATGAACTGAACCGGATATTTCCCGAACTGTTCCTCAGCGACAGCGGCCTGAGCCTGTTCCCCAACCTGAGCCTGCGCGGCATCTCGTCGTCCGACGCCTATAACGCGGCGGTAGCGACCTATGTCGACGGCGTGCCGCAGACCCTCGGCGCCTTCAGCCAGCGCCTGCTGGACATCGAGCGCATCGAGCTGCTCAAGGGGCCGCAAGGCACGCTGTATGGCCGCAACGCCCATGCCGGCGCGCTGAACATCATCACCCGCCAGCCGGGCGAGGAAACCCGCCTCGGCGTGCAGAGCCGCTTGAGCAACCTCAATCGCGAGATCGGCGCCAGCGCCAGCGGCGCCCTGGTTCCGCAACGGTTGTATGCGGAAGCGGCGGTCTATCACAACGACATCCAGGGCGAGTTGCATGGCACGCCCAACCATGGCGACGGCGACAACGGCGGCGGTCGTTTCGGCCTGACCGTCAAGCCGACCGACGACCTCAGCCTGCGCCTGCTCTACGCCCGTGATCGGCTGGCGTCCCACGAGGAGCACTACTTGCCATTCCACGGCTTCGCCGAACGCGACGTGACCCTTGGCTGGCGCGAGTCATCCTTCGTCCGTCGGGTGGAAACCAGCAGCGCGACCCTCGACTGGTCACTCAACGACGCCTGGAAACTGACCTCGATCAGCGCCCTGCAGAACTATCGCCACGAACGCGTGCTCGGTGACTACGGCCTGCAACATCCGGAGCGCCAGCGCACCGCCAGCCAGGAGCTGCGCCTGTCCAGCCAGGGCGAGGCACGGGCCTGGGACACCACGCTCGGCCTCTACTGGCAGGACAGCAAGAGCCATTCCCGGCGAATCGCCGAAGCAGGCGGCCCCACCTACGGTTACTACGGCAATGCCGAAAGCCGCATCGACAGTACCGAGAAAGCCGTGTTCGGTGACTTCACCTGGCACATCGACGCGCGCTGGGACCTGACCCTGGGCCTGCGCCACAGCCGGGAAAACGTCAGCACCGATGCCAGCCAGGATGCGGCCTACTTCCCTGGCTACGTGTTCCACGGCAGCGACCGCTTCACCAGCACCACGCCGAAACTGGTCCTCGGCTTCCAGGCCAGCGACGACCTGCGCCTCTATGCCCAGGCCAGCGAAGGCTACAAGGCTGGCGGCTATAACCGCATCGGCAGCCTGAGCGCCGACTCGGTCGCCTTCGATCCCGAGCGCTCGCTGAACCTGGAGATCGGCGCCAAGGCCAGCCTGCTCGAGCGTCGCCTGTGGGCCAATGTCGCGCTGTACTGGATGCGCATCGACGATGTCCAGCAGTACACCAACACGGTCGGCGTACAGGCCCTGGAAAACATGGGCAAGGCCCGCAGCGAGGGCGCCGAGCTGTCGCTGGACTGGCAACCGGACGACGTCACCCGGCTGCGCCTGGCCGGCACCGTCAACCGCAGCCGCCTGGTCGATGCCGATGTGCGCGACGGCAATCGCCTGGCCCTGGCGCCGCGCGGCACCGTGCGCCTGTCCGCCGAACGCAGCCTGCATTGGGATGGCCTGCTTGGCGAACTGGTGCCTGGGGTCGGCCTGTCCTATATCGGCCAGCATTACTTCGATGCCGACAACCAGTTCGCCCAGGGCGGCTACACCCTGTTCGACGCGCGCCTGGCCTGGCGTCCACGGGACGGCTACGAGTTCGCCCTGTATGGCAACAACCTCGCCGACAAGGACTATCGCACCTACGCCTTCCAGGGCACGACGGCGCAAGCCCAGGCCGGGCAGGGGCGGGAACTGGGCGTCGACATGAGCCTGCACTTCTGATGCCACGTATCCACCTGCTGCTGCTCGGCCAATACACCAGCCTGGGCCTGCTGGGCGGCTTCAGCCTGCAGTTGCTGCCGGCCTACCTGCGCCGCGCCGGCATCGGCCTGGACAGCATCGCCCTGGTGGCGCTGATCTTCCTGCCCCATGCGCTCAAGCTGGCCTGGGCGCCAGCGGTGGACGCGCACTGCCGTCGTCATCGGCGCACCTGCCTGCGCCTTTGTTACGGCGGCCTGTTGGCCTGCGTCGCCGTGCTGGCCGGCATCGACCCGGCTAGTCGATTGAACCTGGCGCTGGCACTGCTGACCCTGGCCGCATTCTGCGCGGCCACCGGCGATATCGCCAGTGACGGTCTCGCGGTGCAGGCCTTGCCTGCCGAGGATTATCCACAGGTCAATCGCCTGCAGATCGGTGGCAGCTATCTCGGCTACCTGATCGCCGGCCTGCTGGTGGCACCACTGATCGGGCATGTGGGCTGGCATGCCGGGGTGTTGCTCCTGATGGTGCTGGTAGCCATCGCCCTGTTGCCGCTGCTGGCTTTCGAACTGCCGGAGGTGACGCCGTCCTCGCTGCCCCGGCCAAGTCTGCGTGGCCTGTGGCGGCCCCTGATACGTCGTGCCGCGAGCCTGGTCCTGCTGGTGCAGATCGGCCCGCGCCTGCTGCTGGGCATGGCCTCGGCCTACTGGATCGAACGAGGCCTGAGCCTCAGTGGCGTCGGCGTGCTGGAGGCCTGGTGCATCAGCATGGGCCTGCTCGGCAGTTTGCTGGCGCCATCGTTGCTGCAACGCCTGGCGATACGCGGCAGCTTGATCCTCGGCCTGCTCGCCCTGCTGGGTGCCTGTGCCTGGCTGGTGATCGGCGAACGCCGGGCGTCGATAGGCATCGGCCAACTGATTGCCCTCTTCAGCCTGGCCAACCTGGCCTGCGGGCTGATCTTCGTCGCCCTCTACAGCCACATGATGCGTTGCGCCGACCCGGCCCAACCGGGCACCGACGTCACCGCCCTGCAATGCGTGGATGCCTGGATCGGCCTGCTGGCCGGTTTCGCGGGGGCATGGCTGGCGCACTGGTTCGGCTTCGACGGGCGCTTCCTGATTGCCGCGGCGGCGCTCTGCCTTGCCCTTATCGCCCTGCCCATGCTGATCGGGCCCGGCAGAACCCCGAATTCCAAGGAATCACTGCAACCATGACTGCTCGTATCCTCGTACTCGGCGCCGGCATCGCCGGCCTGGCCACGGCCTGGTGGCTGAAGCACAAAGGTTTCGCCCCGGTGGTGGTGGAACGCGCGCCAAGCCTGCGCGAGGACGGTTTCGTCCTCAGCCTCGGCGGCACCGGCTTCACCGTCGCCGAGCGCATGGGCATTCTCGACGAACTGCGCAACAGGAACGTCAACCTCGGCCGTACGCTGTTTCGCGACAGCCGTGGGCGCGATGTGCTGCTGGTCGATCACAGCCGCCACCTGCACAACCTCAACCTGCTGCCGGTGTGCCGCGACGATCTGGTGCAGGCGCTGTACCAGGCTGTCGAGGGCGATGTCGAGGTGCGTTTCGGGCGCCAGTTACAGAGTCATGTCGAAGACGACGAAGGTGTCGATGTCACCTTCGACGACGGCAGCCAGGAACGCTTCGCCTATGTCGTCGGGGCCGAGGGCTGCTTCTCCGACCTGCGGCGCCGAGCGTTCGCCAGCGACGAGGCATGCCTGCGGTCGCTGGGTTACAACGCCGCCTCGTTCATTGTCGAAGGCGACATGGCCCCTGGTGGCGAGCAACACCTGTCGTTCTCCGAGCCCGGCTATGTGGTCGAGTGCTACAACATGCGCCCCGGCCTGCTTGCCACCTTGTGGCTGTGGCACAGCGACGATACCCGGCGTATCGCCCCGCCGCAGCGCAAGGCGCGGCTGCGCGAGACCTTCGCCAACGCCCACCCGGACGTGCTCAAGGTGCTCGAACCGCTACCCGAGGATCGTGGTTTCTACCTCGACCACCTGATGCAGGTGCACCTGCCGCAGTGGCACAAAGGCCGCCTGGTACTGGTCGGCGATGCCGCCCACTGCCTGACCCTGGCCTCCGGGCGTGGCGCCAGCATGGCCCTGACCGGCGCCTGGCTGCTGGCCGACGAGTTGGCGCGGGATTTCTCCCCGGCGGCCCTGCCCCGCTACGAAGCCGCGCTGCGTCCAGACATCGTCGAGTTGCAGGCCCTGGCCAAGCGCATGAGCGGCTGGTACGCACCGATCACCCGACGCGGCTGGCACCTGCGTAACTGGGCGATGCGCCTGATGCCCGCCCGCCTCAGCGCCTGGCTGCTCAGACGCACCTTCGACAAGCTGAAGAAAACGCCATTGGCGATGAGGATTGCGGGGTAGACCTCTATCGAGCGCAGAGAAAGCTGGTTGGCCGAGGTGTGCCAGAGAGTCGGCTTCGAGGCAGGAGCGGACACTCGTGCGGTGACCCTATTACGCGGTGTATTTAACCGTCATCCCCGCGAAGGCGGGGACCCAGAAGCGCTTTTTTATTTGGGCTCCCGCCTTCGCGGGAGTGACGGCAAATAATCTCGAACGTCCGCTCCTGCCTCGAACCGGCCATAACCCCCAACGGCTTTTCGCTATCCCACCGGCAACGCCCGTGCGATCAGCCCTTCGACATCGAGCCCGTGCGGCAAGGTGCCGAAGGCATGGCCGCGCCCTTCCAGGCGGCTGGCGATGAAGGCGTCGGATACCACGGCGTTACCGGCTTCGAGCAATAGCTTGGCTTGCAGGGCCAACGCCACATCCTCGGTGAGCTGGCGGGCCCGGTACTGGATCGCCTCGGTATCGCTGAAGTCAGCGCGCAGGCGTTGGATGTGCGCACGCAGGCGAGCATCGCCCTGGCCGTCGCCCAGCTCATCGAACAGGGCCGTGAGTACCCCCGGTTCCTTGGCCAGCGCACGCAGCACGTCCAGGCACTGCACATTGCCCGAGCCTTCCCAGATCGAGTTGACCGGTGCCTCGCGATACAGGCGCGGCAGGATCGAGTCCTCCACATAACCGGCGCCGCCCAGGCATTCCTGGGCTTCGTTGATCATTGCCGGGGCACGCTTGCAGATCCAATACTTGCCCACGGCGGTGACCAGGCGGGCGAACCTGGCCTGGTGCTCATCGTGCGGGTTGTCCAGCGCGTGCCCCAGACGCAAGGTGAGGGCCAGCGCGGCCTCGCTCTCCAGCACCAGGTCGGCCAGGACGTTCTGCATCAGCGGCTGCTCGAGCAGCACGCGGCTGCCGACCTGGCGATGACGGCAGTGGTGGACGGCCTGGGTCAGTGCCTGGCGCATCAGGGCACTGGAGCCGATCATGCAATCGAAGCGGGTCATGGCGACCATCTCGATGATGGTCGGCACGCCACGACCATCCTCGCCGACCATCCAGGCCAGCGCGCCGCGGTATTCCACCTCGCCGGATGCGTTGGCCCAATTGCCGAGCTTGTCCTTGAGCCGCTGGATGTAGAACGGGTTGCGCTCGCCGTCCGGCCGATGGCGCGGCAACAGAAAACAGGACAGCCCCTTGTCGGTATACGCCAGGGTCAGGAAGGCATCGCACATCGGCGCCGAGCAGAACCATTTGTGGCCGACCAGTTCGTAGGCGGCGCCAGGACCGCCGCCCCCGAGCGGATAGGCCCGGGTGGTATTGGCGCGCACATCGGTGCCGCCCTGCTTCTCGGTCATCGCCATGCCGATGGTCACGCCCTGCTTCTGCTCGATGGGCAGGTTGCGCGGGTCATAGCGGGTGGAGAGGATCTTCGGCAGCCAGGTCTCGGCCAGATCCGCTTGCAGGCGCAGGGCCGGCACACTGGCATAGGTCATGGTCAGCGGGCAGGCATTGCCGGCTTCCGCCTGGTTGTGCAGGTAGTTGAGCGCCGCGCGCGCGACCTGGGCACCGGGGCACGGATCGCTCCAGGCCATGGACGGGATGCCGTGCTCGATGGCCGTACGCATCAGCTCGTGATAGGCCGGGTGGAACTCCACCAGGTCGATGCGATTGCCGTAGCGATCATGGCTCTTGAACTGCGGTTTGTTCTGGTTGGCGAGAAACCCCGCCGCCATCAACGGCCCACCGGCCAGCGCGCCATAGCTATCCAGGCGCTGCTCGGCCCAGGCTGCGCCAAAGCGATGGGTCCACTGCTGCAAGGCCAGGTCGAGCCGATACAGGTTGGCGCCATCGAGGGGCGGCACCTGGTTGAATACCTCGTGGGTTTCCGCGAATCGATGCAAGGACATCTCGGACCTCCAGGGGCGGGAGCGCGGGGAACTGCAACAGTGTGGACCTGGCAGGCGTCCCGTCAAGCGTGCCCCTGGCTTCAGGCTTCCGGCTTGCCGCTGTCTTTCCGGCACAGCACCCAGTCGTGCAGCATAGTCTGCAACTCGACGAACTTGGTCGGCTTGGCCATGTAGTCGCTCATTCCCGCGGCCAGGCAGCGCTCGCGATCGCCGACCTGGCTGTGGGCCGTGAGCGCAATCACTGGCAGGTCGGCGAAGCGAGGGATGCCACGTATGCTGCGACAGGCGGCGAAACCATCCATCACCGGCATCTGGCAGTCCAGCAGCACCGCATCCACAGGCTCGCTGTCCAGCCGTTCCAGCGCCTCGACACCATTGTCGGCAGTACGCACCCGGTAGCCGAGCTTGAGCAGCATGCCACGGGTCACCAGTTGATTGATCGCGTTGTCCTCGACCACCAGGATGGTGCACTCGCCAGGCTGGCGCTGCGGCCAACCTCCGGGACGGCGCAGCGGAAAATCGACGGGGGTGCTTTGCTCCGGCAGCTTGAGCAGCAGGCTGATGGCAAAGGTACTGCCTTCACCCGGCCGCGACTGGTGCTGCAGGCTGCCGCCCTGCAACTCGACCAGTTGCCGGCAGATCGCCAGGCCGATGCCCAACCCGCCATAACGACGCGTCATCGAGCCATCGAACTGCTTGAAGCTCTGGTACAGGTTGCTGTCTGGCATGCTGAAACCGATGCCGCTGTCCTGGACCTCGATGCGCAGCGGAATACTCGACGTCATCGGCCCAGCCGCCGCCACCGTCACCGCCACGCCGCCCTCATGGGTGAACTTGATCGCGTTATCGAGCAGGTAGCCCAGGCTTTGTGCCAGTTTGCCGGCATCGCCTTCGAGGGTATCGGGCAAACCACTTTCCAGGTCGATATTGAATGTCAGGCCCTTGGCAATCGCACCGGGCCCGTGCTGTACGCGCAGGCCGTCGAACAGGCCGCGCAGACTGAACGGCTCACGCCGCGCATACAGACGCCCGGCCTGCAGCTCCGTCAGCATCAGGATGTCGTCGACCATGCACATCATGTCGCGCGCGGAGTTGGCCGCGGTCCTCTGGTACTGCGCCAGCTCGACGCTCAGGTCGAGGGTCTGCATCAGCTCCAGCGAGCCGATCACGCCATTCATCGGCGTACGCAGCTCGTGGGTGACCGTAGCCAGGAACTCATCCTTCAGGCGATTGCTGTCGGCCAGCTCGCGATTGAGCAGTTCCAGCTCGCGCCCAGTCTGCTCGAGCAGGCGCGTACGTTCTTCCTTCATCGCATTGATACGGTCGGCCAGGGCCAGGGACAGCAAGCCGACCTCCAGCGCCGAGCCGATCTGGCTGGCGTACATGGTCAGGAATACGTTGGGTAGGTAACCAAGGACCATCAGGGTGTTGATCGCCCCGCCGACCAGGAACGCGGTCCAGGCGATGATGAAGTAGCGCGCCACGCGCAAGCCGCGCAGCCAGGCCAGGATGCCGGCGAAAAAGATCATCACGGTGAAGGCCAGGGCCAGGTAGGTCGCCAGGCGCAACGACAGGCCATAACCGGCGGTCAGCGCCAGCCCCATCACCAGTACGCCACAGCCCATCAGCACCAGCAGGATGCGGTCGACCCAGCGGCTGTGCGAGGCGGTATGCAGGAAGCTACGGGCGAACTGGCTGCCGAACAACGCCGTGGCGCCGACCAGGAACGGCGTCGAAGCGTTGGCCCACCAGGGATTGTTCGGCCACAGGTACTGGATGCCCGCGCCATTCACCGACACTTGGTACAGGCCGAACGAGGCGATGTAGAGGATGTAGTACAGGTAACTGGTGTCGCGCACGCTGACGAAGATGAACAGGTTGTAGAACAGCATCACCAGCAGCACGCCATAGATGATGCCGAGCACGTAGATGCGTTGCGGCTGGTCCTCCAGGTAGGCCTTGGGCGACCAGAGGATCAGCGGCGCCTGCATCGATCCTTCACTCTGCAGGCGCAGGTAGATGCGCTTGGTCTGGTGCGCGGTCAGGTCGACTTCGAAGACATAGTTGTTCTGTTTCACCTGGCGGCTGTTGAACGGCAGCGTATCGCCGCTGCGCTGGGCCAGGCGGTAGCCCCCATGCTCATCGGGCAGATAGAGGTCGACCCGGTCGAGTGGCGGATAGGCCAGTTCCAGGTACCACAACCGCTCTTTGTCGCGGCTCATCGGCTGGTAGTTGAGATCGACCCGCAACCAGTAGGCGGAGCGGGTGTAGCCGGCGTTGAGGACCTGGCCAGCGTGGCGGCGGAAATTGCCGCTCAACGCCGGTGACAGGATGTCGCTAATGCTTGCTTCACCACGGACATCTTCGAATATGTCCATGTGCGGGCCGAGCGCAACACTGCGGGTGAACTCGTCGAAGTCGACAGCCCGCGCGAACATTGCCTGAAAACACAAGAGAAAGAAGAGTGCGTAACGCATGCCGCCCCGCATGACCCAAGCCAAACTGCGCCCGGAAACCTTCCGCTACCGGTGGCGCGCTGCACAAAGTCTATCAATACAAAGCACTCTAGGGCCTGTTTCGTCATTCGTAAAAGCCACGGCCTGGGAAGGCGCATGCCGAGTTGGGAGCGCCACCCGGCAAGTGGTAAGCTGCGCCGCCATGAATACATACACCTCCCGTCCCGTCGTCCTCTGCCTGTCCGGCCACGATCCCAGTGGTGGCGCCGGCCTGCAGGCGGACATCGAAGCCCTGCTCGCCCAGGGTTGCCATGCGGCCCCTGCCGTCACCGCGCTGACCGTGCAGGACACCGTCAACGTCAGCGACTTCCGCGTCCTCGACCGCGAATGGGTGATCGCCCAGGCCAATGCGGTGATCGCCGACCTGCCCGTCGCCGCGGTCAAGCTGGGCATGCTCGGTTCGGTGCAGATGGTCGAGACCGTGCTGGAAATCATGCAATCGCTGCCCGGCGTGCCGTTGGTCTGCGACCCGGTACTGCGCGCTGGCGGCGGCGGCTCGCTGGGCAAGGACGATGTCGGCTACGCCATGCGCGAGCGTTTGCTGCCCAGCGCGACCATCGCCACGCCCAACCTGCCGGAAGCACGCATCCTCGCCGACCTGCCCGACGGCAGCGCCGATGAATGCGCCGAGAAGCTCCTGCCGTTCTGCCAGCACCTGCTGATCACCGGTGGTCATGGCGACGAGAGCGAGGTGCACAACCGCCTGTACGGACGCGACGGCAGCCGTCACACCTTCACCTGCCAGCGCCTACCAGGCAGCTACCACGGCTCGGGCTGCACCCTCGCCAGCACCCTCGCCGGCCGCCTGGCCCTGGGTGAAGAGATGGTCAGCGCCGTACGTTCGGCCCTCGACTACACCTGGCGCACCCTGCGCGATGCCGAGCAACCCGGACGCGGCCAGTTCGTGCCGCGCCGCCTGCCCCTGGATTTCAACCTATGAAACTACGTGGCCTGTACGCCATCACCGACAGCAGCCTGCTGGCCGACGGTCGCCTGCTGCCTTATGTGGAAGCCGCCTTGCGCGGTGGCGCCCGTCTGTTGCAATACCGCGACAAGTCCGCCGACGCAGCCCGCCGCCTGCGCGAGGCCGAGGCCCTACTCAAGCTCTGCGAGCGCTACGGCGCCGGCCTGATCATCAACGACGACGCCGAACTGGCTGCGCGCCTGGGTGTCGGCGTGCACCTGGGGCAGAGCGACGGTTCGCTGGATGCCGGCCGCGCCCTGCTCGGCCGCAAGGCCATCATCGGTTCGAGCTGCCACGCCGACCTCGGCCTCGCCCGCCAGGCCGAAGCCCAGGGCGCCAGCTACGTCGCCTTCGGCCGCTTCTTCAATTCCCTGACCAAACCCGGCGTACCGACCGCTACCCTGGAATTGCTGGCCGAGGCCAAGCAGAACATCGGCCTGCCCATCGCCGCGATTGGCGGCATCACCCTGGATACCGCGCCGGCCCTGATCGCCCAGGGCGCCAGCCTGCTGGCGGTGATCAACGCCCTGTTCGCCGCCCCCTCCGCCGCCGAGGTGGAGCAACGCGCGCGCGCCTTCAGCGCGCTGTTCGAAAACGCCTGACCTTTATATAGAGAAGCCGCCATGTCCCGTTCCGAAGCCCTCTTCGCCAATGCCCAGAAACACATCCCCGGCGGCGTGAATTCGCCGGTGCGCGCATTCAAGAGCGTCGGCGGCACGCCGCTGTTCTTCAAGCATGCCGAAGGCGCCTACGTCACCGACGAAGACGACAAGCGCTACGTCGACTATGTCGGCTCCTGGGGCCCGATGATCCTTGGCCACAGCCATCCGGAGGTGCTCGACGCGGTGCGCAGGCAGCTCGACCACGGCCTGTCCTACGGCGCGCCGACCGCCATGGAAACCGAGATGGCCGACCTGGTCTGCGCGCTGGTGCCGTCCATGGAAATGGTACGCATGGTCAGCTCCGGCACCGAGGCAACCATGAGCGCCATTCGCCTGGCCCGTGGCTACACCGGCCGCGACAGCATCATCAAGTTCGAAGGCTGCTACCACGGCCACTCCGACAGCCTGCTGGTCAAGGCCGGCTCTGGCGCCCTGACCTTGGGCGTGCCCAGCTCGCCAGGCGTGCCGGCGGCCTTCGCCCAGCACACCCTGACCCTGCCGTTCAACGACCTGGCGGCGGTGGAAGAAACCCTGGCCAAGGTCGGCCAGGAAGTCGCCTGCATCATCGTCGAGCCGGTGGCCGGCAACATGAACTGCGTGCCGCCGGCACCCGGCTACCTGCAAGGCCTGCGCGCCGCCTGCGACAAGCACGGCGTGGTGCTGATCTTCGACGAAGTGATGACCGGCTTCCGTGTCGCCCTCGGCGGCGCCCAGGCCTACTACGGCGTGACCCCGGACCTGTCGACCTTCGGCAAGATCATCGGCGGCGGCATGCCGGTCGGCTGTTTCGGCGGCAAGCGCGAGATCATGTCGCACATCGCCCCGCTCGGCCCGGTCTACCAGGCCGGCACCCTGTCCGGTAACCCGCTGGCGATGGCCGCTGGCCTCACCACCCTGCGCCTGATCAGCCGCCCCGGCTTCCATGACGAACTCAGCGCCTATACCAGTCGCCTGCTGCAAGGCCTGCAGGAGCGGGCCGATGCCGCGAGCGTGCCCTTCGTCACCACCCAGGCTGGCGGCATGTTCGGCCTGTACTTCAGCGGCGCCGACGACATCGTCACTTTCGAAGACGTGATGACCAGCGACGCCGAGCGCTTCAAGCGCTTCTTCCACCTGATGCTCGAAGGCGGCGTGTACCTGGCGCCAAGTGCATTCGAAGCCGGCTTCACCTCCATCGCCCACGGCGACGCGGAACTGAAGATCACCCTGGACGCCGCCGAGCGCGCCTTCGCCCAACTGCGCTGAATCACCCGCGCCGCCCGGGCGGCGCGACCGCATCGAAGTAAATCAGGTAAAGGCTTTGTAACGACGCACCGGCTTAACCCATAATGTGACGGCCGGCGCGGATCGCCGGCCAGGTCTAGGATTCGCCGGTTCTGCGAGGCGCTGTGATTTCGATGAGATGCAACGGCCAAACCCTGTTCATGGGTTGCCTGCTGTTGATTTCCCCACTGCTGGTTAAAGCGGACAGCGATTTGCTGATGCCGCCGACCGACCGCTGCTCATTGAATACCGCCCCCGAAGACCTGCCCAAGGCCCTGGAAAACTGCCAGCAGACCGCCGAGAGCGGTAACGCCCAGGCCCAGTACGAGCTGGGCGACTTCTATTACGAAGACCCCCGTACCGAACGCGACCTGAACAAGGCCCGGCACTGGTTCGAGCAGGCCTCGCTGCAAGGCAACGCCCCGGCCCAATTGCGCCTGGGCACCATGTTCTTCCGTGGCGAAGGCGTACCGGCGAACAACGTACAGGCTTACATCATCCTGAAGATGGCGGCGGTCAATGGCTCCGACGAAGCCATGGACAGTGCCGACCTGGTCGCGGAAAAGATGGACCGCAACGAGATGGAGATGGCCAGCCAGGTGCTCGGACAGATCTTCCGCGACTACCTGATGACCCTGCAGAACATCGGGCGCTCGCCGTTCGGGGAATAGGCCAGCGGACAAAGTCTCGCGAGCTAGCGTCGACGCGCAGCAGACTTTGAACAGGTTCTAAAGCTGCCGACTGTTACTTCTCGGGCATCGGCATCGGAAACGGCATCACGTTCCCGCTCCCCTTGGCCTCGCTGATCTTCGGCGTCCCCAGCCGCTCCACCTCGTCGATACGCACGATCGAGTGCATCGGCACGAAACTGCGTACCACGCCTTCGAACTGCGCCTTGAGCTTCTCTTCGCTGGGGTCGACCACGATCTGCGCCCGCTCGCCGAAGACGAACTCCTCGACCTCAAGAAAGCCCCACAGATCGCTCTGGTAGATCTGTTTGGCGTACATCTCGTACACCTGGCCCTGGTTGAGAAAGATGACTTTATAGATCGGCTCGCGTTTGCTGCTCATGGGGCGCGGGAGGGATGGCATCGAATGAAGGGGCGCGGATCATAGCACGCCCAGCAGCTGACGCTAGGAACACACGCCACTCCTCCCTATAATGCGCGGTCCTATCGACCACCCTCCGACGACACGAAGATGGCCAAGAAGCTTTATATCGAAACCCACGGTTGCCAGATGAACGAGTACGACAGCTCGCGCATGGTCGATCTGTTGGGCGAGCACCAGGCCCTCGAAGTGACGGACAACCCGGCCGAAGCCGACGTGATCCTGCTCAATACCTGCTCGATCCGCGAAAAAGCCCAGGACAAGGTGTTCTCCCAACTGGGCCGCTGGCGCGAGTTGAAGCTGGAGAACCCGGACCTGGTGATCGGCGTCGGTGGTTGTGTGGCCAGCCAGGAAGGCGCGGCGATCCGCGACCGCGCGCCTTACGTCGACGTGGTGTTCGGCCCGCAAACCCTGCACCGCCTGCCGGAAATGATCGACGCCGCCCGCCAGCTCAAGCAGCCCCAGGTCGACATCAGCTTCCCCGAGATCGAAAAGTTCGACCGCCTGCCCGAACCGCGTGTCGACGGCCCCAGCGCCTTCGTTTCGGTGATGGAAGGCTGCAGCAAGTACTGCACCTTCTGCGTGGTGCCCTATACCCGTGGCGAAGAAGTCAGCCGCCCGCTGGACGACGTGCTCGGCGAAATCATCCACCTGGCCGAACACGGCGTGCGCGAAGTCACCCTGCTCGGCCAGAACGTCAACGGCTATCGCGGCGCGACCCACGATGGCGGCATCGCCGACTTCGCCGAACTGCTCTACCTGGTGGCGGCCATCGACGGTATCGAGCGCATCCGCTACACCACCAGCCACCCGCTGGAGTTCTCCGACGCGCTGATCCAGGCCCACGCCGAGATCCCGGAACTGGTGAAATACCTGCACCTGCCCGTGCAATCCGGCTCCGACCGCATCCTCGCCGGCATGAAGCGCAACCACACCGCGCTGGAATACAAGTCACGCATCCGCAAGCTCAAGGCCGCGGTGCCGGACATCCTGATCAGTTCCGACTTCATCGTCGGCTTCCCCGGCGAGACCGAAAAAGACTTCGAGCAGACCATGAAACTGGTGCAGGACGTCGGTTTCGACTTTTCCTACTCCTTCGTCTACAGCTCGCGCCCCGGCACGCCAGCCGCCGACCTGGTCGACGACACTCCGGAAGAGGTCAAGAAACAGCGCCTGCAAATCCTCCAGCAGCGCATCAACCAGCAAGGTTTCGAGAACAGCCGACGGATGGCCGGCACCGTCCAGCGTATCCTGGTCAGCGACTACTCGAAGAAAGACCCCGGCATGCTCCAGGGCCGTACCGAGACCAACCGCGTGGTCAATTTCCGCAGCACCAATCCACGTCTGATCGGCCAGTTCGTCGACGTTTACATCGAAGAAGCCCTGCCGCACTCGCTGCGCGGAGCGCTTATCGACTAATGGCCCGCTCGCCCCGGCTTTCCGGCTCGGGCGAGCGGCGCTATGCTCCCTGACTCAATCCCTGCCGACTGAGCGGCCATACCACTCCATTGAACACACCCATAGAACCGCATCATTTCACCCTCGAGCCCTTCGAAGCCCAGCGCTTCGCCAACCTCTGCGGGCAGTTCGACGAGCATTTGCGCCTGATCGAACAGCGCCTGGCCATCGAGATCCGCAACCGTGGCAACCAGTTCGAACTGATCGGTACGCCCCAGCACACCCGCTCGGCGGAAAACCTGCTGCGCCGCCTGTACCGGGAAACCAAGGGCACTGAACTGTCGCCCGAACTGGTGCACCTGTACCTGCAGGAATCCGGCATCGAGGAACTGAACGAAAACCCGCGCGGCAGCGCCACGGTCACCCTGCGCACGCGCAAGGGCGTGATCAAGCCGCGCGGCGAGAACCAGCAGCGCTACGTGCGCGCCATTCTCGACAACGACATCAACTTCGGCATCGGCCCGGCCGGCACCGGCAAGACCTACCTGGCCGTAGCCTGCGCCGTCGACGCCCTGGAGCGCGAGCAGGTGCGGCGCATCCTGCTGGTGCGTCCGGCGGTCGAGGCCGGCGAGAAGCTCGGCTTCCTGCCAGGCGACCTCGCGCAGAAGATCGACCCGTACCTGCGCCCGCTGTACGACGCCCTCTACGAGATGCTCGGCTTCGAGCAGGTGGCCAAGCTGATCGAGAAACAGGTGATCGAGATCGCACCGCTGGCCTACATGCGCGGGCGCACGCTGAACAACAGCTTCATCATCCTCGACGAGAGCCAGAACACCACCCTGGAACAGATGAAGATGTTCCTCACCCGCATCGGCTTCGGCTCGACGGCGGTGATCACCGGCGACATCACCCAGGTCGACCTGCCGCGCGGCACCAAGTCCGGCCTGGCCCATGTGATCGAGGTGCTGCGCGACGTCCAGGGCATCACCTTCACCCACTTCAAGCCCAAGGACGTGGTGCGCCACCCGCTGGTGCAGCGCATCGTCGAAGCCTACGAGGCCTTCGAGCGTCAACCGCAGCCACAACGGGGCGAGAGCAAGGGCGATGCTTGAACTCGACCTGCAGAACGCCTCGACGGCCAGCGGCCTGCCCACTGAAGCGCAATTGCGCGAATGGTGCGCCATTGCCCTGCGCCAGCGCACGGCCGATTCGGAACTGACCATTCGCCTGGTCGACGAAGACGAAGGCCGCGCGCTGAACCACACCTGGCGGCAGAAGGACTACGCCACCAACGTGCTGTCGTTCCCGGCGGATGTGCCTGACGAGTTGCTGGATATCCCACTGCTCGGCGACCTGGTGATCTGCGCCGCCGTGGTCGAGCGCGAGGCCGTCGAGCAGGGCAAGAGCAGCGAGGCGCACTGGGCGCACATGGTCATCCATGGCTGCCTGCACCTGCTCGGCTACGATCACATCGACGATGACGAAGCCGAAGAAATGGAAACACTGGAACGGGAATTGCTGTCGGAACTGGGGCATCCCGACCCTTATGCCGCTGACGAATGACGACCGAACAAGAAGGATTCGAGTAAACCCATCATGAGTGAAGATCGATCGAGCAACGAGCAGAAGTCCTGGCTGGGCAAACTGACCCAGGCTTTTGCTCATGAGCCGAGAAACCGCCAGGAACTGCTGGAAGTCCTGCGCGAAGCACACCAGAACAAGCTGCTCGACAGCGAGGCGCTGACCATCGTCGAAGGCGCGATCCAGGTCGCCGACCTGCAGGTTCGCGACATCATGGTCCCGCGTTCGCAGATGATCAGCATCCGCTCGACCCAGAGCCCGCAGGAGTTCCTTCCCGCCATCGTCGAGGCCGCCCACTCGCGCTACCCGGTGATTGGCGAAAGCGTCGACGACGTGATCGGCATCCTTCTGGCCAAGGATCTTTTGCCGCTGATCCTGAACAACGGCGACAAGCCGTTCAACATCAAGGAAATGCTCCACCCGGCCACCTTCGTCCCCGAATCCAAGCGCCTCAACGTGCTGCTGCGTGAATTCCGCGCCAATCACAACCACATGGCCGTGGTCATCGACGAATACGGCGGCGTGGCCGGCCTGGTGACCATCGAAGACGTGCTGGAGCAGATCGTCGGCGATATCGAGGACGAGCACGACGTCGAGGAAGACAGCTACATCAAGCCGTTGCCCAGCGGCGACTTCCTGGTCAAGGCCCTGACCCCTATCGAGAACTTCAACGAGTCGTTTTCCACCGAGTTCCCCGATGACGAGTTCGATACCGTCGGCGGCCTGGTGATGAGCGCCTTCGGCCATCTGCCCAAGCGCAATGAGGTCACCGAGATCGGCGAATACCGCTTCCGCGTGCTCAACGCCGACAGCCGCCGCGTCCACCTGCTGCGCCTGACCCCCCTGAATCGCTGACCCCCTCGCCCTCCCGCCGGGAGGGCCTCCCCAAGGAGTTCCGATGCGCTGGATCACCCGCCCCGGCTGGACCGGCAACCTGCTGGCCCTGGTAGCCGGCGCCATCACCACCCCGGCGCTCGCCCCACTCGATCTCTGGCCACTGGCGATCCTGTCCATCGCCCTGCTCTACCTGGGCCTACGCGAACTCACGGCGAAGCAGGCACTGCTGCGTGGCTGGCTCTATGGCCTCGGCCTGTTCCTCAGCGGCACCAGCTGGGTCTACGTCAGCATCCACGACTACGGCGCGGCCTCGCTGCCCTTGGCCGGCCTGCTCACGGTCGGTTTCTGTGGCGGGCTCGGCTTGCTGTTCATGCTCAGCAGTTGGGTGTGGGTACGGTTTCTGCGTCGCGACCACTCGCCGCTTGCGGATGCCCTGGCCTTCGCCGCCCTGTGGGTGGCCCAGGAAGGTTTCCGCGCCTGGTTCCTCACCGGTTTTCCCTGGCTTTACGCGGGCTACAGCCAACTGGATGCCCCGCTGGCCGGGCTGGCGCCGGTTGGCGGTGTATGGCTGATATCCCTGAGCCTGGCCTTGACCGCAGCCCTGCTGGTCAATCTGCCGCGCCTGCTGGCGAACAAGGCGCAACTGATCGCGGGCTTGATCCTGCTGATCGCGCCCTGGATCGCGGGCCTGGCCCTCAAGGATCACGCCTGGACCAGCAGCAAGGGCGAACCGCTGTCGGTCGCCGCCATGCAGGGCAACGTCGAGCAGAACCTGAAGTGGGACCCCAAGGCCCTGGAAGCCCAACTGGCGCTGTACCGCGACATGACCCTGGCAGCCAGGCGCACCGACCTGATCGTCTGGCCGGAAACCGCAGTCCCCGTGTTGCAGGAATACGTCGGCGGTTACCTGCAAGTGATGAACCGCGTCGCCACGGACCGCCAGGCCGCGCTGATCACCGGCGTGCCGCTGCGCCAGGCCAACGAGCGCGGCGAGCGGCGCTACTACAACGCCCTGACCGTGCTCGGCGAGGGCGAAGGCACCTACCTCAAGCAGAAACTGGTGCCGTTCGGTGAATACGTGCCGTTGCAGGACGTGCTGCGCGGCCTGATCGAATTCTTCGACCTGCCGATGTCCGACTTCGCCCGCGGCCCGGCCGAGCAACCGCTGCTCCAGGCCAAGGGGCTGCGGATCGCACCGTTCATCTGCTACGAGGCGGTCTACCCGGAATTCGCCGCCAGCCTGGCCGCCCGCAGCGACCTGCTGCTGACGGTGAGCAACGACACCTGGTTCGGCACCTCCTTCGGCCCCCTGCAACACCTGCAGATGGCGCAGATGCGCGCCCTGGAGGCCGGGCGCTGGATGATTCGCGCGACCAACAACGGCGTCACCGCGCTGATCGACCCGCAGGGCCGGATCAGCGCCACCATCCCGCAGTTCCAACAGGCCACCCTGTACGGCGAAGTGCAGGCGATGGAAGGCCTGACGCCCTACCTGCGCTGGCGTGCCTGGCCAGTGGCGATCAGCGCCGCACTGCTGATCGGCGTGGCGCTCTGGCAGCGCCGCAGAGAACGAGGCTGAGTACGCGCTTTTATCGGTAAAGCAATGGATACACCGCCAAACCGATCACCTCATTGAGCAGGCGGGTGCTCTGCCACAGCGCCTGCCCCTCGGGCAGCCAGCCATTCAGCGGACGGTCATTGGCAACGCCGAGAAAGCCCAGCGGCGCCGAGATCACGTGCAGACCCGCCTGCTCGAAACACCATCGCGCTCGCGGCATATGGGAAGCCTGAGTGACGACGACCACACGCGAGATGCCCTCGGCCTTGAGCATCCGCGCGCTGTATAGGGCGTTCTCCCAGGTCGTGCGACTTTCTTCTTCACGCCAACGCGTTTCGACGCCGAAATCCCGTTGCAGCGAATCGGCCATCAGCCCCGCCTCGCTTGGCGGGCGTCCATAGTGCAGCCCTCCGGAGATCAGCAGCGGCAACCCCGATGCGCGATGCAAGCGGGCGGCATAACGCATCCGCTCAAGCGCGGTGAAACTTGGCTGGTCGCTCCCCCAGGCCGGATCGGCCTGCTCACGCCCGGAACCGAGCACGACGATCACATCCGCCCGCTGCCCCAGCCCTGCCCACTGTGCCTCAGGCAACGCCGGCTCGCTCTCCACCCAGCGCGATGCCTGCTCGAGCGCTATCGGCAAACTCATCGTCCACAACCCGGCAAGGCCCGCAATCAGGCAGGCCAGGGCCCAGCGCGGATAACGCTTGCGCATGAACCAGGCGAACAGGATCAGCAAGAGGAGGCCGCCAGGCGGCAGCAACAGTTGTTTGACGAAGAAACGCAGTTCCACGGCGGCCTCCTGCCGGTTGGGGGAGGCGCAGTTTATCGGCTGGGAGGTGGCAGTGTCTTCGCGCCGGCGCTCAGTGCTTCACCGGCCCGCAGCGAAACAGCCTCGACCCACAGGCTTCGCAAGGTGGCACACTGCGCCCGCGCGGCCAGCGAATAAGCGCGCCGCACAAGGCGCAACGCAGTGGCCGTCCACAACTGAAAGCCTTGGGCGGCAATGCCCGCAGGCCCGAGCGCACGCGACCTTTGCCACCCCCTGCGCGCTCGATGAACTCCACTTCTTCCGCGGCGGCATGCCAGCCGCGCAACCAGCTCAGGTCATGCTCCAGATACGCCTGGATCAACGCCATTTCCGCACTGGAGAGCCCGCGCAGCTTGAGGTCCGTCGGGGCACCCTCGTGCAGCAGTGCCGCTGCGTCTGCCTCCTCCAGGGCAAATGCCAGTCGATGTAACAATCGTTCATACAGCCCGCCCTGCATTTCGCTCTGTCGCCTTTCAGCCATCAAACACCTCGATCAGGTGCCCGACTACGCACCCGTAGCCTCAAGCTTAGTCGTGCAAGCCTCGCCAGCCGGGGCTTACGACGGACGGAGCACGGTTGGCAACGGTCTTGTGTGCCGGCCTCTGGCGTCGGGCTTGCACGCGCCAGCCATGCAGATAACCGTTTCCCTCGGCCGCAACCGCTCATGTATGCTACGGCGTTTCTCGAAACACCCTCATTTCTCAGCGCCCGAAGCCCATGCACGAACAGTATCAGCCCCGCGAAATCGAAGCCGCCGCCCAATCCCTGTGGGACTCGCAGAATGCCTTCGCCGTCAGCGAAGAGCCCGGCAAGGACACCTTCTATTGCCTATCGATGTTCCCCTACCCGAGCGGCAAGCTGCACATGGGCCACGTGCGCAACTACACCATCGGCGACGTGATCGCGCGCTACCAGCGCATGCTCGGCAAGAACGTCCTGCAGCCGATGGGCTGGGACGCCTTCGGCATGCCGGCGGAAAACGCCGCGATGAAGAACAAGGTCGCGCCCGCCAAGTGGACCTACGAGAACATCGCCTACATGAAGTCCCAGCTGAAAAGCCTGGGCTTAGGCCTGGACTGGTCGCGTGAAGTCACCACCTGCAAGCCGGACTACTACCGCTGGGAACAGTGGCTGTTCACCCGGCTGTTCGAAAAAGGCGTGATCTACCGTAAGAACGGCACGGTCAACTGGGACCCGGTCGACCAGACCGTCCTGGCCAACGAGCAGGTCATCGACGGCCGTGGCTGGCGCAGTGGCGCGCTGATCGAGAAGCGCGAAATCCCGATGTACTACTTCCGCATCACCGCCTACGCGGAAGAGCTGCTGAGCTCCCTCGACGAGCTGCCGGGCTGGCCCGAGCAGGTCAAGACCATGCAGCGCAACTGGATCGGCAAGAGCTACGGCGCCGATATCGTGTTCGACTACGACCAGCCCAGCGTCGGCGAATTCGGCCAGTTGAAGGTCTACTCGACCCGTCCCGATACCCTGATGGGCGCCACCTACGTCGCCGTCGCCGCCGAGCACCCGCTGGCCCAGCGCGCCGCCGAGAGCAACGCCGAGGTCGCCGCGTTCATCGCCGAATGCAAGTCCGGCTCCGTGGCCGAGGCCGACATGGCCACCATGGAGAAGAAGGGCCTGGCCACCGGCCAGTTCGTCATCCACCCGCTGACCGGCGACAAGCTGCCGGTATTCGTCGCCAACTACGTGCTGTGGGGCTACGGCGAAGGCGCGGTGATGGCGGTTCCGGCCCATGACGAGCGCGACTTCGAGTTCGCCAACAAGTACGGCCTGCCCATTGTGCAGGTCTATGCCGGCAGCGCCGAACAGAACTACGACGCCAGCCAGTGGCAAGCCTGGTACGGCGACAAGGCCGGCCTGACCACCATCAACTCAGGCAAATACGACGGCAAGGACTTCAGCGCCGCCTTCGACGCCATCGTCGCCGACCTGGAAGCCACCGAGCACGGCAGCCGCAAGACCCAGTTCCGCCTGCGCGACTGGGGTATCAGCCGCCAGCGCTACTGGGGCTGCCCGATCCCGATCATCCATTGCGACGCCTGTGGCGACGTGCCGGTGCCGGAAGAACAGTTGCCGGTCGTCCTGCCGGAGGACGTGGTGCCGGACGGCGCCGGTTCGCCGCTGGCGAAGATGCCCGAGTTCTACGACTGCGCCTGCCCGAAATGTGGCAGCCCGGCCAAGCGCGAAACCGACACCATGGACACTTTCGTCGAGTCGTCCTGGTACTTCGCCCGCTACGCCAGCCCGCACTACGACCAGGGCATGGTCGACCCGAAAGCCGCCAACCACTGGCTGCCGGTCGATCAGTACATCGGCGGTATCGAACACGCGATCCTGCACCTGCTCTACGCGCGCTTCTTCCACAAGCTGATGCGCGACGAAGGCCTGGTCAGCTCCAACGAGCCGTTCAAGAACCTGCTGACCCAGGGCATGGTGGTCGCCGAGACCTACTACCGCACCCTGGATAATGGCGGCAAGGACTGGTTCAACCCGGCCGACGTGGAAGTCGAGCGTGACGCCAAGGCCAAGGTCATTGGCGCCAAGCTGAAGGCCGACGGCCTGCCGGTGGAAATCGGCGGCACCGAGAAGATGTCCAAGTCGAAGAACAACGGCGTCGACCCGCAAGCCATGATCGATGCCTACGGCGCCGACACCTGCCGCCTGTTCATGATGTTCGCCTCGCCGCCCGACATGAGCTGCGAATGGTCCGACGCCGGCATCGAAGGCGCCAACCGCTTCCTGCGCCGAGTCTGGCGCCTGGCCCACGGCCACGTCAGCGCTGGCGCGACGGGCACGCTGGACACCGCCAGCCTGAACGACGAGCAGAAAGCCGTGCGCCGCGCCATTCACCTGGCGATCAAACAGGCGAGCAACGATATCGGCCTGCACCACAAGTTCAACACCGCCATCGCCCAGGTGATGACCCTGATGAACGTGCTGGAAAAAGCCGCCAGCACCAGCGAACAGGACCGCGCCCTGCTGCAGGAAGGACTGGAAACGGTGACCCTGCTGCTGGCGCCGATCACACCGCACATCGGCCACGCCCTGTGGCAGGCCCTGGGCAAGACCGACAGTGTGATCGATGCGAGCTGGCCACAGGTCGACGAGTCGGCCCTGGTACAGGACAACCTGACCCTGGTGATCCAGGTCAACGGCAAGCTGCGCGGCCAGATCGACGTGCCAGCCAGCGCCAGCCGCGAAGAAATCGAGGCCAGCGCTCGTGCCAACGAGAACGTCCAGCGCTTCACCGAAGGCCTGCAGATTCGCAAGGTCATCGTGGTGCCGGGCAAGCTGGTCAATATCGTCGCCAACTGAATCAAGCGCCGCCTGCCTCCGGCAGGCGGCCACTTCGAGGGGAAGTAAATGATGAAACGGAATCTGCTGGTAATCGGCCTGGCCACCCTGCTCGGCGCCTGTGGTTTTCATCTGCGCGGCACTGGCGAGCATTCGTTCGCAATCAAGGAAATCGACCTGCAAGCGCGCGACAGCTATGGCGAAACCGTCAAGCAACTGCGCACCGTCCTGGAAGACAATGATGTGCGCGTTCACAACGGCGCGCCCTACCGCCTGGATCTGGTCAAGGAAACGGAACAGCAGCGCGCGGCCAGTTCTACCAGCAGCACGCGTTCCGCCGAGTACGAACTGACCAATAAGCTCGACTACGAAATCCATGGCGAAAAGAACCTGCTGCTGCTCAAGGACCAGATCGAAGCCCAGACCGTCTTCGTGCATGACGCCAACAACCTGAACGGTTCCGATGCCGAGTCCGTGCAACTGCGCCAGGAACTGCGCCGCGATCTGGTCCAGCAACTGAGCCTGCGCCTGCAACGCCTGACACCGGCACAACTGGAGCAATTGCAGCAGGAAGCGGAAGCCAAGGTCCAGGCCGAGGCAGAAGCCGCCGCCGCTGCCCGTCGCGCCGAACAGCAATCTGCACCGCTGCAGTCGCCGATCCAGTTCCCGCCAGCTCGCTGATGCTCATGGGGCCACGGTAGTGGTCCCATTCTGCCGCCCATGAAACTCAACCCCGCCCAACTCGCCAAGCACCTGCAAAGCGGGCTTGCCCCGGTCTACGTGATCAGCGGGGACGAGCCGTTGCTGTGCCAGGAAGCGACCGATGCCATCCGCAGCGCGGCCCGCAATCAGGGTTTTAGCGAGCGCGAAGTATTCCACGCAGAGTCCAACTTCGACTGGGGCTTGCTCTATGAAGCCGGTGCCAGCCTTTCTCTATTCGCCGAAAAGCGCATCATCGAGTTGCGCATCGCCAATGGCAAACCGGGCGACAAGGGCACCGCTGCCATCCTCGAGTACCTGCAACGGCCGCCTGAGGACACCCTGCTGCTGATCAGCCTGCCCAAGCTCGATGGCAGCACGCAGAAAACCAAGTGGGCCAAGGCCCTGATCGACGGCACGGCCAGCCAGTTCCTGCAAGTCTGGCCGGTCGAGGCCAACCAGCTACCCCAGTGGATTCGCCAGCGTCTGGCCGACAGCGGCATGACTGCAACCCAGGAAGCCCTGGAACTGATCGCGACCCGGGTCGAGGGCAACCTGCTGGCCGCGGCCCAGGAAATCGAGAAACTCAAGCTGCTCGCAGAAGGCAACCAGATCGACGCGGCAACCGTCCAGGCCGCCGTTGCGGACAGTGCCCGCTACGATGTGTTCGGCCTGATCGAAGCCGTTCTCAACGGTGAGTCCAGCCATGCCCTGCGCATGCTCGAAGGTCTGCGCGGCGAGGGCCAGGAAGCACTGTTCATCGTCGCCATGCTCGCCCGCGAGCTGCGTCAGCTGGCGAGCATCGCCCAGCAGTACAGCCAGGGCGTGCCGCTGGAAAAAGCCTTCAGTTCGGCCCGCCCGCCCATCTGGGACAAGCGCCGGCCGCTGGTCAGCAAGGCCTTGCAGCGCCACACGGCGGCCCGCTGGCAGCAGCTGTTGATCGACACCCAGCGCATCGACGCCCAGGTCAAGGGCCAGGAGCCGGGCGATCCCTGGACCAGCCTGGCACGTCTGGTCCTGACGATATCAGGCGTGCGCATCAACCTTGGCACCTGAACATGGACATTCGCGGCGCCTCGGCGCATTATCCGCGCCCTGCAAGCCGAGGGCATTACCATGAGCAAGAGCACGTCCCGGCCTAACAAGGCCAAGTCCCTGATCGCACAGCCACTTTTCCGTTGCCGCAAAGAAAAGGCGAAGAAAGGCAAAGGCAGCTACCGTCGTGAAGCCTCCCAGCAAAACTGGGAGGCTTCTTACTTTATAGCGGCCTGAAAAGCTTCTGGCATGCTAAGGTTTCGGTCTGTTTCGCCAACCGAGAGACCCCTGATGTTTTGCCCTCGCCTGTGCAGCCTGCTCATCAGCACCATTGCCCTCAGCGCATGCGCCGAAACACCCAATACCTCTACCCCTGCAGCGCCCACCGGCGCCTCGATCAGCCAGCCAGCGCTGGCCGAGCAACCCACCGCTGCCGCCATCAGCTTCGAGTCATGGCGCGACGCATTCCGCGTCAAGGCCCTGAATGCCGGGGTACAAGCCACCCGTTTCGACCAGGCCTTCGCCGGTATCCAACCCGATGCTGCCGTCATCGATGCCGACCGCAGCCAGCCGGAGTTCACTCGTCCGGTCTGGGAATACCTCGACGGGGCCCTGTCCGCCATTCGCGTACGCAAGGGCCAGGCACTGCTCATCAGCAACAAGGCCACCCTGGATGCCATCGAGCAGCGCTACGGCGTGGACCGCCAGGCGCTGGTTGCGGTCTGGGGCATGGAAAGCAGCTTCGGCCAGTTCATCGGCGACAAGTCGGTGATCCGCTCCCTGGCCACGCTGGCCTACGAAGGGCGTCGCCCGCAGTTCGCCGAGGATCAACTGATCGCCGCACTGCTGATCATCCAGCACGGCGATATCCAGCCGCAGCGCATGCTCGGTTCCTGGGCCGGGGCCATGGGCCAGACCCAGTTCATCCCGACCACCTACAACAGCCACGCCGTCGACTTCGATGGCGACGGGCGGCGCGACATCTGGAACTCCAGCGCAGATGCGCTGGCATCGACCGCTCACTACCTGCAAGCCTCGGGCTGGCAACGCGGACAGCCGTGGGGCTACGAAGTGGCGCTGCCCAGCGGCTTCGACTACGCCCAGGCCGATCCCGAGATTCGCAAACCGCTGCACGAGTGGACTGAACTCGGCGTGAAAGTGCCGCCAGTGGCCGTACGCAGCGACGACCGCGCCTCCCTGTTGCTGCCTGCCGGGCATCGCGGACCGGCCTTCCTGGTGTTCGGCAATTTCCGGGCGATCCTCAAATACAACAACTCGTCGTCTTACGCCCTTGCCGTCGGCCTGCTGTCCCAACGCTTCGACGGCAAGGGGCAGATCCTTGGCGCCTGGCCGCGCGACGACAAACCGCTGAGCCGCAGCGAACGCATCGAAATGCAGGATCATCTGTTACGCCTCGGCTACGCCCCCGGCGCCTCGGACAGCATCATCGGCGCCAACACACGCAAGGCCATCCGTGCCTTCCAGCAGCACCAGGGTTGGCCGGCAGATGGCTATCCGACCCACGAATTGCTCGCACGGCTCAGGACCTCCTGAGCCTGGGCTCATCGCAGCGCTATAGCCGGGGACCGGACCAAGCCTATCGTCCAGCTCCGGCATCCCTTTCGGTTTTGCAACCGGCGTAAAAATTTTTATCGCGCTAAGCCAGCGACGCAACGGCTTCTATCTAATATTTGAGCTATTAGTCTGTATTCAGGAAATCCCTGTGCCGCCGACAAACTGGAGAGGCAACGGACGTTAGCCCATCTACAGGATGCGATCATGTTCAACAGACACCTGAAGCAAGAGCTGGCAAGACTGCGTGAAGAACTGGCCATGAGCCAGCAAATCAAAGAAAGCATCTACAGCGACATGCTGGTGCTGGAGCTCGACGCGGCAGGACACATACTGTTCGCCAATGACAATTTCCTCGGTGAACTCGGCTATCGCCGCGAAGCGCTGCTCGGGCGCGCCCTCGATGAGTTCATTCCCGACTCCTTCCGCAAGGAACCCAACTACCAGCGCCTGCAGTCCTCGCTCAGGAGCGGCGAGCACATGAGCGGCGCCTACCGCATGTTGCGCGGCGACGGTCGCGAGGCCTGGCTGCGCGCCATCATCCAGCCCCTGAGAGACGCGTCCGGCAAACTCAAGGGCTTCACCGTCTGTGGCAACGACCTGACCCGCACCATCGAAACCTCCAAGGAACACGAAGGCCTGATCGCCGCGCTGCTGCGCTCCACTGCGGTAATCGAGTTCAACCTTACCGGCGAAGTGCTGAACGCCAATGCCCGTTTTCTGGAGAGCATGGGTTACCGCCTGGAGCAGATCAAAGGCAAGCACCACCGCCTGTTCTGCGACCCTGAAGAATACAACTCAGCGGAATACCGCGAGTTCTGGGGCAAGCTCAACAGTGGCGAATTCGTCGCGGGCCGCTTCAAGCGCATCGACGCCCACGGTCGCCCGGTCTGGCTGGAAGCCTCCTATAACCCGGTGCTCGACACCCACAACCGGCTGTACAAGGTAGTCAAGTTCGCCACCGTGATCACCGACCAGGTGAATCAGGAAATCGCTGTCGCGGAAGCGGCCAATATCGCCTACAGCATCTCCCAGCACACCGACGAAAGCGCACACAAGGGCGCTTCCGTGGTGCGCCAGACAGTGAACGTCATGCACCAGATCGCGACCCAGGTACAGGAAGCCACCGACGGTATCGAAGCCCTGGACAAGCAATCGCTGCTGATCAGTTCGATCATGAAGACCATCAGCGGTATCGCCGACCAGACCAACCTGCTGGCCCTCAACGCGGCCATCGAAGCGGCTCGCGCTGGCGATCAGGGGCGAGGTTTCGCCGTGGTTGCCGATGAGGTCCGCCAATTGGCCGGTCGCACGACCAAGGCGACCCATGAAATTGTCGAGGTCGTGCAGAAGAACCAGGCACTGGCTCAGGCGGCGGTTGGCAGTATGTCCAGCAGTCGCCAGCAGGCCGAACAGGGCCTGCAACTGGCCAATGAGGCCGGATCGGTAATCGTCGAGATCCAGGACGGCGCCCAGCAAGTGGTCAAGGCCGTCGAGCAGTTCGCCAGCCAGCTCAAGACCTGACGACACGAGCACTCGAAAAGCGCTGGTGGCTGACGACAGCGCTTTTTCGTCTGCTTGTCCGGGTGTGGTAAACTGCGCACCGGCCAAAAGCCCCGCCACCGAAGCCCCTACCGGAGCCGAGTTTCGATGTCCGACACAGTCTCGCCCAAGCCCGTATCCAGCGGCGAAAAATTCCGTACGCCCCAAGGCATCACCGCGATCAAGGACGGCCAGAAGCGCCGTGCCTCCGCCGAACCCCAGGTCTTCGAACCCAAGCCGAGCTGGCTGCGGGTCAAGGCCCCGAGCGGCAGTCGCTTCGATGCGGTCAAGCGCAATGTCGGCGAGCATCGACTCAGCACCGTCTGCCAGGAATCCCACTGCCCGAACATGGGCGAATGCTGGTCCAACGGTACCGCCACCATCATGTTGATGGGCTCGGTCTGCACCCGGGCCTGCCGTTTCTGCGCGGTCGACACCGGCAACCCGAATGGCTGGCTGGACCTGGAAGAACCGCAGAATACCGCCAAGTCGGTGGAACTGATGGCGCTGCGCTACATCGTGCTGACCTCGGTGGATCGCGATGACCTGCCCGATGGCGGTGCCGCCCACTATGCCGCCTGCGTACAGGCGATCAAGGCCAATACGCCACAGGTGGTGGTTGAAGCGCTCACACCGGACTTCGACGGCGAGCATGAAGCCATCGCCCGCGTGGTCGACTCAGGCCTGGAGGTGTTCGCGCAGAACGTCGAGACGGTCAAGCGCCTGACCCATGTCGTACGCGACCCACGTGCCGGCTATGAAAAAACCCTGAAGGTGCTCGAACACGCCAAGCGCCATCGCCCCTCGATCATCACCAAGACCAGCCTGATGCTCGGCCTGGGCGAGACTGACGAGGAAATCCTCGAGACCATGGACGACCTGCGCGCCATCGGCGTCGATATCCTCACCCTCGGCCAATACCTGCAACCCACCCGCAACCACCTGCCGGTGAAGCGCTGGGTCAGCCCCGAGGAATTCAACCGTTTCCGCGACATCGGCCTGGAAAAAGGCTTCATGGAAGTCGCCGCCGGCCCGCTGGTTCGCTCCAGCTACCGTGCCGACCGGGTGTTCGAGAAGAACAACCTGGGCCTGGCCGCACCGGTTCCGGTTCCTGGCCAGCAGCAGGACAGCAGCCTGATTCCCGCTCTCAACCTGAACTGAAGCAGGTCATCAGATACGCCCGCGGGTATAGGCCCTTGTAGGGTGGATGACGCTCTTTTCATCCACCATTTGCACGGTGCAGTGGTGGATGAAAAGAGCGTCTCCACCCTACGAACTCTGCAATCAGACGTAACCCAGACGCTCGCGCAGCGTCTGTTCCAGGCGCTGTGCAACCT
Source organism: Pseudomonas sp. LRF_L74 (assembly GCF_965644255.1). Taxonomy (NCBI): domain Bacteria; kingdom Pseudomonadati; phylum Pseudomonadota; class Gammaproteobacteria; order Pseudomonadales; family Pseudomonadaceae; genus Pseudomonas; species Pseudomonas sp. LRF_L74. The sequence goes on along the minus strand of NZ_CBFFRH010000006.1, from coordinate 349,362 downwards.
CATCGGGGCTGACCGGCGCATCGAGCAGGTCTTTCATCTGCGCCATCTTCAGACCGGCATAGCCGCACGGATTGATGCGCCAGAACGGCGACATATCCATGTCGACATTGAGTGCGAGGCCGTGGAACGAGCAACCGTTACGAACTCGCAGGCCCAGCGAGGCGATCTTGTCACCGTTGACGTAGACGCCCGGAGCGTCGGCTTTGGGTGCCGCCTCGACGCCGTAGCTGGCAAGCACATCGACCAGTGCCCGCTCCATCGCCGTGACCAAATCACGAACCCCCAGCCCCTGGCGGCGCAGGTTGATCATCAGATAGACCACCAACTGGCCAGGACCGTGGTAGGTAACCTGACCACCACGCTCGACCTGTATGACCGGAATGTCGCCAGGCGCCAGCAGGTGTTCGGGTTTGCCGGCCTGCCCCTGGGTATAGACCGGAGGATGCTGCAGCAACCAGATCTCGTCGGCAGTCCACTGACTGCGCTCGGCGGTGAAGCTGCGCATGGCTTCCAGGGTCGGCAGGTATTCCACCAACCCAAGGTGACGCACGACCAGATCCGCCACTAGAGCACCATGTGCACGCGGCCAGTGGCCTTGAGGTCGAGATGGATGGCTTGCAGTTGCTCCGGCCCGGTGGCCAGGATGCGCACCTGCACGGAAAGGAAACGTCCGGTACGGCTATCGCGCGCAGTGAGGCCGGATACGTCGAAGTCCGGCGCATGGCGCTGGATTACCTCGATGACCATTTCGTGGAATCCCTCCCCCGCCTCGCCGATCACTTTGATCGGGTAGTCGGCACAGGGAAATTCGATCTTCGGGGCTTGAACGTCGGTGTCGGTCATGGTGGCGGGCTTTTCGCCCTCTCCAGAAAAGTCGGGGCTCTTGTCGAGCCCCGCATGGATCAGTTGAACAGTCCGTAGAAGAACAGGCGGATACCGTCCCACATGCGACGGAAGAACCCGCCCTCCTCGACGGCCTCCAAGGCAACCAGGTCAGCGGTCTTCACCACCTGATCCCCCATCTTCACTTCGACCTGGCCGATCACCTGGCCCTGCTGGATCGGTGCGACCAGCTCAGGTGCGAGGGTCATGCTGGCCTGCAACTGCTTGGCCTGGCCCTTGGGCAGGGTCATGGTCAGGTCGGCGGCCATGCCAGCCTTGACCTGGCGCACGGCACCTTTCCAGACCGGCGCCTGGGCCACTTCCTGGCCCTTCTTGTAGAAGGTCTGCGATTCGAAGAAGCGGAAGCCATAGGTCAGCAGCTTCTGGGTTTCCGCAGCACGGGCCTGCTCGCTGTCGGTGCCGAATACGGCGGTGATCATGCGCGAACCTTCACGCACAGCCGAGGACACCAGGCAGAAACCGGCTTCGTCGGTGTGACCGGTCTTCAGGCCATCGACGGTCTTGTCGCGCCACAGCAGCAGGTTGCGGTTGGGCTGCTTGATGTTGTTCCAGAAGAACTCTTTCTGCGAGTAGATGGCGTAGTGTTCCGGCTCGTCGTAGATGATCGCGCGGGCCAGGATCGCCATGTCGTGGGCGCTGGAGTAGTGCTCCGGGTTAGGCAGGCCAGTGGCGTTCATGAAGTGGCTGTTCTTCATGCCCAGGCGCTGGGCGGTGGCGTTCATCATGTCGGCGAACGCATCCTCGCTGCCGGCGATGTGCTCGGCCAGGGCGACACTGGCGTCGTTGCCGGACTGGATGATGATGCCGTGCAACAGGTCGCTGACGCTGACCTGGGTGCCGACCTGGATGAACATGCGCGAACCACCGGTACGCCAGGCGTGCTCGCTGACGGTGACCATGTCGCTCTCGGCGATCTGGCCCTTGGCGATCTCCAGGGTAGCGATGTAGGCGGTCATCAGTTTGGTCAGGCTGGCTGGCGGCAGGCGCTGGTCGCTGTTGTTCTCGACCAGCACGTTACCGCTGGCCGCATCCATCAGTACGTAGGACTTGGCAGCCAGTTGCGGCGGCGAGGGGATCAACTGCTCGGCGGCTTGCGTCAGCGGCGCGGCGATCAGGACAGTGAACAGCGATAGGCATTTGGCAAAGCGGGAGATATTCATCCGTCTCTCTGATGTGGCTATTCAAGGTGGAAGCAGGCGATTGAAAAACCTGCTGCATTCATCATCCCTGGCAACGCCAGGGATGGACGAAATCATCAATCAGGGCGAACCAGGGTCGGCTGGCCAAGGTTGGCCAGGCGCACGCTGTTCTGTACTTGCTGCACTTCACCCTGCGTGCCGATCGGCCCCATCCGCACGCGGTGCAAGATCTGCTGGTTGCGCACCACCGAGCTGATAAACACCTTGGCAGGCACGACCTGGCTCAGCTTCTCCCTGAGGAGTTCCGCAGCGTCCGGATTGGCGAAGGCGGCCACCTGGAGATACTGGCCAGATGCTGCGACTGAATCGTTTTTTTTTGAGTCGATCTGTACCGGCACGGTGGCCTCGGCATGCTGCTGGGGCGGCGGCGTGTACTGTTCGATCGGCTGCATGACCGGAGCCGCGCTGGCAACCGTCACGGCCGGCTGGGCAGCCTGCTGGCTGGCCATCTTCGGCGCCGCCATCACCATCGGTACCGGCCGGCCCTGCCGGGCCCACCATTCGGTGGGGTCGATGCCCTCGACCTTGACCCGTGCGGTGCCTACTTCCGCATAGCCGAGTTTCTTCGCCGCGGCAAAGGACAGGTCGATGATCCGGTCGGAATAGAACGGCCCACGGTCGTTGACCCGCAACACCACGCTACGGCCATTGTCCAGGTTGGTCACCCGTACGTAGCTGGGCAGTGGCAGGGTCTTGTGCGCCGCAGTCATGCCATACAGGTCGTAGGCCTCGCCATTGGCGGTAGCCTGGCCGTGGAACTTGGTGCCGTACCAGGATGCGGTACCTGTCGCGTTATAGCGACGGGCATCGTTGATCGGGTAGTAGGTCTTGCCCAATACCGTGTAGGGGTTGGCCTTGTAGGCGCCGTAGTGCGGCATCGGCACCGCATCGGGGATGCGCGAGACATCCACGTCCCACCAGGGCGCACCATCGCGATGCGGACGGTTGTAGTCGCCTTGCCCTGAAGCGCCGGCACTGGAGTCGACCGTCGGTGCCCGGCTCGAGCTGCAACTCGCCAGGGCCATGACCAGAGCCGCGTACATCAGGCCGCGTAGCGGCAACACGTGCAAAGTGGCGTTCATTGCCCGCTCCGTTTGGCCAGCAGTTGTTCCGACAGTTGGTAAACAGCCATGGCATACATGGCGCTGCGGTTATATCGGGTGATCGTGTAGAAGTTGGGCAGGCCCATCCAGTATTCGTCGCCCTCGGCGCCGTCGAAGCGGAACGCGGTCACCGGGATATCGTCACTCAACACGTCACTGGAGGTCCAGCCGAGTGTCCGCAACTCACCGACATTCTTCACCGGGTCCAGGCCGTCGGTCAGGCCGCTGTCGACCTGATCGCCCTTGACCTGGGCACGGCTGACCACGGGAGCGCCAGCAGTCCAGCCGTGGCGCTTGAAGTAACTGGCGACGCTGCCGATGGCATCGGTCGGGTTGCTCCAGATGTTGATGTGGCCATCGCCGTCGAAGTCCACCGCATAGGCGCGGAAGCTGCCCGGCATGAACTGCGGCAGGCCCATGGCTCCAGCGTAGGAGCCCTTGAGGCTGAGCGGGTCGACCTGCTCCTCGCGGGTCAGCAGGAGCAATTCGCGCAGTTGCTGGCAGAAGAACGGCGCACGCGGCGGGTAGTCGAAACACAGGGTCGACAGCGCGTCGATGCCACGCCAGCTACCGGTATTGCCGCCATAGAAGGTTTCCACGCCGATGATCGCCACGATGATCTGTGCCGGTACGCCATATTCCTTTTCCGCTCGCGCCAGGGCCTCGGCGTTCTGGTTCCAGAAATCCACGCCCTTGCTGATGCGTGCATCGGTGATGAAGATCGGCCGGTATTCCTTCCACGGCTTGACCCGCTCGGCCGGCTTGGAAATCGCGTCGAGGATTGCCTGCTTGCGTTGTGCCTGCTGGAACAGGCCGACCAGTTGCTCGCCGGCGAAGCCATAGTCGCGGGTCATCTGGCCGATGAACTCGGCAACCTGCGGCGAGCCGTCGTAGTCCCCTGCGCTGGCCTGCCCGGCCAGGCCGAGCGAAGCGGCCAGGCCGAGCCATCGAATGCCGCTGATCAGCCGGCCGAATGCATGCTTCAAATTATTCACTCTTGTCAAACCTGCGCGATCCATTTTCGGTGTGTATGAATCGCCATCAAAACCCCAAACCCTGACAACAGCGTCACCAAGTGAGTTCCGCCGTAGCTAATGAAGGGCAGTGGCACCCCAACCACCGGCAGCAGCCCGCTGACCATGCCGATGTTAACGAATACGTAGACGAAGAAGGTCATGGTCAGGCTGCCAGCCAGCAGCTTGCCGAACAGCGTCTGCGCCTGCGCGGTAATGACCAGCCCCCGGCCGATCAACAGCATATAGACGAACAGCAGGATACACACGCCGACCAGGCCGAACTCTTCGCTCAGGACCGCAATGATAAAGTCCGTATGGCTTTCCGGCAAAAAATCCAGATGGGATTGCGTACCCAGCAGCCAGCCCTTGCCCAGGACACCACCGGAACCGATGGCCGCCTTGGATTGGATGATGTTCCAACCGGCCCCCAGCGGGTCGCTTTCCGGGTCGAGGAAGGTCAGCACCCGCTGCTTCTGGTAGTCGCGCAGGACGAAGTGCCACATGCCCCAGGCCACCGGCACCAGCACGGCCACTGCGCTGGCGATCCAGCGCCAGGGCAGGCCGGCCATGAACAGCACGAAGGCGCCCGAGGCGAGGATCAGCATCGCCGTGCCCAGGTCCGGCTGCTTGAGGATCAGCACGAAGGGAACGCAGATCAGCACCAGGCTGATGACGATGTGCTTGAGCTTGGGTGGCAGGTTATGCCGGGCCAGGTACCAGGCGATGGTCGCCGGCATGATGATCTTCATGAACTCCGAGGGCTGGAAGCGGATCACCCCCGGAATGTTGATCCAGCGGGTCGCGCCCATGGCCGTGTGGCCCATGATCTCGACCACGCTGAGCAGGCCGACGCCGACCACATAGCCCAGCGGCACCCAGCGCGCCATGAAGCGCGGCTCGAACTGGGCGACGAAGATCATCGCCACCATGCCCAGGCCGAAGGAGCTGGCCTGCTTGACCAGCAGGTCCCAGTGCTTGCCGCTGGCCGAATACAGCACGAACAGGCTGCCGACGCCGAGGACCAGCAGGATCAGCAGCAACCAGCCATCGATATGCAAGCGTTGCAGCAGCGTGGCGCGGCGCTTGAGCACGTCTTCCTGGGAAATGGTGCGGTCGAAGTTGTTGCTCATGGTTTGACCTTCGGCTCCAGGAGCACCGTCTTGTCGGAACGGTATTCGGGTTTCAACTGGCCATCTTCGCCAAGCAGCCAGGCATCCATCACCTGCTTGAGCATCGGCGCCGCGAGGCCGGAACCGGACTCGCCGTTCTCGACCATGATGGCGATGGCGATCTTCGGGTCTTCCGCCGGGGCGAAGCCGATGAACAGGGCGTGGTCGCGATGGCGCTCGTCCAGCTTGCTACGGTCGTAGCGCTCGCCCTGCTTGATTGCCACCACCTGCGCGGTGCCGCTCTTGCCGGCGATGTGGTAGGCGGCGGTGTCGCCCATCTTGTTCGCGGTGCCGCGCGGTGCGTGGACCACGGCCTCCATGCCGTTACGGGCATAGTCCCAGAAACGCGGGTCGCGCAGGGTGATGTCCGGCATCGGATCGGGATCGACCGGCGGCACGCCCTCGATGGTCTTGGCCAGGCGCGGGCGAATCCACTTGCCGCGCATGGCCACCAGCGAGGCCGCCTGGGCCAATTGCAATGGCGTGGCCTGCATGTAGCCCTGGCCGATACCGAGGATCAATGTCTCGCCGGGATACCAGGCCTGGCGATAACGACCGCGCTTCCAGTCACGCGAAGGCATCAGGCCCGGCGCCTCTTCGAACATGTCCAGCGAGACGCGCTGGCCGAAGCCGAAGCGGCTCATGTATTCGTGCAGGCGGTCGATGCCCATCTTGTGGGCAAGATCGTAGAAATAGGTGTCATTGGAACGCATGATCGCCGATTCGAGATCCATCCAACCGTCGCCCGAGCGATTCCAGTTGCGGTATTTATGATCGTAGTTCGGCAGTTGATAGAAGCCCGGATCGAACACCCGCGAGGTCGGCGTGACCACCCCGGCATCGAGGCCGGACACGGCGACCATCGGCTTGACTGTCGAGCCCGGCGGATAAAGGCCGCGCAGCACCCGGTTATACAACGGCCGGTCGATGGAGTCGCGCAGGTCGGCATAGGCCTTGAAGCTGATGCCGGTGACGAACGGGTTGGGATCGAAGCTCGGCTGGCTGACCATCGCCAGCACCTCGCCACTCGATGGCTCGATGGCGACCAGGGCACCGCGCTTGCCGGCCAGGGCTTGTTCGGCCGCGGCCTGTAGCTTGGAGTCGATGGTCAGGACGATGTCATTGCCCGGCTTGGGATCGGTGCGATTGAGCACCCGCAGGACCCGGCCACGGGCGTTGGTCTCGACTTCCTCGTAACCCACCTCGCCGTGCAACTGGTCCTCGTAGAAACGCTCGACGCCGGTCTTGCCGATATGGTGGGTGCCACTGTAGTTGACCGGATCGAGCTTCTTCAGCTCCTGTTCGTTGATGCGCCCGACATAGCCCACCGAGTGGGCGAAGTGCTCGCCCAGCGGATAGTGCCGTACCAGTTGCGCCACCACGTCCACGCCAGGCAGACGGAACTGGTTCACCGCGACCCGCGCGATCTGTTCCTCGGTCAGCTCGAACAGGATCGGTACCGGTTCGAACGGGCGCCGGCCCTGGCGCATGCGTTTCTCGAACAACACGCGATCATCCGGCGTCAGCTCCAGCACCTCGACGATGCTGTCGAGCACCTGCTCCCAGTTCCCCGCCCGCTCGCGGGTCACGTTGAGGCTGAAGCTGGGGCGGTTGTCGGCAATGATCACGCCATTGCGGTCGAAGATCAGCCCACGGGTCGGCGGGATCGGCTGCACGTGAACGCGGTTGTTCTCGGACAGGGTCGAGTGGTACTCGTACTGGATCACCTGCAGGAAATACATGCGCGCGATCAGCGCCAGGGTCAGCAGCAACACCACCACCGCACCGACGACGACGCGACGACGCACCAGGCTGGCGTCCTTCTCGTGGTCCTTCAGTTGAATCGGTTGCGGCATCGGCGGCTACTACTTGTGGTACGGATGGCCGGACAGCACGGTCCAGGCCCGATAGATCTGTTCGCCGACCAGGATGCGCACCAGCGGATGCGGCAACGTCAGCGGCGACAATGACCAACGCTGCTCGCTACGCGCGCAGACCTCTGGCGCCAGGCCTTCCGGCCCGCCAACCATGAGGTTCACCGTGCGCGCCTCCAGGCGCCAGCGATCCAGTTCGACAGCCAGTTGCTCGGTGCTCCAGGGCTTGCCTGTGACCTCGAGGGTGACGATGCGTTCGCCGGGCTGGACCTTGGCCAGCATCGCCTCGCCTTCCTGACGGATCAGGCGGGCGACATCGGCGTTCTTGCCACGGGTGCCCAGCGGGATCTCCAGCAGATCCAGGGCCAGCTCGGCAGGCAGGCGCTTGGCGTACTCCTGCCAGCCATCCTCGACCCAACGCGGCATGCGCGATCCGACGGCGATCAACTTGATGCGCATGGCGCCGACTTATTCCTGATGCTGGGCGCGGCTCTGCTCGGCCCCCTGCCACAGACGCTCAAGGTCATAGAACTGGCGAGTGGCGCTCTGCATCACATGCACCACCACATCGCCCAGGTCGAGCAGCGCCCACTCGCCGCCGTCCAGGCCTTCGCTGCCGATCGGGCGCACGCCGTGCTCCTTGACCTTCTCCAGGACATTGTCGGCCAACGACTTGACGTGGCGGCTGGAGGTACCGCTGGCGATCAGCATGAAATCGGTGACGCTGGTCTTGCCGCGCACATCGATGGTGGTGATGTCTTGCGCCTTGAGGTCTTCGAGGGCGTCGATCGCCACTTTGACCAGTTCTTCGTTTTGCATTTCTACCTCATGAATCGGTTTGCGCACGGTACAGCCCGTGCGTCTGGATATAGGTCAGTACCGCGTCGGGCACCAGGTAACGCACGGAACGCCCCTCACCCAACAGCTGACGAACCTGGGTGGCGGACACCGCCAGCGGCGTCTGCCAGATGAAACTGATCTGCCCACCCGGCCCGGCCAGGGTCAGCGGATCGATCACGTTGCGCGCGGCGATCACGTCGCGCAGCGCCTCGGGCGCCTCGCTATCGGCATCCGGCCGCTGCAACACGAGAATGTGGCTGTGCTCCAGCAACTCCTGCCAGCGATGCCAGCCCGGCAGACCGCAGAAAGCATCCCAGCCGAGGATCAGGAATACCTGGTCGTCCTTGCCGAGTTCTGCACGCACCGATTCCAGGGTGTCGATGGTGAACGACGGCTTGTCGCGGCGCAGCTCACGGTCATCCACCGTCAGCCGTGTCTCGCCTTCCACGGCCAGGCGCACCATTTCCAGGCGCTGCTCGGCACTGGCCTGCGGCGTGTCACGGTGCGGCGGCCGCGCGCTGGGAATCAGGCGCAGTTCGTCCAGTTCCATGAACTCGGCCACTTCCAAGGCACCGCGCAGATGCGCGATGTGCACCGGGTTGAAGGTGCCGCCGAGAATCCCGATACGCCGGGGTCGAGTCGCCATCAAGTACGGACGTGCCCGTCGCCGAAGACCACGTACTTCTCGCTGGTCAGGCCGATCAGGCCGACCGGGCCACGGGCGTGCAGCTTGTCGGTGGAAATACCGATCTCCGCGCCCAGGCCATATTCGAAGCCGTCGGCGAAACGGGTCGAGGCGTTGACCATCACCGAGCTGGAATCCACCTCGGTGAGGAAGCGCCGCGCATCGCTGAAGTTCTCGGTGATGATCGCGTCGGTATGCTGCGAGCCGTACGTATTGATGTGCTCGATGGCCGCATCCAGCGAGTCGACCACGCGGATCGCCAGGATCGGCGCGTTGTACTCGGCGTACCAGTCGTCCTCGGTGGCTTCCAGCACGTCGCTGCCGAGCAGCGCGCGGGTCGCTGCGTCGCCACGCAGCTCGACGCCTTTTTCGCGATAGATGGCGGCCAGCGGCGGCAGCACGCGATCGGCGATGGCCTCGTGCACCAGCAGGGTTTCCATGGTGTTGCACGGCGAGTAGCGCTGGGTCTTCGAGTTGTCGCAAACGCGGATGGCCTTGTCGAGATCGGCGGCGATGTCGACATAGACGTGGCAAACACCATCCAGATGCTTGATCACCGGCACCCTGGCCTCGCGGCTGATGCGCTCGATCAGGCCCTTGCCACCACGCGGGACGATGACGTCGACGAACTCCGGCATGGCGATCAGCGCGCCGACGGCGGCACGGTCGGTGGTCTCGACCACCTGCACGGCGCTGGCCGGCAGGCCGGCTTCGGCGAGGCCGGCCTGGATGCAGCGGGCGATGGCCTGGTTGGAGTGGATCGCTTCCGAACCACCGCGCAGGATGGTGGCGTTGCCCGACTTCAGGCACAGGCTGGCGGCGTCGATGGTCACGTTGGGCCGCGACTCGTAGATGATGCCGATCACGCCCAGCGGCACGCGCATCTTGCCGACCTGGATGCCCGAGGGCAGGTAACGCATGCCCTGGATCTCGCCGATGGGGTCAGGCAGGGTGGCGACCTGGCGCAGGCCTTCGATCATGCTGTCGATGACCTTCGGCGTCAGTGCCAGGCGGTCGAGCATCGCCGGCTCCAGGCCATTGGCCCGGCCGGCGGCCAGGTCCTTGTCGTTGGCGGCGACCAGTTCGTCGCGGGCGGCATCGAGGGCAGCGGCGGCGGCGTGCAGGGCACTGTTCTTCTGCGCGGTGCTGGCGCGCGCGAGCAGGCGCGAAGCCTCGCGGGCCGCGCGGCCAAGGCGGGTCATGTAGTCGAGCACGGACTCAGTCATGGTCTCGGAATGCCAGGCAGTTGAAAAAAGGGGCTGATTATAGCGGGCATGCCTCGCGCCGCACAGCACTGGCGGACAGCCGTAACATGGCGGCACAAGATTCGAGCGCTCGAGCGCGCCTGATTGCTAAGATCGCCCCCTCACGATTGCCCAGGACCTGCCATGCGCGCCCTGCCAGACGCCTTCTTCAATCGCGACGCGCAGATCGTCGCCCGCGAACTGCTCGGCAAGATCATCCGCCACCGTCATCAAGGCCACTGGCTCGCCGCCCGGATCATCGAGACCGAGGCCTACTACGCTGCCGAGAAGGGCAGCCACGCCTCGCTCGGCTACACGGAAAAGCGCCGTGCCCTGTTTCTCGACGGCGGGCACATCTATATGTACTACGCCCGTGGCGGCGACTCGCTGAACTTCAGCGCCGAAGGCCCCGGCAACGCCGTGCTGATCAAATCCGCCGCGCCCTGGCATGACGAGCGCTGCAGCCCTGACAGCCTGGCGCGCATGCAAGCCAACAATCCGGGCAGCCAGGGTCTGGCGCGACCGCTGGACAAGCTTTGCGCTGGCCAGACCCTGCTCTGTCGCGCCCTCGGCCTCAAGGTGCCGGACTGGGATGCCAGGCGCTTCGATCCCGAACGGCTGTTCGTCGAGGACCTCGGCCTACGTCCGGCCGCCATCGTGCAAACCACGCGCCTGGGCATTCCGAGTGGCCGCGACGAGCACCTGCCCTACCGTTTCGTCGATGCCGCCTTCGCTCGCCAATGTACCCGCAACCCTTTGCGCCGAGGTCAGGTCCAAGGCATCGACTATCAATTGCTGGACAACGAGGAAGCCTGTTGATGAGCGAATGGTTGCAGGGCATGAGCCAATGGCTGGAAGCCAACCCGGAATGGCTGGGCGTGAGCCTGTTCCTGATCGCCTGCCTGGAATGCCTGGCCATCGCCGGCATCATCATCCCCGGTACCGTGGTGCTGTTCAGCATCTCGGTGCTGGCCGGCAGCGGCGCCCTGACCTTGTGGGAAACCCTGTTGCTGGCCTACGCCGGCGGGCTGCTCGGCGATGCCCTGTCGTACTGGATCGGCAAGCGATTCCACCAGGGCATCCGCCAGTTGCCAGGTTTGCGCCAGCACCCCGAATGGCTGGGCAGCGCAGAAACCTACTTCCAGCGCTACGGCGTCGCCAGCCTGCTGGTCGGGCGCTTCATCGGCCCGCTGCGCCCGATGCTGCCGATGGTCGCGGGCATGTGCAACATGCCACTGCTGCGCTTCATCCTGGTCAGCCTGCTCGCCGCGGCCGGCTGGGCAGTCGCCTATACCCTTCCCGGCTGGGCCACTGGCGCGGCCTTGCGCCTGCCGCTGCCGGAAGGATTCTGGAAGCAGGCGGCCCTGGTTGCCGCGCCGCTGGCCGTGACGCTGCTGATCATCATCCAGAGCAGCCTGGGCAGGAAACGCTGGGCCAACCCGGCGAGCGCCACCCTGTGCGGTATGTTGCTGCTCGCCCTGATGCTCGGCTGGCCACACATGACGGCCCTGGACCAGGGGCTGATGACCCTGATCCAGGAGCAGCGCCACGCCGCCCTGGACAGCGCGGCCCTGCTGATCACCGGCATGGGCAACTTCGCTACCCAGGTCGCCGCGGCGGTCTTGGTCACGCTGTTACTGCTGTTTTGCCGCCACTGGCGTGCGGCGCTGTTCTTCGCCTGCTGCACCGGGCTTACCGCGCTGGGCAATACCGGACTGAAGATGCTGTTCAACCGGGCACGCCCCGAGGTGCTGCTACAGCCACTGGAAACCTTCAGCTTTCCCAGTGGGCACAGTTCCGGCGCTTTCGCCTTTTTCCTCGCCCTCGGCCTGCTCGCCGGGCGTGGCCAGCCGGCCCGCATGCGCCTGACCTGGTTGCTGCTGGCCGGCCTGCCGGCGCTGGCCATCGCCCTGTCGCGGGTCTACCTCGGCGTGCACTGGCCAACCGATATCCTGGCCGGCTCGTTGCTCGCCGGTACGGTCTGCGCCGCTACGCTGGCGGTGTTCCAGCGCGAGCTGCCCCTCGCGGCCTTGAGCGCGCGGGCCTGGTGGCTGGTTCTGCCGGCGGTGCTGGCACTGCTGTCGGGCGTCAGTGCCTGGGCATTGCCGACGGCATTGCTGAGGTATCAGTACTGAGTGCAAGCGGCAAGAAAGGGCAACCAGGCGCCGAGAGCTTTTACTTGAGCGCCTTTCAAGTCATATCGCCTTGCAGCTCGTCGAGCAGCGCCTGAATACGCTCAAGCCTGCCAAGCGCACTGCCTTCGCCAAGAATCCCGACCTTCTGCTCGATGCTGAACGGCAGCAGGTAGGCCAGGCGGTCGGCCAGCTCCAGTTGCGTGTCGGCACTCATGCTCATGTCCAGCCCGGCAACCAGCGGATGCTCGCCAAGCGCCTGGAGCAGCGCCGCCAGGTCGGCGTGTTCCTCGCCCAGCAGCGCATCGCGGGGCTCATCCAGCCAGCGCACCTGGGCGACCGTCAGTTGGTCCGCCTGCACCTGCGCCTCGATGATCTGGAAGCGCCGGGCACCTTCCACCCGAATCCCCAGCAGGCCATTGGGACGTTGCTGGAAATCACGTATCAGCGCCTCGCAGCCGTACCCGGCGTAGCGCTCGGCGGCAGTCCCCACTTCATTGCCCTCGAAGATTCCGACCACACCGAAACCTTCGCCACGGCGCATGCAGGCGCTGACCATGTCCAGGTAGCGTGCCTCGAACACTTGCAAGTCGAGGACGCAGCCTGGAAACAGCACGGTATTGAGGGGAAACAAGGGCAGATTCATCGGATTCCTCCTCAGGCGACCAGGGCCACGGCCAGCGGCAGGAGAACCGCGGTGGCCATGCCCATCAGGCTCATGGCCAGGGCGGCGAAGGCACCGCTTTCCTCGCTTTCCTGCAGCGCCCGCGAGGTACCGATGGCATGGGCGGTCATGCCCAGGGCAAGCCCCTGCGCCGCCGGGTGATGAACGCCAATGCGGCGCAGCAGTTCAGGGCCGATCATCGCGCCGAGCACGCCAGTGATCAACACGAAAACCGCCGCCAGGGCCGCGATGCCGCCCAACTGCTCGGCCACCAGCATGGCGATGGGCGAGGTTACCGACTTCGGCGCGATGGTCATCAACATCACGCGGTCAGCGCCGAAGGCCCAGGCGCAAGCCACGCCCAGGGCGGTGGCGACCACCCCACCCACGCCCAGGGTGATCAGCACCGGCCAGAACAATTGGCGGATGCGTCGCAGGTTCAGGTACAGCGGCACCGCCAGGGCCACGGTCGCCGGGCCGAGCAGCACGCTGAGCAGGAAGGTGCTGCCTCGGTACTCGTCGTAGGTCAGGCCACAGAGCAGCAGAATCGCGATGACCAGCGCCATGGACACCAGCACCGGCTGCAGGAACACCCAGCGCGTGCGCTCATAGGCGCTGATCGCCAGTTGATAGACGCCCAGGGTGATACCGACGCCGAACAGCGGATGATGGATGAGCGCCTGCCAGGCGGCGGACCATTCCGGGTTCATGACTGATCCTCCGCAGAGGGACGACGATCGATCAGCTTCTGCATCAGCCACCCGCAAAACAGCAGAGCAACCAGCAACGACAGGCCAAGCGCACCGGCCAATGCCCAGAAGTCCGCGGCAATCGCCTTGGCATAGGCCATCACGCCGACCGCCGGTGGCACCAGCAGCAGTGGCAGGTAGCGCAGCAGGCCGCTGGAGGCTTCGTTGATCGGCTTGCTGACCTCACCGCGAATCAGCAGAAAGATGAACAGCAGTAGCATGCCGATGATCGGCCCCGGCAGCATGGTCAAGACCAGCACGTTGAGGGCGGTACCGAGCAGTTGAAACAGTATCAGCCAGGTCAGGCCACGTAGCAGCATGGAAGTCTCCGGGGCGGTTACGGCCGCCATTATAGACAGGCTACCCACGTGGGCGCTGTTCCCCTTTTGTCGTGCCCTCAAGGCATACTCCAGGACCCGTTCAAGGAAGCCAGCCATGCCCCGTCGTCTCGCCCCGATCGCTCTCGCCCTGCTCCTGGCCGCCTGCGGCGAGGGCGAACCGCTGTTACCGCCCAACGCCGTACTGCCCGACGGCGGTCGCTATCGCGGCGAGATCGTCGATGGCCTGCTGCAAGGCGAAGGCCGCCTCGACTACCCCGACGGCTCCTGGTACGCCGGGCACTTCAAGGATGGCCAACTCGAAGGGCGAGGCGAATTGCACTTGGTCGATGGCCACGTCTACAGAGGTGATTTTCATCTGGGCCAGATGCATGGCCAGGGCGTACTCACAGGCTCGGACGGCAGCCGCTACGAAGGCGGTTTCAAACAGGGGCGCATGGATGGCGAAGGTTATCTGAAGCGCGATGGCATGACCTACCGCGGCGGTTTTCGTAACGACCTCTACCATGGCCAGGGCGTATTGGAATCAGGCGATGGCAATCGCTTCCAGGGCCAGTTCGCCAACGGCAGCCCGTCGGGAGCCGGCGTGCGCGTGGCCGACGGCGAGCAACTCAGCGGCACCTTCGACACGCATGGCCTGAACGGCCAGGGCAGCTACCAGAGCGACGATGGCGCGATCTACAGCGGTGGCTTTCACAACAGCGTATTCAGCGGCAAGGGGCGCTATCAGAGTGCCGAGGGGGATGTCTGGGTCGGTCAGTTCGTCGACGGCGCGATGAAAGGCCAGGGCGAGTTCATCGGTGCCGACGGCGAGCGTTACAAGGGCGCGTTCCGCAACTGGCGCTACTCCGGTGAAGGCACCCTGAACCGGGCCGACGGCAGCGTCTATCAAGGCGCTTTCGTCGCGGGCCAATACGCCGGCAGGGGCATCCTCACCGATGCGGACGGCAAGCGCCAGGGCGGCACCTGGAAAAACGGCCTGCGCATACGCGACGAAAGCGGCAAGTCGCTGCCCGACCCACTGGAAATCGGCCTGCTCACCCAGGGCCACCTGCTCGATCAGGCCATCGCCGCCCTGCCCGCCTCGACCCCGGCGGTCGAACTATACAGCCTGACCCTCGCCGGTGACGGCAACCAGAGCGTGTTCCTGCGCGAGGCCGACTACGTCGCCAAGCTGCTGCAGGAACGCTTCGGCGCCTACGGCAACATCACCCTGGCCAATCACCGCGAGCATATCGCCGACCGCCCGATGGCCACCCGCGAAACCCTGGCCCGTGCGGTGCGGGCACTGGCCGAGCGCAGCGGCAAGGAAGACCTATTATTCATCTATCTGACCAGCCACGGCTCCCACGACCACCAACTGAGCCTCGACCAGCCACGCATGAACCTGGACAGCCTGGCGGCCAACGACCTGGCCACATTGCTCGAACCGATCCGCGACCGTTACAAAGTGGTGGTGATATCCGCGTGCTACTCGGGCGGTTTCATCCCCGCGCTGAAGGATGACAAGACCCTGGTGATGACCGCAGCCAGGCCTGACCGTGTTTCGTTCGGCTGCTCGGAGGAAAACGACTTCACCTACTTCGGCCGTGCCCTGTTCGCCGACGCGCTGAACCAGACCGACGACCTGCAACGCGCCTTCGAACTGGCCCGCCAGCATGTTGCCGAATGGGAGAAGGAGGACGACTTCGAACCTTCGGAGCCACAGATCTGGGCTCCCCAGGGCGTGATCGAACGCTGGAAGGCCTTGCGTGCCCGGCAGGCCAGCCAGGCCTTGAATGCACGATACGGCGAATGATTGCGTCACCGCGCGTTCCAAACAGACCAGCGCATTAGGCAGTTGCATAGGGAGAGACCGCATGTATCTGACGCCCCAGCACATCCTGCTCGCCGGAGCCACCGGCCTTACTGGCGAGCACCTGCTAGACCGTCTGCTCAGCGAACCGACCATCAGCCGCGTACTGGCGCCAAGCCGGCGCGCCCTTGCCGAACACAGTCATCTGGTCAATCCGGTTGGCGAACTCGACGTCTTGCTGCCGCAACTCGACGGCAGCGTCGATACCGCCTTCTGCTGCCTGGGCAGCACCATCAGGCAGGCGGGTTCCCGGGAAGCCTTCAGCGCGGTGGACCGCGACATGGTCCTGGCCTTCGCCCACCGCGCCCGCCAACTGGGCGCCCGCCACCTGCTGGTGATCAGCGCCCTCGGCGCGGATGCGGGCTCCAGCGTTTTCTACAACCGCATCAAGGGCGAAATGGAACAAGCCCTGGTCGCCATGGACTGGCCGCAACTGACTATCGCGCGCCCTTCGTTGCTGCGCGGGCCACGCGAGGAAGTGCGTGTCGGTGAAAGCATCGCCGCACCGATCATGGCGCTGATGCCCGGCAAGTACCGCAGCATCCACGTCACCGTGCTGGCCCGCGCTCTATGGCGCCTGGCCCTGGAGGAAGGCAATGGCGTGCGCATCGTCGAGTCCGACGAACTGCGCCGCCTGGGGCGCTGAACACCGCGCCACGAGCGCCGAGCACAACGCTCAATTGCCGCCCTGGACCCGCACGCCGAGCCCCAGCGCCGCAGCCAGGGAGAGCGGCAGCAGCACGCTATCGAGGACGAAGCTGGCCGGCAGATCGACCCCGGCATATTTCGGCGCCAGGGCACCAAAACGATCCTGCGGGCAACAACCGCCGCGCAGCGAATACCAATCCAGGCGAGTGCCCGCGTAGACCACAGGTGCGCCAGGCTTGGCGGCGTCCAGGGTGCGAACGGTGGCGCAACCCGATAGCAGCGCCAGCAGTAGAACGCCCGCGACTGCTTTATTCATCGCCGCCAAGGTGGTGTTCACCCCAGCGCGGCAGCATGTCCTGCGGGATATTCAGCAGATTGAGCACCCGCGCCACGACGAAGTCGATCAGGTCGTCGATGGTCTGTGGCTGGTGATAGAAACCCGGCGATGCCGGCACGATCACCGCACCGAGGTTGGAGAGCTTGAGCATGTTCTCCAGGTGGATGCTCGAATAGGGCGCCTCGCGTGGCACCAGGATCAACTGCCGACGCTCCTTCAGCACCACGTCGGCGGCCCGTTCGATCAGGTTGTTGCAGGCCCCGCTGGCGATGGCCGACAACGTGCCGGTGGAACAAGGCACCACGACCATGGCCGACGGCGCACCTGAGCCGGAAGCTGGCGGAGCCATCCAGTCTTCCTTGCCATACACGCGAACCTGGCCGGGCGCGGCGCCAGTGTATTCGGAGAGAAACGCCTGCATCGCCTGGGGCTTGGACGGCAGGGTCACGTCCGTCTCGGTGGCCATGACCAGCTGCGCGGCCTTGGAGATCAGGAAGTGCACTTCGCGCTCTTCCTGCACCAGGCAATCGAGCAGGCGCAGGCCATACTGCGCGCCCGAAGCCCCCGTCATCGCCAGCGTTATGCGTTCAGGACCGCTCATGGTCAGCCTCCCAAAGCCTCGGCCAGCTTGCCGTGCAGGCCGCCGAAACCGCCGTTGCTCATGATCACCACATGGGTACCGGGTGCCGCCTGGGCCTTCACGCCGGCGATGATCGCCTCCAGCGAATCGCAGACCTCGGTCGGCACCGACGAACCGGCGACGGTGGCGGCCAGGTCCCAGCCCAGATTCGGTGGCGCGTACCAGTAGACCTGGTCGGCCAGGACCACGGAGTCCGGCAGGCCGTCACGGTGGGCACCGAGCTTCATCGAGTTGGAGCGCGGCTCGATCACGGCGATGACCTTGGCATCACCGACACGCTTGCGCAGGCCATCCAGGGTCGTGGCGATGGCGGTCGGATGGTGGGCGAAGTCGTCGTAGACCGTGACCCCCGCAACCTCGGCGACCTTCTCCATGCGCCGCTTGACGCTCTTGAAGCGACTCAGGCCTTCGATACCCAGCGCCGGCACCACGCCCACGTGACGTGCCGCCGCCAGGGTCGCCAGGGCGTTGGCGACGTTGTGCTGGCCAGTCAACGCCCAATCGACAGTCCCTTCGACCTTGCCATCGAACAGCACCTCGAAGCGCGAACCGTCGGCACTGAGCAAGCGCGCCTGCCACTGCCCGCCTTCACCAGTGGTCTGTACCGGACTCCAGCAGCCCATGCTGATCACACGACTCAATGCGGTCTCGGCCGTGGGATGAATGATCAGGCCCTGGCCCGGCACGGTACGCACCAGATGGTGGAACTGCCGTTCGATGGCCGCCAGGTCCGGGAAGATGTCGGCGTGATCGAACTCCAGGTTATTCAGGATCGCCGTACGCGGCCGGTAGTGGACGAACTTCGAGCGCTTATCGAAGAACGCGCTGTCGTACTCGTCGGCCTCGACCACGAAGAACGGCGTGTCGCCCAATCGCGCGGAAATCCCGAAGTTCTGCGGCACACCGCCGATCAGGAAGCCCGGGCTCATGCCCGCGTGCTCCAGCACCCAGGCCAGCATGCTGCTGGTAGTGGTCTTGCCGTGGGTACCGGCAACGCCCAATACCCAGCGGCCTTGCAGCACATGATCAGCCAGCCATTGCGGGCCGCTCACATAAGGCAGCCCCTTGTTCAACACATACTCGACCGCCGGGTTGCCACGCGACAACGCGTTGCCCACCACGACCAGGTCCGGAGCAGGCTCCAGGTGCTCCGGCAGGTAGCCCTGCATCAGCTCGATACCCTGTGCCTGCAACTGGGTGCTCATGGGCGGGTAGACATTGGCGTCGGAGCCGGTGACGCGGTGCCCCTGCTCCTTGGCCAGCACGGCCAGCGAGCCCATGAAGGTGCCGCAGATGCCGAGGATATGAATGTGCATGCGGACTCCGTCGAAGCACTACGAAAAATAGGTCGGCAGATTAGCATGCTGTTGCGGCGGCGGCAGGAGTGCCTCTGCGGCGCGCGGTGCCATGGCGCCTGTGTGCGAGACGATGCCGACGAGCAGAGATACTCAATGGGCCGCCCCACCGCGCGCCAGCCCATGCCTGCGCAACTTGCGGTAGAGCGTATTGCGGCTGATACCGAGCTGCTCGGCCACCCGGCTGACATGCCAGCGCTGCTGCTCCAGCGCAGCCAGCAAGGTACTGCGCTCGGCGTGCTCCAGCCCTCCCCTCGCCGACGCCGCAGGAGCCCTGCCGCCGCGCTGGATATCCACTGGCAGATCAGCCACCTCCACGCGTCCGTCCTCGCTCAGGGCGACCAGCGTGCGCAGCACGGTACGCAGTTGGCGAACGTTGCCTGGCCACGGATAAGCCAGCAAACGTTCGCGCACGCCGCTGCCGAACCGGATGGGTTGCTCGCGGCTCTCCTCGGCCAGCAATTGATCGAGCAACTGCCCCTTGTCGCGGCGCTCACGTAGCGCGGGCAGTTTCAGCACCAGACCGTTGAGCCGGTAATAGAGGTCTTCACGGAACCGGCCATCGGCCACCAGCGCCGCCAGGTCATGGTGGGTCGCACTGATCAGGCGGACGTCGACATCCTGCGGCTGGCCACCCAGCGGCACCACGCTGCGCTCTTCCAGGACCCGCAGCAGGCGAGTCTGCATGGCCAAGGGCATGTCGCCGATCTCATCGAGGAACAAGGTGCCGCCATCGGCCTGTTGCAGCTTGCCGCGCATGCCCTCCTTGCGCGCCCCGGTGAAGCTGCCGCCGCTGTAGCCGAACAGCTCGCTCTCGATCAGGCTCTCCGGGATTGCCGCACAGTTGAGGGCGACGAACGCCTTGGCCGAGCGTGGCCCGGCGCGATGCACAGCCTTGGCGAAGGCTTCCTTGCCCGATCCGGTTTCGCCGTATAGCAGCAACGGCACATCCCGCTCGTAAACCTTCAGCGCCCGGCGAAAATCGCCTGCCAGTCGCTCATCGCCCAGGCAAATCCCGGATGGCGTCGGGGACTGACTCGCCCGACGTACCAGCGGTGCCTGAGACGGCCGGGGCATGGCCCGTACCAATGCGAACAACGACCGCCCCTCCCGCGTACGCAGCGGCCAACTGTTGGTGATCAGCGAGGACGTGCGGGAAAACAGGTCGTCCAGCCGGCACTCGAAAATATCCTCCAGAGCGGCGCCGACCAACTGCTCGCGACTGCGCCCCAACAGGTTGAGGGCACTCTGGTTGACTGCGGATATGCGCCCATCCCCCTCGAACGCCAGCAAGCCCTCGCTGAACAGCCCCACGCACTCGCCCAGCACATGGAAACGCAACAGCCAACTGCATTCGAAACAACGCAGGAAATAGCAACTCTCGATGATCTTCGCCGAGAGGCTGACCAGCGCCATGCTATGAAACTGGCTCTGGCGCGACACCGCCACCCGCGCCGACGACACATCGAGTACCGCCATCAGTTCGCCATGGGGATCGAACACCGGGCTCGCCGAGCAGGTCAGGCCCGTGTGGCGACTGCGAAAATGCTCATCCTGCTGGATGGTCAGCGCCTGACGCTCGACCACACAGGTGCCGATGCCATTGGTGCCTTCGCTGGACTCGCTCCAGTTGGCGCCGAGCCACAGCCCGGCCTGCTCGAAGGACGCCCGTTCGGCATCGTCGGTGACGCAGTTGAGGATCACCCCCTGGGCATCGGTCAACAGCACCGCATGATCATTGCCGGCCAACTGCTGGTACAGGCTGTGCATCTCGCCCTCGGCAATCTCCAGCACCCTGCGCAGGCGCTCGCGGCGCTCCAGCATGCGCGCATGTTCGAGCACCTTGGGGTCACGGGGCAGGGATGGATCGAGATGATGCTGCTCCAGGCAGCGCAGCCAGGAACGGGCAATGGATGGATCGGCGGCCGGCCCGGCGGGTGGAATTTTTCCCCCGGCCACGGTGAGTACCTGGCGGGCATGGCGACTTGATGAACTGGCAGACATCTTATGCAGCTCTCCATTTGACTGGGCGCGGTCGGCTCCACGCTTCTCGAATGCGACTTGCAGCATCCCCCAGGCAACAGCCCGATGCAACGGCCACGCGCCGACTGTCACGCAGACGGTACAAATTGTCACGCAGGCGGCGTACCGAATGCGGGACAGCTACGCTGTCCTGGCAAAGCGTTGTGGGCCGGGCAAGTCCTCTATCGCGGGACATGCCCCAATCTGGCCCGGCCCTTGCTCCGACAGAACTCAGATGCATCGACAAACCGACAAGAATCAGGAGAACTTCCAATGATTTATGCCAATCCCGGTCAGCAGGGCGCCATCGTCACGTTCAAGTCCCGCTACGGCAACTACATCGGCGGCGAGTTCGTCGCGCCGGTCAAGGGTGAATACTTCACCAACACCTCGCCGGTCACCGGCGAAGTGATCGCCGAATTCCCCCGCTCCGGCGCCGAAGACATCGAGAAAGCCCTGGACGCCGCCCACGCCGCCGCCGATGCCTGGGGCAAGACCTCGGTGCAGGACCGCGCGTTGGTGCTGCTGAAGATCGCCGACCGCATCGAAGCCAACCTCGAACTGCTCGCTGTCACCGAAACCTGGGACAACGGCAAGGCCGTGCGCGAGACCCTCAACGCCGACGTGCCGCTGGCCGCCGACCATTTCCGCTACTTCGCCGGCTGCATCCGCGCCCAGGAAGGCAGCGCCGCCGAGATCAACGAGCACACCGCCGCCTACCACTTCCACGAGCCACTGGGCGTGGTCGGGCAGATCATCCCGTGGAACTTCCCGCTGCTGATGGCCGCCTGGAAACTCGCTCCGGCCCTGGCCGCTGGCAACGCCATCGTGCTCAAGCCAGCCGAGCAGACGCCGCTGTCGATCACCGTGCTGATGGAAATCATCGGCGACCTGCTGCCGCCAGGCGTGCTCAACGTCGTTCAGGGCTTCGGCCGTGAAGCTGGCGAAGCATTGGCCACCAGCACGCGCATCGCCAAGATCGCCTTCACCGGCTCGACCCCGGTCGGCTCGCACATCATGAAATGCGCCGCCGCCAACATCATCCCGAGCACCGTGGAACTGGGCGGCAAGAGCCCCAACGTGTTCTTCGAAGACATCATGCAAGCCGAGCCGGCGTTCATCGAAAAGGCCGCCGAAGGCCTGGTCCTGGCGTTCTTCAACCAGGGCGAAGTGTGCACCTGCCCGTCGCGCGCGGTGGTGCAGGAGTCGATCTACGAATCCTTCCTCGAAGTGGTGATGAAGAAGATCAAGGCGATCAAGCGCGGCAACCCGCTGGACACCGAGACCATGGTCGGTGCCCAGGCCTCGCAGCAGCAGTTCGACAAGATCCTCTCGTACATGGACATCGCCCAGCAGGAAGGCGCGCAGATCCTCACCGGCGGCGGCGTCGAAAAGCTGGAAGGCGACCTGGCCACCGGTTACTACGTGCAGCCGACCCTGATCAAGGGCAACAACAAGATGCGCGTGTTCCAGGAAGAAATCTTCGGCCCGGTGGTCGGCATCACCACCTTCAAGGACGAAGCCGAGGCCCTGGCCATCGCCAACGACACCGAGTTCGGCCTGGGCGCCGGCGTGTGGACCCGCGACATCAACCGCGCCTACCGCATGGGCCGTGGGATCAAGGCCGGGCGCGTATGGACCAACTGCTACCACCTGTACCCGGCGCACGCCGCGTTCGGTGGCTACAAGAAATCCGGCGTCGGCCGCGAAAACCACAAGATGATGCTCGACCACTACCAGCAGACCAAAAACCTGCTGGTCAGCTACGACATCAATCCGCTGGGCTTCTTCTGATGCGGGGCCGCCAGGTATCAATGCCTGGCGGCAATACCTGCAACCGCCCACCGCCGCTCCAGCCCGGGGCGGCTCTCGGCGCCGATGCTGGAGCTGGCTCAAACGCCCGCTTGGATTGCGCTTTCAAGTCGCCTTGTGCAGGATTCTTTCCATCAAATCCATGCACGCCGAGGCCCGATCTATGCGCATAGTCCAAGCCACGCTTGAGCACCTGGACCTGCTACTGCCCCTGTTCATCAAATACCGCGAATTCTATGGCGAGCTGCCGCTGCCGGACTCGTCGCGCAAATTCCTCGAGAACCGCCTCAAGCGCAAGGAGTCGGTGATCTACCTGGCCCTGGCCGACAACGAGGACAAGGCGCTCGGTTACTGCCAGCTGTTCCCCAGTTTCTCTTCGCTGTCGCTCAAGCGCGTGTGGATTCTCAACGACATCTATGTGGCCGAAGACGCCCGTCGCATGCTGGTCGCCGACCACCTGATGCAGACCGCCAAGCAGATGGCCAAAAAGACCAATGCCGTGCGCATGCGCGTCGCCTCCAGCCGCGAGTTCGAGACCGCGCACAAGACCTACGAGTCCATCGGTTTTCGCGAAGACACCAAGTTCAAGAACTTCGTCCTCGAACTCGACGAATGAACATCGGCAACACGCCTCAGGCCAAAAGAAGAATGCAGCCACGGCTTAACATTCTGTAACAGCCATATCTGCAATCATCGCCTCCCTCTCCACCGCGCCTGGCGCGGTGTTGCTGCACAGCACCGCCAAACAGCCGCTCATCCCCCTCGTATCCAAGCCGACAATGGCGAGTATACTGCCGCGTCGCTCGTTCCCTACTGGTGTTCAATGGAACTCAACCCGCTCGACCTGATCCTGCACCTAGACGCCTACCTCGACCTGCTCGTACGCAACTACGGGGTCTGGATCTACGCCATTCTGTTCCTGGTGATCTTCTGCGAAACCGGCCTGGTGGTGATGCCCTTCCTGCCCGGCGATTCCCTGCTGTTCATCGCCGGCGCCTTGTGCGCGAACGGCGCCATGGACCCCATGCTGCTCGGTGGCCTGCTGTTCATCGCCGCGGTCAGCGGCGATAGCCTCAACTACCTGATCGGACGAACCAGCGGCGAACGGCTGTTCCGCAACCCGAAATCGAAGATCTTCCGCCGCGACTACCTGCTGCGCACCCAGGCCTTCTACGCCAAGCATGGCGGCAAGACCATCACCCTGGCGCGCTTCCTGCCGATCCTGCGCACCTTCGCGCCATTCGTCGCCGGTATCGGCCACATGCATTACCCGCGCTTCCTCGGTTTCAGCGTGCTCGGCAGCGTGCTGTGGGTAGGCGGCCTGGTGACCCTTGGCTACTTCTTCGGCAACGTACCGTTCATCAAGCACAACCTGTCGCTGCTGGTGATCTTCATCATCCTGCTGTCGATATTGCCCATGGCGATCGGCTTCATTCGCCACCGCATCCAGATCTCCGCCGAGCGCCGTAACGCCAAATCGGCCAACTGACATGTGGTCGCTGCGCGCATGGCGCCGTCGTCGAATCCTCGCACGAGCGCCATATGACGCAGCGATGTGGCAGGCGGTTCTGGACCACCTGCCGATCCTCGACGGACTTGACCAACAGGAGCAGCAGCGCCTGTTCGAGCGCGCCGTACTGTTTCTCCACCACAAGCGCCTCACTGCGTTGCCTGGTGTCGACCTCAGCCTCCAGGACCGTTTGTGCCTGGCCGCCATGGCCGAGCTTCCGTTGCTGCACCTGGCCGACCTTGACTGGTACCAGGGCTTCCATGAGCTGATCCTCTACCCGGATGATTTCCTCAGTCCGCAGCGCTATCGCGACGGCAGCGGCATAGAACACGAATGGGACGCCGAACACAGCGGGGAAGCCTGGCAACATGGCCCGGTGATCCTGGCCTGGCCCGGCGTGCAGGCGAGCGGCGGCTGGGATGCCTACAACCTGGTGATCCACGAACTGGCGCACAAGCTGGACATGCTCGGCGGCGACGCCAACGGCCTGCCGCCCCTGCATCGCAACATGCACATCGAAGCCTGGGCCAGCGCCATGCAAAACGCCTACGACGAGATGAACCGCCAGCTCGATGCCGACCCGGACACGGAAACCGCCATCGACCCGTACGCTGCCGAAAACCCCGCCGAATTCTTCGCCGTCACCAGCGAATACTTCTTCACCGCACCGGATCTGCTGCACACGACCTATCCCGAGGTGTATGCCCAGCTCGCCTTGTTCTACAGACAAGACCCGCTCGTTCGTCTTCAACACCTGCAACGCAACCATCCGGACTACCAGGAAGTCGATATCGAGACGAAAGGCTGAGAATGCCGACGTAGTAACCCCGGCGGAATCTGCCTATAATCTCGCCCACTTTTTGGCCCACATAGGGAAACCCAACATGAGCTACAGCAAGATCCCGGCCGGCAAGGACGTGCCGAACGACATCTACGTCGCCATCGAGATCCCGGCCAACCACGCGCCGATCAAGTACGAAATCGATCACGACACCGATTGCCTGTTCGTCGACCGCTTCATGGCCACCCCGATGTTCTACCCGGCCAACTACGGTTTCATCCCGCACACCCTGGCCGACGACGGCGACCCACTGGACGTGCTGGTCGTGACCCCCTACCCGGTCGCACCAGGCTCCGTGATCCGCGCTCGCCCGGTCGGCGTACTGAACATGACCGACGAGGCCGGCGGCGACGCCAAGCTGATCGCCGTACCGCACGACAAACTGAGCGTCATCTATAAGGACGTTCAGGAGTACACCGACCTGCCAGCCCTGCTCCTGGAGCAGATCAAGCACTTCTTCGAGAACTACAAGGACCTCGAAAAAGGCAAGTGGGTGAAAGTAGAAGGCTGGGGCAACGCTGAAGAAGCCCGCGCAGCCATCGTCAAGGCCGTCGCGGCTTACCAGAAGTAAGCCCCGACTACCCCCTGAAAGCCGGCCACAAGCCGGCTTTTTTAATGCTTGCAGAAACCCAGCAAGATCCTGAAACCCTAGTAAATACGCCACTTACAGCCTAGCATCCGCCCCAGGACATCCAGCAGCCATCCATAAAATCCACAACCAAGGTGTGGGTCAGAAGGAGCAATGGGTAAACTGACCAGCAAGACCGTGGAGTCGATAGCCAAAGCCGCCACACCAGGAAAAACCAATGATGGCGACGGCCTGTACGTCCAGGTATCCAAGAGCGGCGGCACAAGCTGGATATTCCGCGACAAACTGGACGGCCGAGGCCGCGAAGGTGCGTTCGTTTCAGGGACATCATGCGACGACGATACGCTAAACAAGCCCACCGCCTCTCACGACTGAACATCACCCCGTGGGGACGTTCAACTGCAGACCGCAACACGCCATTGTTGTCACGCCTTTGCGATTGTTGTCAGCGGATGGCTTGCCACTGGCGTTGCATTGCCCCTTTAAGAGCCCTTCTTGCCCATGGTTGCCGAACACTACCGAAACAAGCTGTCAGGGGTTTGCACAACACTACTGGCCGTTGGTTTTTTCACGCTACTCAGTGGTTTTCTCTTCAACAATGATGGAAGCCGGCACGCCACACAGTTGCATGCCCTGCTTTTTCTTCCCGCCCTCCTGCTGCTGATCAACGAACGGCTCGCCTGTCATTTGTGGCGCCAACTCTGCGCCTACCTGCTACTGGCGTTGATCGGCTGGACGATAGTGCGCGGGACCCTGGGCTCCGATGCCGACCATCCAGGACTCTACTGGCTGCGAATCGGCCTGTTCATCCTGCTGTATGTCTTTGCCATCTACCACTTGCAGCGGATGCGCCTGCTGAACAGGATCGTCCTGGCGTCGATCATGCTCAGCGCGCTCTTCGCCTGGCTCACGCTCTACAACCAGTTCGTCATCCTGGACAAACCGCTCGCCTATGAAGCCATCCGAGACAATGGCCGCCTGGCCGCTCTAGGCTGGAAGGGTTTTGCCGACTTCTCCCACCCCATCGTGGCCGGCTTGTATTACGGATTCTTCTCACTGCTATTGCTCAGCCTGCTGGTTGAGTTCGAGCTTCGAGGGTGGGCTCTGGTGCTTGCCCTGATCGCTCTTGCAGGCCTGATGAGCTACCTGCTGCTGACGTTTTCCCGAGGTGCCTGGTTCTCCACCCTGGCATCGGGTGCTGTCCTGCTGGTACTGACGCCCAAGGCCCGCGGGCGCTATTGGCTCGCCTGGGGGACGCTCGCGTTGGCCTGCATGATCATCTTTTTCTGGCCGCATGTGCAGAACGAATGGCTGCGCGGCACAAGCCAGCGCAGCCCGATCTGGATGAACTGGCTTGAGCGACTGCCGGAGTTCTGGTTACTGGGCGATGGGCCGGGTCGGAAAATGGTCTACCGCTACCCATGGGGAGACACGGTCTACCACGCACATAGTCTTTACCTGCAACTCTGGTACGAGTTCGGCGTCGTGGCGATCACGCTGTTTCTCGCCCTGCTGGGCTCGCTGGTTCTGAAAGCATGGCGCCTGCGTAACCAGCTGGAAGCACGCGTGGGCTTGTCAGCCCTGGTGTTCGCGCTTGTGGCGATGGTCTCGGATATCTATGCCATCTTTCATCGCCCGAGTGTCTATTGGATCATCCTGTGGCTCCCCGTCGGCTTCCTGATCGCGCTGTCGCCATCAGCGGACAGCCCTGAGAAAGACACGCTAGCCTGACTGTTTGAGCGGAATGTGCAGGGTCACGTACTCGATCAGCCTGGCCAGGCAAATCGGCAAAGACGAGGTTCCCGAGTGGATCGTCAACTCGGGACTGAGAGGAACCTCATAAGGTGCGTCGATCCCCGTGAAGCCTGGGAGAGCGCCTGATCGGGCTCGTCGATACAAGCCCTTGGGATCTCGCGCCTCGCAGGTGGGCAGGTCTGCCTCTATGTAGACTTCATGAAACGCTGGCGCCGCTGCCAGCCGCGCCTGCTCTCGATCCTGGGCATAAGGCGAGATGAACGCGGCAATGCAGATCAGCCCCGCATCGGCAAACAGGGCAGCGACCTGCCCGGCACGGCGAATGTTTTCCGTTCGATCCGACGGGGCGAACCCCAGGTCCGCGTTCAAACCATGGCGCAGGTTATCCCCGTCGAGCACGTAACACGAATAACCCAGGGCCGTCAGAGCCCGTTCCAGGGCCATTGCAAGAGACGACTTCCCGGAGGCCGAGAGCCCGGTCAGCCACAGCACCGCCCCCGCGTGGCCATAGTGCTGCTCCCGCTCTTGCCTGCCGAGGCTGTGCGGCACAGCGGTCAGAATATTCTCAGTGCTCATGGTCTTTCACTGACCCGTGAACGGCCTTCCACGAGAATGAACCGGCATCGCCGACGCGGGCCGAATAATCGATGGAAAAGAATGACCGGGATCATAGGGGCTGACTCAACTCGACCTGCCCTGAACGCCAGGAGCCGTTCCCGGGCATGGAGCCCTCAAACGCGCCATGCAACACATCGAGGATACGCCGGTAGGCCTGACCGTCGCCAAAGGGGTTGCTCCAGGTGACCGTTGCCCGGGTCAATGCCCGGGCGGCCTCGATCAGAGCGACCGCGTCAACCGAAGGAACCAGCGCCGCACCGCCGGTTTCGAGACTCTCCGGGCGTTCGGTATTGGCCCTCAAGATCAAGCAGCGACGACGCAGTATACAAGCCTCTTCCTGCATCCCTCCGCTGTCGGTCAACACCAGCGCAGCACCCTGCATCAAGGCGAGCATGTCCAGATAGCCCACAGGCTCAATGGTTCGGATGCGCCGCTTGCTTTTCAACGTGTCCATATGACGCTGGTCCAAGCGCGGATGAACGGGAAAAATAACGTCCTGATCGAGCGCTTCGGCCAGGCAATCCACGGCATGCATCAGTTGAGCGAAATAGCTTGGGTCATCCGTATTGGATGGCCGATGACACGTCAACAGCAGATACTTATCGGGCTTCAACGACAACGCAGTGTAAATCCCCGAGTGTTGTTGGGCATGACCGCCATAGTGCAGCACGGCATCACTGCCCGTATTGCCGACTACATGGACATTTGTCCCCTGTATCCCTTCCCTGGCCAGTAACTCCGCTTGCAGCGATGAAGGGCAGAACCAGAACTGGGAAAGATGATCAAGCAGAATACGGTTGTTCTCTTCGGGCATGCGCTTATCAAAGCTGCGTAGCCCGGCCTCGACATGCGCCACCGCGATACCTGCCTTGCTGGCAGCCAGCCCTCCGGCCAACGCACTGTTGGTATCGCCCTGCACGATGACGCAGTCAGGCTTCACCCGCTCCAGAACCGGCTGTATGCCCAGCAGCATCCGGCCAAGCTGTATGCCTGCCGACGCTGAGCCAGCCCCCAGGTTGAACTCGGCGGCCGGCAGCTCGAACTCTTCGAAAAAACGGCTATCCATCGCCGCATCGTAGTGCTGGTTGGTATGAATCAGCGTGTACGGCACGCCCTCTCGCACACATGCCGCTAACAATGACGAAAGCTTGATGATTTCTGGGCGGGTGCCCAACACAAACGCTAAATGCATGTACCTCGGGTCTGACCCGCCTCCGTGTTTGCCGGAACATCCACGCCAGTGGCGTGCTCGCCCTGGTGATATGCCTGCAATTTCCCTTTGGTTAGTAACACCGACCGATCGACATAACGCAACGCACTCAAGCGATGAGTGATCAGCAGCACAGCCAATGCCGGCCGCGTGGCCCTCAAGGCTTCGAGGAATCGGCGCTCGGTCAATTCGTCCAGTGCTGCCGTGGCCTCATCCAGAACCAGCAGGTCATGGGCATGCAGCACTGCCCTCGCCAGACCCAGCCGTTGGCGTTCACCACTGGAAAGATGCGACTCGAACTGCGTCACAGGGGTATCAAGCCCATCGGGCAGACGATCCAGCCAAGTGGACATGCCCGCGATAGACAGCGCCTGAATCAATATCCCATCATCGACGGGCTCGTTCAGCAATGCGACGTTTTCACGAAGCGTGCCAGGCAGCAGCGAGGCCTGAGCGCCGGCATACCCGATAGCAGGGGCATGCCTCCAAACCAGTCCCCCTTCGGTTGGCGACCGTTGCCCGATCAACAGATCGACAAGCGTAGACTTGCCCGCTCCCGAAACGCCGACCAGCCCTAGCCACTCGCCTTGATCGATCTGCAGGTCGAGGTTGTGAAGCACGTGACTCTGGGTTCCTGAATAGGCGTAGGCAATCGCATTGCCGCTCAATAATTGCCCCGCAGGCAGCTCGGCAATATGCAAGGGACAGACCCATGTGCGCTCAGAAGCATCCAGCAGCGCATGAAGCTGCTCGACACTCGCCTGGACATAAGTCAACCGCCTCATGGACAAGAACATACGACGCAATGCCGGCAGCAAACGCAAACCAATAGCCGAACACAGCGCAACCGCCCCTATATCGAGTTGCTCGGCATGCTGACGCACGCCGAATAACGTCGCGCCCAGGATGAACAGCAGGGCCAGTTCGATTATCGGGGCCTGCACATCCTGCTGCATCCGCTCACGCGAGGTGACCTTCGCAAACTGCCAAGCCAACGGTCTGTAGCCAGCCAGAACAGCAGGGACCCGACCATAGAGCTGAATTTCCCGCTGACATGCACTGCTGTCCGTAACCCAGCGATGCATATGCTCCTGCAACCCGGCACGCACTTCCCCCTGACGGTGCTTGAGCACATGCTGGGCAGCGAGCCAGACGCCGCTCATCAGCAGCACGCCCATCAGGAACAAACCGCCCAGCAGGGGAAAATGCCAAGAAAGGTAGGCAAGCAACGCCGTCACCACCAGGCTCTCGGTCACCAGATCAAGGCTGGGAAACACCCCGCCGATCATGACCCGGGAAACCATGAGGTTGACGGTGATATTACGCCCCTGTGCGTGCTCCTGGGGCGCCCCGTCGAGCGCACGCGTCAACTCGGCCTCAAGCGCGGCAACCGAGACCTGCAAGGACCAACGGTCAATCAGTTGCCCTCGCACATAGCTCAGAAGGGGCGCCAGGATGGCTTTACACACGACCAAGGCGATAGCCAGCAAGGTCAGGATTACGCCTGCGGAGATGTCTTCTTCTGGCCAGATATCTGGCATGACCGAAGTCGCTGCGCTGCGCCCAAGCAGAACATACAGTGCCAGCGCAAACAGCATGGCCGACGCTGTATCCACACAGGCCCTGAGCAATGCCAGCATCAGCATCAAAAAGACGTTACGCCCCTTCACTCCGCAACGGGTGATCAATGAAAACACGCTCACGAGCGTAAAGTGCCGCATATCGTCAAGGCGCATCATGAATGGGATGTCAGTTCGGCATAAAGCGAGGTCAGCCTGGGGGCTTGTCCGCGCCAGGTAAATTGCGCATGCACGGCGTCGCGCACATGCTGCGGAACCTGCCGTTGGGCGGTATCAAAAGCACAGGCGGCAAGAGCAGGCACCTCCCCCACGGGATACATTGCATCCCAGCCAACCGCATGCAGGATCGCTCGGTTTCCTTCTATGTCCGAGCAGGCGATCGGGACACCTGCGAGCAAGGCTTCGAGCACGACAGTTGGCATGCCCTCGCGCGCGGAAGCCAGAACCATCGCATCGCAACCCGCCATCATGCGCGACGATGATTCGTCATCCTGCCAGCCATGGAAGCGTACGCGCCCTGCCACATCCAGTTGCGCAGCCAACGCCTCGAGGCGGGCACGATCCTCTCCCTGCCCGATGATATGCAGCACTGCCTCGGCCAATGGGCGCTGTGCCAGTGCCTGGACGACGTCGTCCAGGCGCTTGACCGGATCGAGGCGACCAATGGAGAGCAGAGCGGGCTTCCCTTCCAGGCGCTCTTCATCTGCGTGGCCGTCATGGCGCCGCGCATCGATGCAGTTGGGCACGATCAACAGCCTGGGCGGATGCAAACCGCGCGCGGCCAGATCGTCGATCCATCCTTCGTGCAGCAGGATTACCGCCCCGGCGCTTCGCACCAACGCGCGCTCGACCGTAAGGTCCCAAAGCCGCTTCAAGCGGCGGCGCCAGGGCGAGCCGGTGTCGTAATAGCAATGCGGGGTGTAGACGACCGGGACGCCTCGCAGCCAAGCCGACAAGGCCGCGAACGCGACGAAGGGCGTGCGTGCGCCATGCACATGCACCACATCACAGTCAGCCAGGCTGCGCCACAAGGCTGAGTAACGCCCCTGTACAACCGCGCAAGGAGCCGAAGTCGCATCGACGGTCGGCGCCAACACCCGAAACCTGAAGGCTCGATCTTCGCCCAAGGCCTGAACCAGCCCCTGAATGTGCCGGGCCACCCCGCTCGACAGGGGGTGGAACTCCTTGCTGACCTGCAGGACTCGAAGGCTCATGCCCGCTCCCGTGTTCCGGACATCCCCAGACGCGCCAACAGCCCGGAAAGCCCCGTTTCAACCTGACTGAAATTATCGTGCAACCATTGTATTTGCGCCTTGGCGACCTGCTGACGAAAAGCCGCATCGCTGCACAGGCGCTCGTACAAGGCGTGTGCCTGCTCCGCAGTGCTTGCCTGCAACGGCAGCGCCAGCAAATGGCAAGCCCCCTGGTTGCCCTGCAAGGGCGCAGCCAGGCGCATGACCCAGTGGCCTGCCAGTGCGGCGTCGAACAGCGCCGTGGTGCAACAGCCCATCACCAGTCGAGGGGCTTCGCCGGCGCGCAACTCAGGGTGCGGCGCAGGGTGACTCGCCAGCCCCGCCCGGCCCCGGTACGGACTGCGCTCCCGAGGGTGCAACAGTATCCGCGCGCGCGGCGCCAGCGCCAGCAGTTCATCGGCAAAATGACGTAGCCAGGCGCCAAGCCCTTCGCCGAATATCGGGGCATGCGTTTGCGAGAGCAGCGACAGTCCCGAAGGCGGCGTCTCAGGCATTGGGCACACAGCACCACGACCCAGCGCGTCCTCCACCAGCAAACGCTCCGGGCAGCCCGCCGCCGCGAACGCCTGGCGGCTGCGGGGGCCCCACACGACATACCAGTCGGCCCGCGTCGGAAAGAACTCGTCCGTCGGCAATCCGTGCTGAAGGCACACCGTGACCGCGCCCTGGCCAATGGCCGCCCGGCTCATCAGGTCGAAATCGTTGTGCAACACCACCAGGCCTTGCCGTCCCCCCAGCGTACGCGACAGGCTGTCGCGCCAAAGGACACGTCGTGCCAGGCAACTGGCGAGCAGCAGCGAGCGATGACGAAACCAGTGACTGAAGAACGTATGCAGGCTGTTCATCAAGCCCGCCGCCGACGGCCGCATTGGCCTGGCAAGCACGAGATCGGCAGGAAAAATACGCGAGGCAAGGCGCGGATGAGCCAGGACCGTTGCGCCCCCCTCTGGCAAGTGCGCCATGCTACGGGCCAACGTACCCCAACCACTCTCGCCGGCCAGGGTGGCAAGCAGGAGAACCGGGCGGTTCAGCGCCTCAGCCCTGGCGACAGGGCCACGCATCAATAGCCAGGCATCACGCAGCAACGCTACACAGGCTCGCGCCCCGATGGTCGCTGGAGATCGCCCGGCAGTCAGGAAAAAAAGCTCATGACGCACATCGACCGCGGCCTCGCCATAGCGA
The DNA here is from genome assembly GCF_965644255.1 of Pseudomonas sp. LRF_L74. Lineage (NCBI taxonomy): Bacteria > Pseudomonadati > Pseudomonadota > Gammaproteobacteria > Pseudomonadales > Pseudomonadaceae > Pseudomonas > Pseudomonas sp. LRF_L74. The sequence goes on along the minus strand of NZ_CBFFRH010000006.1, from coordinate 316,239 downwards.
CGGGATAACATCGCCACGTAGTGCGCAAACGATTCCTGCGACCAAGTCGGCGACATTTCGGCTATCCATTATTTAGAGGGCGCCACGCTACCTGTCCGGCTTGCGATTGCCAAGCAGGAAGAGCAGCGGCAGACTGTCGGCGTTTCGAATCGCGAGATGCGTCTTGTCACCATGCTCCCCCCTGCAGATAACGCACGCCTCTCTTCATTGTTGCAGCAAACACTGTGGACCCTCGGTTTTGGCAACCACCACCCCGAGCAGCCAGCCACTCGGTTGGCCAGCTTCGTACGCCACCATGGCGTGGCGGGCCTGATCGACGCCACGCGCCTGGCCAGCCTGCCAGACGCATGCCAAGAGGCACTCGCCCAGGAAAAACGGCATACGACCTTGCGTGCCCTGCAGCTCGCCGCCACCTTGAAGCGCCTGTTCAGTGCCCTGCACAGCGCCCAACTCACGCCCGTGGCACTCAAGGGACCGGCATTGGCAGTGCAAGCACACGGCTCACTGGGCACGCGCAGCAGTGTGGATCTCGACATCCTGATCAACGAAGCGCAATGGCCACAGGCACTGGCCGTACTGCACGAACAGGGCTATACGCCTTTGCCCGGTCAGTCACTGCCCCTGCCCGCCGGCACCCATGAACTGGTGCTGACACATCGCTCAGGCCTGCCTCGGGTCGAGCTGCACCGGCGACTGCTCCGGCACCGCGACCTGCTTGCAAACCTCCAGGGCAACAGTGTGCCGCTGGATATTCTCGCCACACCGATTCACTGCCTGCCCCCGACCTATGCCGTTCCCTACCTGGTCGCCCACGCCAACCAGCATTGCTTTCGCCGGCTGATCTGGCTGATCGACATTCACGCCCTGCTCCAGCACCCGGACTTCGATCCCCGAGAGGCGGCTGATATTTTCGTGCGCAGCGGCACTTGCGGGTCTCTCGATGCCTGCCTAAGCCTGCTGACGCTGCTGTTCGGCTCGTTCGTTGCCGAACAGCTGCAGGCAGTCCGGCGCCCCTGTCAGGCCAGCAAACGGATGGTTGATCTGGCCTTGCAAGGCATCGAGCAGTCGCTGTCGGACAAAGCGCTGGCACTGAACCAGGGCACTGCGAAGCGCGTGTTGATGGACCTGGCGCTACTGGACAATCTACCTGCCCGCCTGCACGCCATAGGCGACTGGCTCAGCCCCACCAACGCCGATCTCCAGTGGACCCGGCTACCCACTCGCCTGAACCTGCTGTATCCACTGCTACGCCTGTGTCGCCTGGTTTTCGGCACGCGCTGAATCACAGCGGCGCCAGCACCGATGTCCAGCACGCCCGGTTGCCGTTCTCAAGCACAGCGGTCGATTGCGCTGATTGCCTGGCCTATGGCACATTGCGCCCACTTCATTGCCTGAATACCTGGCCTTCCGCGCCAGATGGCATGAGGCTTTCCGCGTCTGACTTCGGGTTGATTGCATGCCTACTTCGACAGCGCCGAGCGCTTTTGGCCCAGGCGAGATTTCGCTTGGCGAATTGTGCCTGCGCATACTGCGCTTCTTTCAACGCTTCTATCGATTGCTCGTGATTCCAGCGTTGTTACTGGGAGGACTGGCAGCCCTGGGGATCGCTCAACGCCCCCTGTATTCCGTCAGTGCCTTGCTTGAGGTTCCGAATATTTCCCTGGAAGAATGGCGCCAGGCTCAATCCTATCTATGGGACCGGCGCTGGGTTGCCCATAGCTTCGCGGATGAAGACATCGATGCCGAGCGGCTATTGCGGGCCGCGAACAATCCGGTGTTCTGGGCAAACACCGTCCAGTATCGCTCATCGTTGAACCGCGACGACATTCGCGAAGTCCCTCTGGCGCAGATCGAGAAAGCACGAGGCCTGGGCCTGTCGCTCAACCTGCGTGCGCAAAACGAAGAGCAGGCCGAACATTATCTTGAGCTCCTGACCCGGCACATTGGCCAAGCGCTTCTGGCCAACAATCTGCTGGAGACCGTTCGTGAAGGACAGAAAACCCTGGCCGAACGCCCGCAGCTCAATATCCAGCGGTTGCAGACAACCTTCAACATCCAGCAGGCCGAGCAGCGCATCGCAGATATGCGCAGTGTGCTTGAGCGTTATCCAGAGGCACGTCAGATGGCGCCTAACACGGTGGTCTCCGTTCAGGACAACGGAGGCAAGTACCTGGCCCCTCTACCACAGATCATCGCCCTGGAAGCGACAGTCTCCGATGAACAGGCACACCTGCGGAAACTCCAGCGCGGACTCGCCAAGCTAGATGCCTACGCTCAACTCTTCTCCGGGCTGGACGAGGTGCACCATGCGGCCTCGGGTGACGAAATCCTCACCCGCCTGACGGCCAACAGAGACAAACTGATCAACAGCCAGACCGCGCTCACCACCGAACAGGACGAAGCCATTCAGGAGTTGAACGTCAAGCTGGATCAAGCCCAGGTCAGGCAGGCAGCAATCGGCCTGAAATCACGCTCGGCCCTCTCGCTGCAGCCTATACCGATGCGCAATCCAAAATGGGTGGGCCTACTGGTCTTCGCGGCTTCTCTGCTGGCGCTCTCGCTCTGGCTCGCGCTGTACGTCTGGCTGAGGGGAGAACGTCCCATCCTGACCAAGATTCCCGACAACATCCGACGCCACCTGGTGAACGAGGTGTCGCCGTGATGCGCCTGCTGGTCACAGGCGGCGCCGGTATGATCGGACGCCGTGTGGTTGCCCAGTGGCGCGCCTTGGGCGGTGACGTCGCGGTTCTGGATAACCTTTCCAGCGGTTTGCCCATGCCGGCGCAAGCCAGCCTGGCCGTCGAGGGCGACCTGTGCGACGAGGACACCCTGCACAGGCTGATGCGTACATTTCGTCCGCATGCGATCTTGCACCTCGCCGCGATCCATCACATTCCGACCTGCGAGAACCAGCGCGCCCAATGCCTGAACGTCAACGTGGTGGGAACCGAGCGCCTGCTTGCGGCGGCCACCGAATTCAATGTCGCGCGCGTTGCTCTCGCCTCCAGTGGCGCCGTGTATGCCTGGCAGGAAAACGCCCTGGACGAGCAGCACAGCCCGCTCTTGCCTTGCGACAACTATGCGCTGTCCAAATACTGCAACGAACAGCAACTGCGCTTCTGGAGCAGCCAGGGTCGCCAACGCATTGGCCGCGCCGCACGCATCTTCAACGCCGTCGGGCATGATGACCCGAACGCCCACTTGATCCCCGAAATCCTGAGCCAGTTGAAGCAGTCGTCGAGTGGCCGGGTCCGACTCGGCAACCTGACGCCACGCCGCGACTACCTGCATGCAGACGACATCGCGGCCGGACTCGTGGCGCTCGTCCAGGACTCACGCGAGACGCAGGCCTTCGACGCCCTGAATTTCTGCTCTGGTGTCGAGCACTCGGTGGCGCAACTGGTGCAGGCACTGGCCGATGTGCTCGAACGCACGGTCCAGATCGAGGTCGACCCTGCACGGGTCCGCAGCGTGGACCGGATCAGCCAGTTGGGTAATCCTGAGCGGACGCTGGCTGTACTGGGTTGGCAACCCCGCATGAGCTTCCGCCAAGCGCTGCACCGGGTTGTGTTCCCGGACGTGCTGGCGTGAACGCAGGGACTCGCCCGCATGCCGAAAAGGTAACGGCGAACCGCACGATGAAGCACATGCTCGTGCTGGCCGCCCTGGCATACGGCATCGGCCAAGGAAGCAACTTTCTTTTCCAACTGCAGTTGTTGCATATGCTGGGCGCTGCACAGTACGGCGCTGTAGGGCTGGCCCATCTATTGCTGATGACGCTGATCTTCGTGGCCGATCTGGGCTACGGCTCGTTGTTTCTACGCACCCCACTCGATCACCCACAATGGCTAAATGACTGGCGATGCGCATTGACACACCGCCTGATAGCCAGCTTGTTGCTGCTTGTGCTGGCCAGTCTCTTGATCACGTGCCAATGGCGGGATGCCGCTGCCTCAGCCTATTGGATCGGAGCCGCACCCGCGGCGCTGCTGGCCTTGATCAACTACTCAGGCCCTCTCATCGTGCAGGGTCGGCAAGCCCTGGCAATGATCTTGGGCCAGATTGCCTGGCCAATCGCGCTGCTCCTGAGCACCCTGCCCTACCAATGGTCGTCCTCCGCAGCCACTCGGGCGGGGCTCGCCGTTACCCTGGGCTTTGCCGTTCAGGCACTGGTGCACCTGGCCTACAGTCGCCGGGCAAGGTTGTGGCTCCCGCGACTTGGCCAAGGGCAATTGATTGCCGCCCTGAGGCTTTCGATGCTCGGCATCTGCGGCACGCTGCATGATCGCCTGACGCCTCTGTTGCTCGCGCCGCTAGCCCCCGGCTATTTCCCCTGGTACCTGATTCTGAGCCATGCCCTCAGCGGGCTCTCTGGCATTCAGGCCCAACTGTCGCGCCTGCTGCTGCCCGGTGCAGCGCACCCAACGGGTCGCCTCAGAGCCTTGCTGGCCAGTTCCTGGGGCCTTTGGGGAAGTGCAACTGCGCTGTCGTGCGTACTGCTGCTCCAGGCGCTACCGATAACCGCCGAGCAAAACCGCTGGCTGATGCTGTCCACTCTTGTGCTGCTGGCCTGGGGGCTTTCCATGGCCAGTGGTTTTCTGAGCCTGCCCCTGATCAGTGGCAGCCGGGAGCGCCCATTGCTCCGCCTGCTGCTAATCAGCATGAGCGTCAGCAGCCTGATTCAGTTAGCGGGGGCGTGGGCAGGCTCAGCCCATGGCCTGCTATGGGGTAAAGTTCTGGGGGCGCTAGGCATGATATTCGGCCTGCTCGGCCTGCTGCACATACGTTTCACGGCCTGGGGCTGGACGGCTATCCTGCTGTCGTTACTGGCAGCAGTTGCCAGCTACTCAACTGCAAGCCCATGGCTTGCCCTGCTGATGGCCGCACCAGTCTTGATAGGCCTGCTTGGCCAGCGTACCTGCTACCAGCCGCACGCCATTACCGAGGCCTCGTCATGATACGCAAAGGTTCTTCGCCATGTGCGGATTGATCGCGATACGGGCATTTGCTCACATGGACACGTTGCAGGCACGTGCTCGAGAGGCCCTGGCCAGCCTGGCTCGACGCGGTCCGGACGGTGAAGGATTGGCAACCGTCGAGCACGCTCCCGAGACCGTGCTGGGGCATCGACGCCTGGCTATCTATGATCCCCGGAGCGCAGCCGCACAGCCCATGCGCTGCCCCTATAGCGGCAACGTGCTGGTGTTCAATGGCGCCATCTACAACTTCAAGGCCCTGCGCGAAGAACTGCGTCGGGTTGGCTGCCAATTCGTTACCGACGGCGACACCGAAGTCCTGTTGCAAGGCTGGCGAATCTGGGGCGAAGCCCTGTTCGAGCGCTGTAATGGTATGTGGGCGCTGGTCATCTGGGATGCCCTTAGCGGCGACCTTGTTTACTGCCGTGATCGGCTGGGCGTAAAACCCCTCTACCTGTATCGCGACGGCCGGCATGTCATCCTCGCCAGCGAGATAAAGGCCATTGCCGCCTTTCAGGGCGCCTACCCGCCGCCGAATCCAGAGAAAGTCTTCGACTTCATGGTCACCGGCTTTTCAGAACAGGGTCAGGCCACCTTCTTCCAGGGTGTACAAGCCGTACCGCCGGGACAGGTATGCCGCTTGAGCCGCACAGGACGTTTCAGCACTCGCAGCTACCACCAGTGGCCACACCCTGGAGAGGTCCCGTCATTGAGCGAGGAGGCGCTGTGCGAATTGCTCAATGATTCCGTGCGTTTGCGCATGCAGGCCGATGTTCCGGTCGCCACCCTGTTATCCGGTGGCCTGGACAGCTCGATTATCACCCGACTGGCCCTGGAGGCCAGCTCCGCACAAGGCCCTCAATTGAGAGGCGCCTTCACCTATGCCTATAGCGAAGCGGAGCATGCCGCTTTCGATGAATCCGACAAGGCGGCCGCACTGCTGAGGGACAGCGGCCACGAGCACATGCACAAGGTTCTGCGTTTCTCGCCAACGCCCAGCGCAGAGGAACTCATGGCCCTGGTGGATGCCCAGGGCGAGCCGTTCCCAACCCCATCGATCCTCGCCAGCTATCGCACTTACCTCGCCGCTGCCGATCACGGGTTCAAAGTGGTACTCGGGGGTGAAGGCGCGGATGAACTCCTTGGAGGGTACACCGCCCGCTACCACTCCCTGGCAGTTCGCGACGCATTGTTGAGCGGCCGCTGGAAGCAGGCAGCCCAGTTGCTCAGCTACCGTACGTTCAGCCCCGCTCTGCTGCTTAACCGGTTGGTCTGGGAGTGCCCGCTGCCGATGGTCCGCACCCTGCTCCGTCATCAGCGCCCGAGCGTCGGGGCCATCAGCGGGGAACTCTGGAACGCACAACGTCATCGCCTGGAAGCCCTCGCCGATAACGCTCGCCTGGGGATCGAAGGACGCCTGCGCGACGACCAACTGAACACCCTGCTTCCAGGCGTGCTGCGCATGGCTGACCGCAACAGCATGAATGCGGGGGTCGAGCTGCGCAGCCCGTTCATGGATCACCGTCTGGTAGAGCGCGCCCTGGCCACACCCGCCGCTACGCGCATTGGAGCCCGCCGCTCCAAGGCGCTTCTGCGCTCGGCCTTTCAACGCAAGCTCCCCGCCGCCGTCGCCGATGCCCCTAAAAGCACGGGCTTCGGTCACGCCGAGCAGTTCTTGTTGAAGCGCCTGCCCTGGAAGACATTACTGGACGACCTGCCCGCAGAGCTTGAGGCGCTCATCGACCTCGCTCGCCTGCGCAACGAGCTGTCCGGCCCCAAGCAAGAGCACAGCACGCTCTGGCTAGCGCTTTCGGTCGCCCTCTGGTATCGGAGTATTTATGCCTGAGTACGTCTGGCGCGATGCCCTGGCAGCGGACAGTGGGCAATGCCGCCTGTGCGGTGCCACCGCCCACCAGCGGCACTTCTGGATGGAAGTCTACGCGAGGTCTGGCCAGCAATTGCGCCGCTGCGGTCACTGCGCAGGGGTGTACCTGGCTCCTGGCTTCACCGATGCCGGCCTGGTCGACTTCTACACCACGCGTTACAGGCAACTGTTTCCGAGCGAAGTCCCCTGGCGCAATCTCGCGCGTTTTTTTGCATGGCGTGGCGATCAGGCCGTTGCCCGATCGCGCCTGGCATTAATCGCCCCGCAGTTGCCCGACGGCGCGACCCTGTTCGAACTGGGCTCGGGCTTTGGCGCCTTTCTGGGGCAGGCATCATCAACGAGACCAGACCTGCGCCTGCTGGCCAGCGAACCTGACCGGAGCCACCGCCAGACCCTACTCGACGGCGCGCAGGTCCGGTTTCTGGAGGGACTCTCCGCACTCGAGCCGGAGAGCCTGGATGCGCTGGTCGCCTTCCATGTCCTCGAACATGTCGTCGATCCGCTCGGAACATTAGACTTGGCAGCCCGCGCCCTGCGACCCGGGGGGCAATTGTGGATCGAGGTCCCGGACTTGCTCGGTGACTGGCAAACCCGCCTGTTCGTCCACCCCGCACACCTGAGTTACTTCTGCATGGACAGCTTGCGGAGCCTGGCAATCGCTGCCGGTTTCGACGTTCTATCGTGCGGCCACCACCCTCTTGCGACCATGGGCGGCAACCTCTGGCTTCATGCGCGCCGCCCCACTGAACGGCAGCAAGTAGCGATACCTGCTGCGGCGCCGGAGCGTATTCAGCTGATCGACCGATGGATTGAACGAGTGGGCTGGGGGATCAAGGATCGCCTCAAGGCTGGCCTCAAACAGTGGGCCATTGCCGCATTGGGTCCTGGGTTGGTCGGTGAATGGCAACGCTGGCGGCAATACCAGGCTCGTCGCAACGCGGAGCGCAACAGGTGAGGCTCCCGCTTCTGCTCATCATCGTGCTCTGGGTCCACCTGGGCGACCTCGGCAGCGCCTGGCTCTACAACATCTGGCCGCACGCGGCAGACCTCAGGCTCTTGCGAGACAGCCTGGTGATCGCAACAGCAGCCTGCTGCCTGGCGACGCTTCGTCTTCCCGTGGGCATCATTTTGCCCATGCTGGGCTATGGCGCGCTCGCCCTGAGCTATCTGCTGATCGGCGTAGGAAACGCCCCCAGAGGCTTGCAGATCAGTTCCTTCGGCACGCTGATGATTCCGCCGCTGTTTGTGCTGGTGGGCTATTACTGCATCCGAAATCTGCGGGACCTGCACATGCTCGCGGCCTGGTTGGTCCTGCTGGCCATCGCCAGCACCGCTTTTGGCGCCTGGGAACAGCAGCACACCGACTTCTGGCTCACGACCATGCATTACCCCCAGTACATGCTTGAGGTCAAAGGCCTGAAGCTCGGGGCAAACCCGTTGGACGGCCTGCCATGGAATTTCTATGGTGGCGTCGACCTGCAGCGCCGCGCCGCCGGGCTGCTTGCCTCTCCATTGGCGCAAGGCATGTTCCTGGCCGTGAGCGCCGTGCTGGTGATCGCTTGGCTGGATGCGCGTGCCCGCCTGCTGGGACTGCTCCTGTCTGCATTTCTGTTCGCGGGCATCTGGATGTCAGGAACCCGCGGCGCCATGTTCGCCGGAGGCCTTGCCCTGCTCGGCTATCTGCTCGGCAATCGCTCACTGCTGCCGGGCCGAGGCTGGCGCTGGCTGATTCTGGGCACTACCCTGCTGGCTATCGTGGTCGCGTCCTGGAACATCCTGATCATGAGCATCAACCTTCTTGACGGCTCGAGCGTCGGGCACTGGGCAGCCTTGAAAAAGAACCTGGTCGACCTGCCTCGCGTACTGTTCACAGGCGCCGGGCTTGGCCAGCAGGGAGCGATGGCCGGGCAAGCGGCAGCCAGCACGATCGGGGGCGGCGAAGGCGCCATTTTCAGCATCGCATTCCAACTTGGCGTACCGGCGGCGCTACTCTTCCTGCTCTTCTACGGCAACATGAGCTGGATGTTCTGGCGCACCTATCGCCATCATGGCAGTGCGCTCGCCCTTGCCGCATTTTGGCTATCCGTAGGGCTCACAATCACGCTCGTCACATCCGAACACATGCTTGCAGTGTCGGGTACCGGGGCGTTCTGGCTGCTCTGCGGCGGTGTTCTTCGCAGCCTGTACAGGCTTCCTTCCCCGGCGCTGAAACATTCACATGAAAACTGAATCCATCCGAAGAGTCAGGTTCCTTGGTTGCCCGGCAGACCTGATCAGCCCGCAGGCCCTCCTCGACGACATCGAGCACGCCCTCATAAACGACACACGCATACGCCTGGAGGGGCTCAACGTCGCCAAGCTCGTTGACGCGCGACAAGACCCTGAGTTGATGTACGCCCTGGAACAGGTGGAACGCGTCCATATCGATGGCGCCGGCATCGCCCTCGGCATGAAGTGGCTCAAGTACACCGCTCCGGCCAGGCGAGCCGGAATCGATTTGCTGGGGGACTTGTGTGCCCTGTCTGCTCGCCTGAACGCCTCCATCTACCTGCTCGGCGCGAAGGAAAGCGTGGTGACGCGCACCGCCCAGTGTTTGGCGGCGCGCTATCCTGGACTGCGCATTGCCGGCATCCACGACGGCTACTTCAGTCCAGAGGAAGAACTCAGCGTGGTGGAGGGAATTCGCAACAGCGGCGCGAAACTTCTTTTCATTGGCATCAGCTCACCGAAAAAAGAAGTATTCCTGCGCAAGCATTGGGAACAGTTAGGGGTGAATCTGGGAATGGGGGTCGGCGGTTCGTTCGACGTCATTTCCGGCATGCTGCCCAGGGCACCGAAATGGATGCAACACATCGGCATGGAATGGTGCTTTCGCATGTTGATAGAGCCACGCAGGCTGGGGTGGCGCTACCTGCGAACCAACTTCATATATTCAACGCTATTGGCCAAGTCTAAATTCACCGGCACACAGCATATAGTTGAAGACAGCCATTATTAGACAACCTTGAATTAGGCACGACGCCTGAGCAAAAGGCGGCAGGATTTGCCGCCCCCTTTCTTCGCCTGCTCAATCCGCACTCGGCGCGCCATAACGCCAGCGGGTGAAGTGGTGCAAGGCCAGCAACCCGCAGATAATCGCCAACGGAATCATCAACACGCCCGAGATGATCGAGCCCCACCATGCGATGCTCGATTGCCAGGTCTTGCCTTTGCCTTCCGCCACGATGGCCAGCCGAGTCGCCACCTCCGCGAAACGGACATCAGGCGTCTGCACGCTCACCTGCAGGCGATAGTCACCTGGCTGCAAAGGAATGTGCGCCACGAATCGGGTGATCTCCTCGCTGCCATAGCTGGTGAGCTCCTGGGCTACGCTACCCTGCCCTTCGGCCAGCAATTCGCCGGCCGGGGTCGACAGCTTCCATGCCAGCGTCATTGGCACCGGCGGATACTCGACCCACTGCTCATTCTCCCAGACCTGTCCGCCGGACAGCTTGCGCACCGTGTAAAGCGGCAGCTCCGCAGTGGAAAACACCACGGCCAGCGTATCGAACTCGAGGGTCCGGACCTTGACCGGCAGGTCGATGGTGTTGCCCTGATCGAGCCTGACCGGAACGTCCAGCGGCAACGTGGTCGCCCAGACCGCGAACAGACGCAATGCGATGACCAGCGCCAGCAGGCTCAGGCCCATGCCCGACCAGAGGATCGTTTTGCTCTTGTGACTCAACGCCGACTCCCTACCCAACCATCTACATGAAAGACGTGCAAGGCTACTCGATATGCCGCCATGCATTCACCCTCCATCGAGCAATCCGCGTGGAAACAGGCAGAGAACAGTTTCCACGCGTCCCTGGCGACTCGTTTTAAAATAGGCATCCGGCACCGCCCGGCTTCATTTTCCAAGGAATTAGACATGCCACACGAAGGCGGCCTCCTCCAGGCCTCGGTGATCTTCCTGCTTGCCGCAGTGATTAGCGTGCCACTCGCCAAACGCCTGCAACTGGGCGCGGTGCTCGGTTACCTGCTGGCTGGCGTGATCATCGGCCCGCAGGTGCTCAAGCTGGTCGGCGACCCGGAAAACGTCGCCCACCTCTCCGAGCTGGGGGTCGTGCTCCTGCTGTTCATCATTGGCCTGGAGCTGTCGCCAAGGCGCCTGTGGCTGATGCGCAAGGCCGTGTTTGGCGTAGGCCTGGCCCAGGTCCTGCTGACAGCCATGGTCATCGGTGCGCTGGCCTTCACCCTGTTCGGCCAGTCGCTGGCGACCGCCACCGTGCTCGGCCTGGGGCTGGCCCTGTCGTCCACCGCCCTTGGCCTGCAAAGCCTCGCCGAGAACCATCAGTTGAACAGCCCGCACGGGCGGCTGGCCTTCGCCATCCTGTTGTTCCAGGACATCGCCGCCATCCCGCTGATCGCCCTCGTCCCGATGCTGGCCATCCATGCTGCCGAAGCAGGTGGCGAAGGCACCTGGGCATCGAGCGTGAAGGCCCTGGGCAGCATTGCCGTCGTCGTGGCCGGCGGCCGCTATCTGCTGCGTCCGCTGTTTCGCATCGTCGCCAGGACCGGGCTGCCGGAGGTTTCCACTGCCACGGCCCTGCTGGTGGTCATCGGTACCGCGTGGCTGATGGAAATGGCTGGCGTATCCATGGCGCTCGGCACGTTCCTGGCCGGTCTGCTGCTCGCCGACTCGGAATACCGGCACGAACTCGAATCGCAGATCGAACCGTTCAAAGGACTGCTGCTGGGCCTGTTCTTCATCAGCGTGGGCATGGGCGCCAACCTTGGCCTGCTGCTCGAAGTGCCTGGCTTGATCATCGGCCTGACCCTGCTGCTGGTGCTCATCAAGTTCCCGCTGCTGATGCTGATTGGCCGCGCCCTCGGCGGGCTGGAAACGATATCGGCATTACGCCTCGGTGCCGTGCTCGCCGCTGGCGGTGAGTTCGCCTTCGTCGTATTCAAGCTTGCCCTCGGCGAAGGACTGTTCGATAGCCGGACGTACGACATCCTGCTGGTGACGATCACCCTGTCCATGGCCGTCACGCCATTGTTGCTGCTCGCCATCGGCCATTGGCTGAAACGGCGCCCGCAACCCGTCCGGGCCGTGCCAGAAGAACTGAAGACGATAGAAAGCGACGGGCCACGAGTGGTCATCGCCGGCATGGGCAGGATGGGCCAGATCGTCGCACGCATCCTGCAGGCCCAGGACATTCCTTATGTCGGGCTGGACACCTCGGTCGAGACCATCGAAATGAGTCGTTCGCTCGAACAGGTCCCGGTGTTCTATGGCGACCCGACGCGCCCGGAAATCCTCAGCGCGGCCAAGGTCGGCCAGGCCAGATACTTCATCGTCGCCGTGGACGATGCCGGCCAGGCGACCCGTATCGCCGCCGTGGTCCAGCGGCTTTATCCACACGTCAGGGTCATTGCCCGCGCGCGCAATCGCCAGCACGTTCAGCAGCTATTGCATACCGGTGCCGAGCCCGTGCGCGAACTCCTCTATTCGAGCCTGGAAATCGCCCGTCGCACGCTCAAGGGCTTGGGCCTGAGCGCCACCAAGGTCGAGCACATGATCGAGCAGTTCATCATTCACGACGAGCAGTTGCTGAACGCCCAGCACGAGGCCCGCGGCGACCGCGCCAAGGTGCGGCAGACGGCGCAGGAGGCACGCCTGGAACTGTCGCGCCTGTTCGACGAGGACAAGGCGGACAAGCCGCACTGAGCGGAAACCGCACCACGGGTATCGTCGCTACGCGCCTCTACCTGGGCGGCCGCCCCATCCTGCGGATGCAGCGAATGCCCTTTTTGGCTTGGAGCTTGCGGCTCACTCGCCCTTGAAGCCCTTGGCCACCAGATAGACTTCCCGCGAGCGCGGGCGTGAGGCCTCCGGCTTGCGGATCACCACTTTGTCGAACGAGGTGCGTACATCCTTCAGGTATTCGTCGGAGCCTTCGCCCTGGAACACCTTGGCGACGAAGTTGCCACCCGGCTTGAGCACGCGGCGGACCATGTCCAGCACCAGTTCGACCAGGTACATCGACGCGGCCTGGTCGGCGGCCGCGACGCCGCTGATGTTGGGCGCGATGTCGGAAACGATCAGGTCCGGCAGCCGGCCGTCGAGCGTGTCGAGCAGTTGCTGGAACACGCCGTCGTCGGTGAAGTCGCCCTGGATGAAGTCGACGTTGTCCAGCGGGTCCATCGGCAGGATGTCGCTGGCGATGATCCGCCCCTTCTCGCCCACCAGGCCACCCGCCACCTGCGACCAGCCACCCGGCGCGGAGCCCAGGTCCATGATCAGCATGCCGGGGCGGATCAACTTGTCCTTGTCGTTCAGCTCGATCAGCTTGTAGCTGGCGCGCGAACGCAGGCCATCCTTCTGGGCGCGTTTGACGTAGGGATCGTTGACGTGTTCGTCCAGCCAGCGGCGGCTGCTTTTGGATCGTTTCATGAGAAAGCCATCAAGGTGAGGGCGCTGCCGCGAAGACGCTGGCGGGCGCGAAGCGGCGCAATTATAGGCCGATAACGCCAGCGGCGTTAAATCCACCGCGTCCGTCAGCCGATGCCTGACAGCATCCCGGGTGGACGCGTACAATCCGCGCCCACTTCCCTCCCGCCTCCTTTGCCGGATCGACCGGCCAGGATCAACGCCATGCTTCGCATCAACGAACTGTCCCTGCCCCTCGACCACAGCGCCGACGAGCTGCGCGCGGCCATCGTCAAGCGCCTGAACATCAGCGCCGCCGAGCTGCTGAACTACAGCGTGTTCAAGCGCAGCTACGATGCGCGCAAGAAGAACAGCGTCATTCTGTTCATCTACATCATCGACCTGCAGGTGCGCGACGAGGCGGCGGTCCTGGCGCGTTTCGCCGACGACCACAACGTGCGTCCGGCACCGGACACGAATTACTACCCGGTCGGCCAGGCGCCCGCCGACCTGGACGAGCGCCCGCTGGTGGTGGGCTTCGGTCCCTGTGGATTGTTCGCCGCGCTGCTGCTCGCGCAGATGGGTTTCAGGCCCATCGTGCTGGAGCGCGGCAAGGACGTGCGCAAGCGCACCAAGGACACCTGGGCGCTGTGGCGGCAGAAGGTCCTCACCCCGGAATCCAACGTGCAGTTCGGCGAAGGCGGCGCCGGCCTGTTCTCCGATGGCAAGCTGTACAGCCAGATCAAGGACCCGAAGTTCTACGCGCGCAAGGTGATGGCCGAATTCGTCCGCGCCGGCGCGCCGGAAGAAATCATGTACGTGAGCAAGCCGCACATCGGCACCTTCCGCCTCACCGGCGTGGTCTCGACCATGCGCGAGGAAATCATCGCGCTGGGCGGCGAGGTGCGCTTCGAGCACAAGGTCGAAGACCTGCTGATCGATGGCGGCCAGCTCGAAGGCGTGGTCCTGGCCAATGGCGAAACCATCCGCAGCCGCCATGTGGTCCTGGCCCTGGGCCACAGCTCCCGCGACACCTTCCGCATGCTGCACCGCCAGGGCGTGTACATGGAGGCCAAGCCGTTCGCCGTGGGTTTTCGCGTCGAACACCCGCAATGCATGATCGACCAGGCGCGCCTGGGCAAGTACGCCGGCCACCCGGAACTCGGCGCCGCCGACTACAAGCTGGTGCATCACGCCAGGAACGGCCGCGCGGTGTACAGCTTCTGCATGTGCCCGGGCGGCACCGTGGTGGCCGCTACCTCCGAGCCGGGCCGCGTGGTCACCAATGGCATGAGCCAGTACTCGCGCAACGAACGCAACGCCAACTCCGGCATCGTCGTCGGCATCAACCCCGAGCAGGATTTCCCTGGCGGCCCACTGGCCGGCGTCGAGTTGCAGGAGCGCCTGGAATCGCGCGCCTATGAACTGGGCGGCAGCGACTACTGTGCGCCGGCACAACTGGTCGGCGACTTCATCCGTGGCGTGCCGTCCACCGAGCTGGGCGAAGTGGAGCCCTCATACAAGCCCGGCATTCGCCTGGGCGACCTGGCACCGTCGCTGCCGGACTACGCCATCGAGGCCATCCGCGAAGCGCTGCCGGCCTTCGGCAAACAGATTCGCGGCTTCGACCGGGACGACGCGGTGCTCACCGGCATCGAGACCCGCACCTCCTCGCCGGTACGCATCAGCCGCGATAACGAGAGCTTGCAGAGCCTCAACCTGAAGGGGCTGTACCCGGCCGGCGAAGGCGCCGGCTACGCGGGCGGCATCCTCTCGGCGGGCGTCGACGGCATCAAGATCGCGGAAGCCGTGGCCAAGTCGCTGCTGTCCCGACCAGACTACTGAGCGCCGCATCGATGAAACTCGACGACATCAAGAAACTCCAGCAGAAAAAGTACCGCGCCGAGCTCGGTCACTTTCTGGTGGAGGGCGAACACCTGCTGCTCGAACTGCAAAAGGCGGCATTGCACAACCCACAGCTGCAAAGCAGCCACGTGTACGTGACCAGCGCCTACGAAGATTGGCAAAGCCCGTTCGACACCCAACTGATCAGCGACCGGCAGATGGCGCAAATCGCCGACACCAAGACCCCGCAGGGCATCGTCGCCGTGGTGCCGATGCCTGCGGCGACCACGCCGTCCGCCTCCGTCGCGGGGGAGCGCGCCATCTACCTGCACGAGATCCAGGACCCGGGCAACCTCGGCACCATCCTGCGCACGCTGGCCTGGTTCGGCAGTTTCCGCTGCCTGCTCAGCCCCGGCAGCGTCGATCCGTACAACCCCAAGGTGGTGCGTTCGAGCATGGGCGCGATCTTCCATGCACCGCTGGAACTGGATGTGGAACTGGGCAGCCTGCCCGCTCGCTTCCCGCGTATCGCCTGCCTGGACATGCAGGGCGAGCCGGTGCAGTCGGCCAGTTTCAAAAACTTCGATTGCTACCTGTTCGGCAACGAAGCCCGTGGCGTACCACGCGAACAACTTATCGCCCTCGCCGCCCAACCGTTCACCATTGCCGGCAGCGGCGCCATCGAATCGCTGAACCTGGCGTCGACGGTGAACATGTGCGCGTACGAGTTGAACAGGTAGCCCATCAGGGATGAATCAGCCCCCATAACGCCAGCAAGGGGCGCTCACCTGACTCCATCGAATGGAGTATCGAAGGTGTGTTGTAAATGATGCCGCCCGGCCCTGGGCGCCACCAGCCAGTCCCCTCGCGGAACCACAGGCCCTCGGACAGCACCACGTAGAACTCGCCAGGTGGGTGCTGGTGATAAGGGTAACGAACGCCGGGTTCCATGACCGCGAGGCCGAGCGTGAGTGACTCGCAGCTCAGGCTGGAGCCCGCCCCGATCAGCATGGCATGGCGGTGCCGTTCGACGAAATCGGCATCCTGACCCGGCGCGGCATTGCGCTTGATCCAGCCCGAGTGGGGCAGTAGCGCCTCGATACAGCCCAATAGAACGCCGTCGACTTCTGGCAAGCGACGTGCTTCGTCGAATGCCCGTTCAGCCCATCCACGGATAGGTGCAGGAGGCTCGTCGAGATGATCCCTGGCGGCAGAGTGGCCGAGCTGCGCCTGGACGACTGCGCGCCGGCAATTGGCGATACCGCGGCAATCGTCGGGCGGACCAGCGAAGCGTCCCAGCACATCAGCGATCACGCCAAGCAAACGAGAAGCCTGATCGAGAACGAGTGACTCGTTGTTTATCTCAACCATCAGCGTGGTTCCTCTTGCTGCGGCTTCGTCACAGGAGAGCGATGCATGAAGCCGATCTGCTGGGATCTGAAAATCAATCTGGCCAGACAATAGTTGCTACCGCTGAAACCTGCGATACGTAGGCGCTGAATCAGAGCACAGGCTGCTTCTGCAACGAAGTCGACAGGCGCTGGTTCATCCATTCGACAGCCTCAAGCATGCCGCCGAACGGGTACAGATGCCAGTGAACAGCGCCAAGCTCACGGGCCTCGATCCCGGTCTGCAGTTGCTGCAAATAGCGCTCGGCGCCGACCCGTTTCAGCAGGTTGGTCATCGACAAGCCGTAGCGCTTGAGGATGCCCGCGGAGGTCGATACGCCGAACTGCCGGGCATAGCGCAGCAGCCGGCCGACATCCGTCGGCCCTGGCAAACCGATGCGGATCGGTACGTCGATGCCCCCACCGCGGACCTGCCCGATCCAGCGCAGCGCGGCCTCGGCATCGAAGCCGAGCTGCGTGGTGATCTCCACCGAGCAGCCCGCGTCATGCAGGAAATCGAGTTTCCAGCGCAGTGCCCGCCAAAGTGCGTCGTCAGCGATTTTCGGATGCCCCTCCGGATACCCGGTGATGCCCACATGACGAATGCCATGGCGCGTCAGCACACCGCTGGACAGCAGCGCCAGCGAGTCCTGGAACGGTCCGGCAGGGGTCGCAGGATCACCGCCGACGAGAATAAACCGCGTCGGCGCCGCGACCTCGACCAGGGCGCCAAGCAGGTGGTCGCGGTCCTCGACCGAGCGCAAACGCCGCGAGGAAATGATCGGCACCGGCTCGAAGCCGCACTCGCGAATGATCCGTGCCGCCTCGATGCGCTGGGCATGGTCCTCGTTGCCAAGGAAGGCGATATTGATCGGCGTCGCTGGAGGAATCACATCCCTGGCACGCCTGACTTCGTCGCAGGCCTTGCCGGTAACCTCCAGTGTGTAGGGTGCTGGAACGAGGCTGCTGATGGACATATCGATCTCCGGAAAGTCAGGGAAAGAGCCGCTACGACCCTGGAGCGGGTATTCGCCACGACCACCGGATGATTTCACGACGGCAGGGCGCCGCTAGCCCTGTTGCGCCATCGGATGACACGATCCCGCCATCCTTGTGCCTCACTCGCCGCCTTGACCCGCCCCGCTCAACCCGCCAGCCGGCTCGCCTTGCGCGTGAACCACAACACCCGGCTCACGCCCCGCGTGATCGCCACGTACGCCAGACGCTGGCTCTCGTCGGCCATGGCCTGGTCGTAGCTGTTGCGGAAGAAGCCCGAGTGGGCGTACAGCGCGTTGCGCAGCGGGTGTTTTTCCGCCGTGCCGCCATCGTCGAGGATGATCGCCACTTCGGCTTGCAGGCCCTTGGCGCGGTGAATGGTCATGGCGCGTACCGGCAGTTTCTTGTCCAGTTCGGCCTGGATCGTCTGCAGCGGTTCGTTGCGCCGGCTGAGTACCAGCACGGCGGTGCGCTCGCGGCAGGCACGCGCCTCGGCGTGGGCGCATTGTTCACGAATGACGGCGAGCAGCTT
The DNA here is from genome assembly GCF_965644255.1 of Pseudomonas sp. LRF_L74. Lineage (NCBI taxonomy): Bacteria > Pseudomonadati > Pseudomonadota > Gammaproteobacteria > Pseudomonadales > Pseudomonadaceae > Pseudomonas > Pseudomonas sp. LRF_L74. The sequence goes on along the minus strand of NZ_CBFFRH010000006.1, from coordinate 298,202 downwards.
CGGCAATTGGCTGTTGATGTCGAAACCGTTGACGACCTTCAGGCCGTGGTCGCCCTCTTCGGTGGGGCGAAATGCCTGGCAGGTTTTCTCCTGTTTGCAGGCGACAGTCTTGAGCAGCTTTTCGCCATCGCGGATTACCGCGTCGATGGAGCGGTAGTTGGTTTCCAGCACCAGCAAGGCGCTCTTGCCGGTGGCGCCCTGGCTCGGGAAATGCCGATCGAAATCCATGAACAGTTCCGGCGAGCTGCCGCGCCAGCCATAGATCGACTGCCAGTCGTCGCCGATGGCCATCAGGCTGAGGCTTTCGCCCTGGCGCGCCAGGTAACCATGCAGCGCTTGCAGCCACTGGACAATCTGCGGGGAAATGTCCTGGAATTCGTCGATCAGCAGGTGGCTGAACGGCTTGAGGTTATCCACGGCGAGTGAAGCGCCAGGCTGACTCAGGCGGTCGCTCAGGCGCTGGAAGGCAGCGTTGAACGTCATCAGTCCCTGCGCTTGGAGGTTACTTTCGAACTGCCTGTAGAACGGGATCAGCGCTTCGATGAACAGCCGCTCCTGCCCCGAGCAATTGAGTGTTTGCGGCACCAGGGTAGCCGGGCGGATACCGATGCCTTCCATGAATCCGGCCTGTGTGTAGAAGGCCTCGAACACGGGTACGGAGGCCCGTTCGCCTGGCAGCTTGAAGAGATCTTGCGGCGCCTTTCCGGGCTTCTCGGCAGACGGTTCGGGCAGGCCGAGCAAGCGGTGCACGCGCTGGCGGAATTCGCCATCGGCCCTGTAGCAATCCTCGTAGGCCTGTTTGAGCAGGCGCAATTGCGCGGGACGCAGGCGTGCCGAGGTCAGCGGGTTGTCCGGCTCGGCGGCGGCCTTGTCGCCCATCTGTTCGAACCAGGCGGGATTGCCGAGGACGTCCCGCGCCAGCACGGCCATCGCCGAGTGGAAGGTGCGCACGCTCTGTCGCGCCTGGCTGGCGTCGAAGGCGAACTGCCAGAACGCCAGGGTCCGGCACAGTTGCTCACGCAGTTGGGCACAGGACGCATTGGTGAAAGAGATGACCGTCAGCTTCTCCACCTCGATATCCAGGTGGCACAGCATGAACACCACGCGCAGCACCAGGGTAGTGGACTTGCCGGAGCCGGCACCGGCGAAGATTCGCGTGGCCGGTTGGCGGGCGAGGATCATCGCCCATTGCTCATCGGAAGGTGCGCTGACTACACCTGCGCTCACGGCCTCGGCGACCTTGGCGCGCATGGCCTGTTCCTGCGCGGCAGTCACTTTCATTCGTGTAGCAGGGTAAAGGCCCTTGGCAGCGGTTTTTTCGCCCTTGGCCTTGCTCTGGCTGGCCGGTTTGCGCTTACTGGCGGCCGCCTTTTTCTTCGTGCGAGGCGCAGGCTTGTTACGCTGCTGGGCGGCTTCACGCTCGGCATGCAGGTAGGCGCTGGTACGCGGGAAGCAGCGAACCAGCGCCTCATGGAAACGGCGTTTGTAACGCGCGAGGGTGGACAGCATCGGCGGTATCGACCTGGCGGAAAACTGAGCGCAGGGATGATAGGGGCTTCGACGCGAACGGGCCAGTGTCAACAGCCCCTGCCAAGGCCTACAGTTCCGCCAGCGGCTGCACCGTCACCCGCACGTCCGGATCATGACTGCCGCCACCGAGAATCACCCCGCGCAGCGGCGATACATCGGCGAAGTCGCGGCCCCAGCCGAGGGTGATGTGCTCCAGGGCCGGCAGCAGGTTATTGGTGGGGTCGAAATCCACCCAGCCCTGGCGCGGACAGAACACCGAGACCCAGGCATGGGAAGCGTCGGCGCCAATCAGCCGGGGTTGACCAGGCGGCGGCTGGGTCAGCAGGTAGCCACTGACGTAACGCGCGGCCAGGCCACGGGAACGCAGGCAGGCGAGCATCAGGTGGGCGAAGTCCTGGCACACGCCACGCCTGGCTTCCAGCACCTTGACCAGTGGCGTGGCGACCTGGGTTGCCGAGGCATCGAAGGTGAACTCATCGAAGATCTTCTGCATCAGCGCACGCACGGCGAGCAGCAGTGGCCGGCCCTCGGTGAAACACGCGTCGCCGAAGGCACTGAACGCATGCTTGAGGCGCACATAGGGCGACTCGAAACGGTAGCGGGTAGCCTCCAGCGCATCGGAGTCCAGTGCCTGGCCGGTATAGCGCAGCGCCGCGCAGGCCTGCTCCCAGGCCGGCGAATCGGCCAGCTCCAGGGATGGACGCGCCAACACATCCACCCGCAGGCTGGCGATCACCCGCAACTCGTCGTGCGGCCGCTCGAACGCCAGCCGGGTCAACGGGTTGCCATACACATCCAACCCATCCTGGCGCCGGGCCGGATCGGGGCTGATGGTCAGGTGGCGATCCAGGCAACGCTGCCAGGCGCACTCGCGCGGCCACAGGTGGGCAAGCTGCTGGGCCAGGGAAACGGGCGCCGAATAGCGGTAATGGGTGTCGTGAAGCACTTGGTAAGCGGCGTGACTCATAGCGAACTCGTCCGCTGGCTGGCATCGACATGGGCGAAGAAACGCAGGCCCAGTTGATCGGAAACCTGGCCGGCACTCTGGGCAATGGCCAGCAACAGGTCGGCAAGGCCGGCGAGCACCGCGCGGACGCCCGAGCTGCCGAACAGCGGGTTCTCCAGGCTGCCGAGGTTGAACGCACCCAGCGTACGTTCCAGGCTCGCCAGGGCGCCTTCGGCAACGAAGTCGAAGCTCTCGCCCAGGCGGCGGATCGAGCGCAGCAGCATGCGTAGCTGAAACAGCACGGCATGGGGATTCTGGGCATCGAGCAGCAGCAGGTCGAGCACCGGGATCAGTTGCGCCGAAGCCAGGTAGCGGGTGCGGTAGGTGATGCTGCTATTGCCCAGTTCCAACAGCCACTCCAGCGCCGACTGGTCATTGACTGCGCGGCTGACGATGAAGTCGGCGATGCTCTGGGCGATGAACTGCAGGCGTTCGATACAGCGCCCGAGCATGAGAAAACGCCAGCCATCGTCGCGGGTCATGTCGTCCAGGGCAAACCCGGACAATGACGCCAGCGACATCAGCAAGCGGTTGAGAAAGTCCAGTTGCGCCCCCAGGTCGGCCTGCTGCGCCTCCAGCGCATGGGCCTCGCGTTGCAGCTCGATCAGCGCCTGCCAGTTCTCCCTCGAGAGCTTGCCGCGCACGCTGCCGGCCGCCCACTGCAAACGCTGCAGGTTGGCGCGCAGGCTGGGCGGCCATTCGGCACCGAGCACCGCTTGCAGCAGGCGCTCTTCGAGCGTGCCGGTGGCCGCATCGGGCAACAGACCGGTGCGCTCGCCCAAGCCCAGGGCCGCTTGCAGCGCCAGGGGATCGTCGTCATCGTCGACGTAACGGGCCAGCATGATCCGCAGCAGGCGCGCGCTGTCTTCGCAGCGCGAACTGTAGCGACCGAACCAGAACAGGTTTTCCACCACCCGCGACGGCAGGTAAGGGTCGCTGCGCACCAGATCGGCCACGCCCAGCGGCCGCAGCCACTGCCATTGCTCGCCACCGGCCTGCCGTTCGCCGAGCACCCAGGTATCCTTGCTCGCCCCGCCGCGCTGCATCGACACCACTTCGGCATCCGCATCGGCGGCGACCCGGGTCAGACCGCCGGGCATCACCCGATAGCCGTCGACCGTCGCCACGGCGAACACACGCATGCCGATGGCGCGCGACTCCAGGCTACCCTGCGCGGCCTGCCAGATCGGCGCCTGGGACAGATGAGCCTGGGCCTGGGCGACGTAGGCATAAGGACGCGCGCGCAAACGCTTGACCAACGCCTGGCGCTGTTTCTCATTGAGGTCGCGGCCGAAGCGTGGCAGGAAACTCTGCGAAGGAAAGCTCGGCCGAATCAGCAGCTCAGGCAATTTCGCCAGGGCCTCCTCCAGCACCGGCGGCTCGCCACACCACCAACTGGCGACGCTGGGCAGCAGCAACTCCTCGCCGAGCAAGCGCTGGCTGATCGCCGGTAGAAACCCAGGCAAGCCCGGCGACTCCAGCACGCCACTGCCCAAAGCATTGGCGACCAGCACGCGGCCCTGGCGAACCGCTTCGAGCAGGCCGGGCACGCCGAGCGCGGAGTCGCTGCGCAGCTCCAACGGATCGCAGAAGTCATCGTCGAGCCGGCGCAGCACCGCATGCACGCGGCGCAAGCCGGCGAGCGTCTTGAGATAGACGCGAGCGTCGCGCACGGTCAGGTCGCTGCCCTCGACCAGTGGATAACCGAGCTGGCGCGCCAGGTACAGGTGCTCGAAATAGCTTTCGTTGAAGCGGCCGGGCGTCAGCAGCACCACCAGCGGCGACTCGTCGCCCTCGACCGGCGCCTGGCGAGCCAGGGTGTCTTGCAGGGCGCGGAAGAATCCGGCCAGGTGCTGGACCCGCAAGTCACGGTGCAATTCGGGAAACGCGCGGGAAATGATCTGCCGGTTCTCCAGCGCGTAGCCGGCCCCGGACGGTGCCTGGGTACGGTCGCCAGTGACCCACCAGCGGCCATCCGGCGCACGCGCCAGGTCCACCGCATACAGGTGCAGGAAGGTGCCGCCCGGCGGCTGGATACCCTGGCACGGCCAGAGGAAATTGTTGTGGCCGAAGACCAGCTCGGCCGGCAGCAAGCCCTCGGCGATCAGGCGCTGCGGGCCGTAGATATCGGCCAGCACGCCGTTGAGCAGGCTGGCGCGCTGGGCCACCCCGGCGGCGATCTCGCGCCACTCCTCGGCGGGTATCAGGTTGGGCAGCAGGTCCAGTTCCCATGGACGATCCGCGCCATTGGGATCGGCATAGACGTTGTAGGTCACGCCGTTTTCCTGGATCTGCCGGTTCAGCAGTTCCTGGCGCTGGTGCAACTGCGCGGAGGTACTGCGCTGCAGTTGCTCGGCCAGTCGCCGCCAATGCAGGCGGACAGCGCCCTTGGCATCGAGCAGTTCGTCATAGGCGGCCGTGTTGTGCGGATAGTCGGCAAGCAGGTCAGGCATGGTTCGATCTTGTTCGCGTCAGTTCATCGCATCGACGTTCAGGTTAGAGACTTGGGGCGGCGTTGAGGCAGGAGCGGACGTTTCGGTTTGCCGTCACTCCCGCGAAGGCGGGAGCCCAGATGCTTCGGGTCTTTTGGGTTCCCGCCTTCGCGGGAATGACGAATATTTCAACCGGTTGCAATTTGTGTCCGCTCCTGCCTAACCCCCTCCCTCAATGCCTGCGCAGGTCCAGCGTCATCGGCAGCTCATCGCTCACCGTCGGCAACAGGCCGGATAGTTTGCCGGGGCTGTGGCCAATACGGAAGAAGCGCGACAGGCGCCGACTCTCCGCCTCGTAGGCATTCACCGGCAGGGTTTCGTAGTTGCGCCCGCCTGGGTGGGCGACATGATACTGGCATCCGCCCAGGGAGCGATTCATCCAAGTATCGACCAGATCGAACACCAGCGGCGCATGCACGCCGATGGTGGGTTGCAGGCAGTTCGGCGGCTGCCAGGCGCGGTAGCGTACGGCGCCGACGAACTCGCCGACCCGGCCGCTGGCGCGCAACGGCACCGCCACGCCGTTGCAGGTCAACACGTAGCGATCCGGCGCGAGGCCGTCGAGGCGTACCTGCAAACGCTCCAGTGACGAGTCCACATAGCGCACGCTGCCGCCGACGGCCCCCTCCTCGCCCAGCACATGCCAGGGCTCCAGGGCCTGACGCAGCTCCAGGCCGATGCCCTTGACCGCGTGATCGCCAACCTTGGGGAAACGGAACTCGAAGTGCGGCGCGAACCACTCCGCGCGCACGGCAAAACCCGCCTCGCCGAGCTCTTGCAGCACATCGTGAAAATCCTGCTCGACGAAGTGCGGCAACAGGAAACGATCATGCAGCTCGGTGCCCCAGCGCGCCAGTTTCGGCGGCGCGTAGGGCTCGTTCCAGAAACGTGCGACCAGCGCGCGCAGCAACACCTGCTGAGCCAGGCTCATGCGCGCATGCGGCGGCATCTCGAAGGCGCGCAGCTCGAGCAGGCCCAGGCGCCCGGAAGACGAATCCGGCGAGTACAGCTTGTCGATACAGAACTCGGCGCGATGGGTGTTGCCGGTGACATCCACCAGCAGGTTGCGCAGCAGGCGGTCGATCAGCCACGGCGGGCTTTCCCGCCCCGGCTCGGGCATCTGCGCGAAGGCGACCTCCAGTTCGTACAGCGCATCGTTGCGTGCTTCGTCCACCCGTGGCGCCTGGGAGGTCGGGCCGATGAACAGGCCGGAGAACAGGTACGACAGCGAGGGATGGTTGTGCCAGTAGCTGATCAGGCTGCGCAGCAGGTCCGGCCGGCGCAGGAACGGCGAATCCGCCGGGGTCGCGCCACCGAGCACGAAATGGTTGCCGCCGCCGGTGCCGGTGTGACGACCGTCGATCATGAACTTCTCACTGGACAGGCGCGTCTGCCGCGCCGCCTCGTAGAGGAACTCGGTGCGCTCGACCAACTCGTCCCAGGTCGCGGCCGGGTGAATGTTCACCTCGATCACACCCGGGTCCGGCGTTACGCGGAACGTTTCGAGGCGCGCATCCCTGGGCGGTTCGTAACCCTCCATGACCACCGGGCAACGCAACTCGGCGGCGGTCTCCTCGATGGCCGCGACCAGTTCCAGATAATCCTCCAGACGACTCAGCGGCGGCATGAACAGATACAGGCGGCCATCGCGCGGTTCCGCACACAGCGCGGTACGCACGACATCGGCCGCCGACTCGAACGGCTTCGGCGCGACCTGCTCATTCAGCGCCTGGCGGGCATTCGGATACAGCGGCGCATGCAACTGGCGCTGCAACTGCTGGCGTCCCGGCAGCGGCGCAAACGCCTGGTTGGGGTCTTGCGCCTGGACGTAGGGGTAGTCGAATTCGCTGACCCAGGGCTGCGAGTCCAGCGGCAGCCGATAGCCCAGCGGCGAGTCGCCGGGAATCAACCGGCAATGCTCGTCGCGCAGGAACCACGACCCGGTCTGCCAATGCAGCTCGTCGGCACTGCGCGCCAGCGGCAGCACATGACCGACCACGTCGCCGACGCCCCGGCAGAACACCTTGCGCATGCGCTCGCGCTCCAGCGGGTCGGCCAGGCGCGGATCGTCCGGGCTGACATTGGCCGGCAGGCGACGCTCGCGCCACAGGTAATACAGCCAGTCCTCGTAGGCCGGGAACACATGCTCGCCAGCCAGCCCCAGATGGCCGGCCAGGGCCGTGAGAAAACGCCTGGCGAGGCGTGCATCGGCGCCGTAATAGCGGGTTTCATCGGCGAGCAGCGCTGGATCGTGCCAGATCGGCTCGCCGTCCTTGCGCCAGAAACAGTTCAACGACCAGCGCGGCAACTGCTCGCCGGGATACCACTTGCCCTGGCCGAAATGCACCAGTGCATGGGGCGCGTAGTGCTCGCGCAAACGATGGAACAGTTCGCCGGCCAGGCGCCGTTTGTTCGGGCCGAGGGCGGCGGTGTTCCACTCCGCATCGTCCGGGTAGTCGATGGCGACGAAGGTTGGCTCGCCGCCCATGGTCAGGCGTACGTCGTGGTAATCGAGGTCATCGTCGACCTGCCGGCCGAGCTCGACGATCGCCTGCCACTGCTCATCGCTGTAGGGCTTGGTGACCCGTGGCGCCTCCCAGATCCGCTCGATGCGCATCTCGTGGCTGAACTCGACCTCGCACTCGTCCACGCCGCCGCTGATCGGTGCCGCCGAGGACGGCTCCGGGCTGCACGCCAGGGGAATATGCCCCTCCCCCGCGAACAGGCCGGACGTCGGGTCCAGGCCGATCCAGCCGGCGCCGGGCAGATACACCTCGCACCAGGCGTGCAGGTCGGTGAAGTCCACGTCGGTGCCGCTCGGGCCATCGAGGGATTTCACATCGGCGGTGAGCTGGATCAGGTAGCCGGAGACGAACCGTGCCGCCAGGCCGAGGTGACGCAGCACCTGCACCAGCAGCCAGGCCGAGTCCCGGCAGGAGCCGGAGGCCAGGGCAAGGGTTTCCTCGGGCGCCTGCACGCCAGGCTCCATGCGGATCAGGTAGCTGATGTCAGCGGACAGGCGCTGATTGATCTCGACCAGGAAATCCACGCTCGGCCTGGGCGTACGCGCAATCCCGGTCAGGTATTTGGCGAACAACGGCGTGCTCGGCAACATCACCAGGTACGGCGCCAGTTCGCGCTGTTCGCCCGCGGTGTAGGCGAAGGGAATCTTTTCCGCATAGGGTTCGAGGAAGAAGTCGAACGGATTGAACACCGCCATCTCGGCGACCAGGTCGACGGCGACTTTCAGCTCGCGGGTCTTGTCCGGGAACACCAGGCGCGCCAGGTAATTGCCCTGCGGGTCCTGCTGCCAATTGATGAAGTGTTCGCCCGGCGATACGTCGAGGGCGTAGGAAAGGATGCGGGTGCGGCTATGCGGCGCCGGGCGCAGGCGGACGATCTGCGGACCGAGATTGACCAGACGGTCGTAGCGGTAATGCGTGACATGATGCAGTGCGACATGAATCGACACGGCGGGCCTCCTGCAAGCCAGAGCGATAGGGGACACCGCGCAAGAGTTATGCCAGCGTGCGAACGGCACTGGCACCAGCGCCTACGCAGCCCAGACGCACCAATATATGGCACAAGGATGCACAACGACGGGCAGCGCGCACGGAATTGGCCCTGCGAGAGCGGTTCGGGTGTCAGGCAACGATAGCTGGAGAATGTTGCGCCGAAAGGCGCCGGGAACCTTTCAGGCAGGCCGTTCCGAGGTCGGTGCGGGGAGCCCCGCCACCGCCCCGGTCTCAACGCGGTACGGCGGGCTTTCTCTTCGCTTTGCCTGGAGCGCCCTTGCCGCCGCGGCTTTGTTCCTTGCGCCGCGCCTCGGCGGCGGCCTTGGCTTCTTCGCGCTTGTCCCAGGCCTTGCTGCCATCGCTCGCGCGCGGCGGCAGGCCAGTGTGCTGGGTGAGGATGCGACCGCTGCTGGTTTGCTTGCCGGTGTTGCCGGCGACCTTCCTGCTGCCGGCGGGCGTGGAGTTCTTGCGCCGTGCGCTCTGGTACTCGTCGCTCTGCGGCTGGTGGGTCGGGATCAACTGGTGCTTGCCATTGCCGATCAGGTCGGCGCGGCCCATCCGCTCCAGCGCCGCGCGCAGCATCGGCCAGCCCTTGGGATCGTGGTAGCGCAGGAAAGCCTTGTGCAGGCGGCGTTGCTCCTCGCTCTTGACGATCTCCACGCCATCGCTCTTGTAGGTGACCTTGCGCAGCGGGTTCTTGCCCGAGTGGTACATGGCCGTGGCGGTGGCCATCGGCGACGGGTAGAAGGCCTGCACCTGATCGGCGCGGAAGTCGTTGCGCTTGAGCCACAGGGCGAGGTTCATCATGTCCTCGTCGGTGGTGCCCGGATGCGCGGCGATGAAGTACGGGATCAGGTACTGCTCCTTGCCGGCTTCCTTCGAGTACTTCTCGAACATGCGCTTGAAGGTGTCGTAGCTGCCGATGCCCGGCTTCATCATCTTGTCCAGCGGCCCGCGCTCGGTGTGCTCCGGGGCGATCTTCAGGTAGCCGCCGACATGGTGGGTCACCAGCTCCTTGACGTACTCCGGCGACTCCACGGCCAGGTCGTAGCGCAGGCCGGAAGCGATGAGGATTTTCTTCACGCCAGGCAATGCACGGGCCTTGCGGTACAGCTCGATCAGCGACGAGTGATCCGTGTTGAGGTTCTCGCAGATGCCGGGGAACACGCAGGACGGCTTGCGGCAGTGGGTCTCGATGTCCGTGCTCTTGCAGGCGATGCGATACATGTTGGCGGTCGGCCCGCCGAGGTCGGAGACCACGCCGGTGAACCCCGGCACCTTGTCGCGCATTTCCTCGATCTCGCGGATGATCGAGTCGTGGGAGCGGTTCTGGATGATCCGTCCTTCATGCTCGGTGATCGAGCAGAAGGTACAGCCGCCGAAGCAGCCACGCATGATGTTCACCGAGAAACGGATCATGTCGTAGGCCGGGATCTTCTCCTTGCCGTACACCGGGTGCGGGATGCGCGCATAGGGCATGCCGAACACGTAGTCCATTTCCTCGGTGGTCATGGGGATGGGCGGCGGGTTGAACCACACGTCCACCTCGCCATGTTTCTGCACCAGGGCGCGGGCGTTGCCGGGGTTGGTTTCCAGGTGCAGCACGCGGTTGGCATGGGCGTAGAGCACCGGATCGTTGCGTACCTTCTCGAAGGACGGCAGGCGGATCACCGTCTTGTCGCGCTCCAGGCGCGGGTGCGCGAGCAGTTGCACGACCTTGGCTTGGTTGGGGTCGTCCTGCTCGCCTGAGCCGGCCGCGCCCTTCTCCTGCTCGATGGCGCAGGCGGCGCTGTCCTGGGTGTTGACGTAGGGGTTGATGATCTTGTCGACCTTGCCCGGACGGTCGATGCGCGTGGAATCGATCTCGAACCAGCCCTCGGGCGTATCGGGACGGATGAAGGCCGTGCCGCGCACATCGGTGATGCGCTCGATCGGCTCGCCGAAGGCCAGGCGCTGGGCGATCTCGACCACGGCGCGCTCGGCGTTGCCGTAGAGCAGGATATCGGCGGTGGCGTCCATCAGGATCGAACGGCGCACCTTGTCCTGCCAGTAGTCGTAATGGGCGATGCGGCGCAGCGAAGCCTCGATGCCGCCGAGCACCACCGGCACCTGACTGTAGGCCTCCTTGCAGCGCTGGCTGTAGACCAGGCTGGCACGGTCCGGGCGCTTGCCAGCCAGGCCGCCCGGCGTGTAGGCGTCGTCGGAACGCATTTTCTTGTCGGCGGTGTAACGATTGATCATCGAGTCCATGTTGCCCGCGGCGACGCCGAAGAACAGGTTCGGCTTGCCGAGCTTCATGAAGTCGTCTTTCGAGCGCCAGTCCGGTTGGGCGATGATGCCCACGCGAAAGCCCTGGGCCTCCAGCAACCGGCCAATGATCGCCATGCCGAACGATGGATGGTCGACGTAGGCATCGCCGCTGACAATGATGATGTCGCAGCTGTCCCAGCCGAGCTGGTCCATCTCGGCACGGCTCATCGGCAGGAACGGCGCGGCGCCGAAACACTCGGCCCAGTATTTCGGGTAATCGAACAACGGCTTGGCGGCTTGCATGTTTTTTGATCAATCGGGCATTTCACGGGGCGCGGAATATAGCACAAAAAATGAACAAGTCCGACTGTGGCGGACGGACTTTATTTGCTCGGGATAGGCGCGCGTTCTGAAAGACCTTGTCGCTATACTCGCTGAAAATTCGTACAGGCTTGGAGTAGTGCCCGGTGCGGTTCGCGATCTTCTTTTCATGCGTAGCCCAGATGTTGTTGAACATCGCCCTTGCAGCCCCGGTGCAACTGGCTGCTGGCGATAGCGGCCGCAGTCTCAACGACAGCATCGAGCTTCTCGAAGACGTCGGCGCCCGGCTGAGCGTCGCCGACCTGGCCAGCCCCGACGTGCAGGCCCGCTTTCAGCCGGCCGACGGCAAGGCCAGTGTCGGCCAGAGCCGCAACCCCTGGTGGATCAAGGTGACCCTGCAACGTGGCCCGCAGGCGCCAACGCAGTGGTGGCTGGAAGTCGCCGCAGTGACCCTGCTCGACCTGCGCCTGTACCTGCCCGACGGCCAGGGCGGCTGGAGCGAGCGCCAGTCCGGCGAGCTGACCGGCTTCAAGGAAGGCCGCGACCACCCCTATCGGCGAATCCTCCTGCGCCTGCCGTCCCTCGAGGCGGACCAGCCATTGACCTTCTACCTGCGCAGCTTCGATCCGGCCGGCAACTCGTTCCCGCTCAAGGTCTGGCAACTGGACGATATCCGTGACCTGTCGACCTGGGAAAACCTGTTTCTCGGCCTGGTCTATGGCGTGATCTTCGCCATGCTCCTGTACAACCTGTTCATCTTCATCAGCCTGCGCGACGCCGCCTACTTCTGGTATGTGCTGGCCACCACCGGCGCACTGTTGATGATCCTGGCGATGACCGGCCACGGTTTCCAGTTGCTCTGGCCGAATGGCCCGGTGCCCGTCTGGCTGGATCGCATCAGCATCCCGGCGCTCTGGGGCTTCAGCGCCTGCCTGTTCACCCAGACCCTGCTGCAGACCCGCCAGTACGTGCGCTGGGCCCATCACATGCTGAGCTTCGCCTGCTGCCTGTACGTGCTGGCCGTGCTGGCCGACGTGGCCGGCTACCGGATGATCGGCGCCTGGGTCTTCGTGGTACTGGCCTTCACCGCGATCCCGGCCTCGCTGTGGTCGGCCTTTCGCCGCTGGCGCCAGGGCTACATGCCTGCCCTGCTCTACCTCTGCGGCTTCGGCATGATCCTCGGCAGCGTCAACCTGCTGCTGCTGCGCGCCACCGGCATCCTCCAGCCGGCGCCCTGGAATTCCTACGTATTCCCGGTGGCTGTCGCCGCCGAATCGATCCTGTTCTCCTTCGCCCTGGCCAACCGCATCCAGATGCTCAAACTGGCCAGGGCCGCCGCGCTGGAACGCGCTAACAAGGAAAAGAGCGCGCGCCTGGCGCATATCCAGGCCAGCGCCGCGCAACTGACCATCGCCGTGGAAGAGCGCACCGCCGAACTGGCCCTGGCCAACAAGCAGTTGAGCGAGCGCGAACGGGAACTGCAGCAGGTGGCGTTCCATGACGCGCTGACCGAATTGCCCAACCGCCGCTACCTGATCGAACGGGTCGAAGCCGCCTTCGCCGATGCCCGCCGGCGTGACGAATCGGTGGCCCTGCTATTGATCGACCTCGATCACTTCAAGCCGATCAACGACCGCCATGGCCACGATGCCGGCGACCTGATGCTGCAAGTCACCGCCCAGCGCATGCGTGATTGCGTGCGCGGCAGCGACATGGTCGCGCGCCTCGGCGGCGATGAGTTCGCCGTGCTGCTCTGCGGCGCGGATGTGCAGGCCCACGCCGGTGAAGCGGCAGACCGCCTGCTGCGAGAGCTGGCGCAACCGGTCGCCTATGCGGACACCTCGTTGGCGGTGAGCATCAGTATCGGCGTGGCCCTTTATCCCCGGCACGCCGAGCAGTTCGCCAGCCTGTACAAGGCCGCCGACGAAGCGCTGTACCAGGCCAAGCAGCAGGGCCGCTCGAACTGGGTACAACGCGCCGATCAGGCCTGATAGCGACGCGGCACGCGGGCGGTGACCTTGCTCAACAACTCGTAGCCGATGGTCCCGGCGGCACGCGCCACCTCGTCCACCGGCAGGTTGGCGCCCCACAGCTCCACCGCGTCACCGACCTGCGCCAACGGCACGTCGCTCAGGTCGACGGTGAGCATGTCCATCGAAACCCTGCCGGCCAGCGGAACGCGCTGGCCATGCAGCCAGGCTGGCGTACCTGCGGGCGCCTGGCGCGGATAACCGTCGGCATAGCCGCAGCTCAGCGTGCCGATGCGCGACGGCCGGCGGGCGGTCCAGCCGGCGCCATAACCGATGCTGTCGCCCTCGGCCACGTCGTGGATGGCGATGATTTCGGCCATCAGGCTCATGGCCGGCTTGAGCCCCAGTTCCGCAGCCGTCATATCCAGCAATGGCGTGGCGCCATAGAGCATGATGCCGGGGCGAATCCAGTCCAGGTGCGCGGCCGGCAATGTCACCACCGCCGCGGAGTTGGCCAGGCTGCGCAGATCGAAATCCAGGCCCAGCAGGCCGAGGAACTCGCCGATCTGCTGCTCGTTGAGCCAGTGGCCACGCTCGTCGGCACAGGCGAAATGGCTGATCAGGTTGAGTTCGGCGACCTGGGGCGCGGCGCGCAGGCGGGCATGGGCGGCACGCACCCCGTCGGCCGAAAAACCCAGGCGATGCATGCCGGTGTCGGCCTTGATCCAGACGTTGATAGGCCGTGGCAAATCGGCCGCCAGCAGCGCTGCCAACTGCTCTTCGCCTTGCACCACGATATCCAGGCCGAGCTGGGCCGCAATGGGCAGCTCGCTCGCGGAGAAACAGCCTTCGAGCAGCAAAAGGCGCGCGCTGGCATGCAGGGCGCGGACCTCGGCCGCCTCCTCCAGGCTGGCCACGGCAAAGCCATCGACCTCGTCATGCAAGGTGGTGACCACCTCGCGCACGCCATGCCCGTAGGCATTCGCCTTGACCACCGCAAAGGCCTGGCGGCCGGGCGCGCAACGCTTGGCGATGGCGTAGTTGTGGCGAATGGCGGCCAGGTCGACGACGGCAACGAGCGGGCGCATGCAAACAGCTCCAGGCAGAGACGAAAACGGGCGCCCATATTAACCGCTGGGCACCCGTTGTCATTGAGCCTGATCAGAATCGATCACTCGTCCTCGAACTGGTACATCCCCGGCGCCAGGTTTTCGAAGCGCGAATATTTACCGAGGAAGGCCAGGCGCGCAGTACCCAGCGGACCGTTACGCTGCTTGCCGATGATGATCTCGGCGACCCCCTTGAACTCGGTTTCCGGGTGATAGACCTCGTCCCGGTAGACGAACATGATGATATCGGCGTCCTGCTCAATCGCGCCGGATTCACGCAGGTCGGAGTTGATCGGGCGCTTGTTCGGCCGCTGCTCCAGGCCGCGGTTGAGCTGCGACAGGGCGATCACCGGACAATTGAATTCCTTGGCCAGGGCCTTGAGCGAGCGCGAGATTTCGGAAATCTCGTTGACCCGGTTGTCGCCGCTGGAGCCGGGAATCTGCATGAGTTGCAGGTAGTCGACCATGATCAGGCCGATCTCGCCGTGCTCGCGGGCCAGGCGCCGGGTGCGCGCACGCATCTCCGAGGGCGAGATACCCGCCGTATCGTCGATGAACAGCTTGCGGTCGTTGAGCAGGTTGACCGCCGAGGTCAGGCGCGGCCAATCGTCGTCGTCGAGGCGACCAGCGCGGACCTTGGTCTGGTCGATCCGTCCGAGGGAGGCGAGCATACGAATCACGATCGATTCCGACGGCATCTCCAGCGAGTAGACCAGGATCGCCTTGTCGCTGCGCATCAGCGCGTTTTCCACCAGGTTCATGGCGAAAGTGGTCTTACCCATCGACGGACGGCCGGCGACGATGATCATGTCGGCCGGCTGCAGACCGCTGGTGAGGTTGTCCAGGTCGGTGAAGCCGGTGGACAGGCCGGTGATCGCATCGCCGGCGTTGAACAACTCGTCGATGCGGTCGATGGCCTTGACCAGGATGTCGTTGATCCCCACCGGGCCACCGGTCTTCGGCCGCGCCTCGGCGATCTGGAAGATCAGGCGCTCGGCCTCGTCGAGGATCTCCTCGCCAGTACGTCCTTGCGGGGCATAGGCGCTGTCGGCGATCTCGTTGCTGATGCCGATCAACTGGCGCAGGGTCGCGCGCTCGCGGATGATCTGCGAGTAAGCCTTGATGTTGGCCACCGACGGGGTGTTCTTCGCCAGTTCGCCGAGGTAGGCCAGGCCGCCGACCTGGCTCAACTGGCCTTCCTTGTCCAGTTGCTCGGACAGGGTCACCACGTCGAACGGCTCGTTGCGCTCGGCGAGCTTGTAGATGGCGCGGAAGATCAGGCGATGGTCGTGGCGGTAGAAGTCGCCATCCGAGACCTGGTCGAGCACGCGCTCCCAGGACTGGTTGTCCAGCATCAGGCCGCCGAGCACGGCCTGCTCGGCCTCGATGGAGTGCGGCGGCACCTTGAGCGCGGCGGTTTCCAGGTCGTACTGCTGGGGGACGCTGATATCGTTCATGGCACCTGTGATTCCAGAGACTCAGAGGCTTGTGCAAAACCATGGTTTTGCAAAAGGCTCTGTACAAAAAACAACGGGCACGACACCGCAATGCAATGTCGTGCCCGATTGTCAGCAGGCCGGCACCGAGGTGCAAGCCCGCAGGTCGGCCAATTAAGCTGCGATCACGATCAGCTTGACGGTGGCCTCGACATCGCTGTGCAGGTGCACGGCCACATCGTATTCACCGGTCTGACGGATGGTGCCGTTCGGCAGACGCACTTCGCTCTTCGCCACTTCGACGCCAGAGGCGGTCAGGGCATCAGCGATGTCGTGGGTGCCGATCGAACCGAACAGTTTGCCTTCATCGCCAGCGGTGGCGGTGATGGTCACTTCCAGCTCGGCCAGTTGGGCAGCGCGAGTTTCAGCGGAAGCTTTCTTATCGGCAGCAGCCTTTTCCAGCTCGGCACGACGCGCTTCGAAAGCAGCGACGTTGTCAGCGGTGGCAGCGGTAGCTTTGCCTTGCGGCAGCAGGTAGTTACGGCCGTAACCAGCCTTTACTTTGACCTTGTCGCCCAGGTTGCCCAGGTTGGCGATTTTTTCCAGCAGGATGACTTCCATTTGGCATTAACCTCTTAACTTTTAACCTTCACCGTTCGTGGGACCGGTGCCTTTGTTCGGCTGGCGACCACGAAAACCAATCAGACTGTCGACGATGGCCAAGACCACCAGTAACGAATAAATCAACTGGACGAACACCAGCAACGATACATACAACCCTACCAGCCAGAACTTGCCGATCCGGCCCTGCGCACAGAGCCCATGCAGCAATGCGATCCCGGCGAATGCCAGCGGCACACTGCATATGGGCATCATCATCGCCATGCCCGGACCGAGATTCGGCCCCAGGAACATGAAGACCAACAGTGCAAACGCCACTACCGGCGAGAACCGCAGGGAACGGAATTCGTCCCCGAAACCTCCCGGGTTGTACAACATCGCCTGCCAGTAACGCCCCAGTATCAGGCATAGCAGGCTGGCGATCTGCAGCATGGCTGCCATCAAACCGATCAACATAGGTGCGATCAACGACTCGAGGCTCGCTCGCTCCTCCACCGAAAACTGCTGGTAAAACGACATCTGCGGCATCAATGCCTGCAACTGCTTCACCAACTCATCGATGGGCTCACGGAAAACCGCTCCCAGAATCAGACCGAACACCAGGCCAACCGCGACACTGACAAGCAGTACCCGCGCCCAGGATTGGCCAGCGCGCAAAACCAGCGCCAGGCCAAGCGAACCGGATAACGCCAAGAAGACGTTGGGTTCATCGAAATACCACCAGATCAACGCCGGTAGCATCGCCCAGGCCAGGACACCAACAGCATCCCTCGGCCCCCGCCGCAGCAGCACCAGGCAACTTGCAGCAGCACTCAACCAGAACAACAGCGGCAAAACTGCCGATCCAACCACTACGAGAGTGGCCTGCATGCGACCGCGCATGATGAATTCAGCAATGGCGCGCATGCGATTTATCCCTTACGACTGCCGACCGTCAGGCCTCAACGGCCGTGGCTGTCGGTGTAGGGCAGCAGGGCCAGGTAACGGGCGCGCTTGATAGCGGTCGCCAGCTGACGCTGGTATTTGGCCTTGGTACCGGTGATACGGCTAGGAACGATCTTGCCGGTTTCGGAGATGTAGGCTTTCAGGGTGTTGAGATCTTTGAAGTCGATCTCTTTCACGCCTTCGGCGGTGAAACGGCAGAACTTACGACGACGGAAAAAACGTGCCATGACAGTGGCTCCTCAATAGCTCTGTGGATTACTCGTCAGCGTTGTCGTTGCTGTCGCTGTTGTCGCCGTCGTCGCCTTCGGCGCCGTCGGTGTTTTCAACGCGATCGCGACGCTCACGACGCTCACTGCGGTTTTCCTCGGCCTTGAGCATCTCGGACTGACCGGTAACGGCTTCGTCGCGACGGATGATCAGGTTGCGGATGACTGCATCGTTGTAGCGGAAGTTGTCTTCCAGCTCGGACAGAGCCTTGGCGGACGCTTCGACGTTCAACAGGATGTAGTGGGCTTTGTGCACATTGTTGATGGCATAAGCCAGTTGGCGACGGCCCCAGTCTTCCAGGCGATGGATCTTGCCACCGTCTTCTTCGATCAGCTTGGTATAACGCTCGACCATGCCGCCGACTTGCTCGCTCTGGTCCGGGTGAACCAGAAAGATGATTTCGTAATGACGCATGAATGCTCCTTACGGGTTGTAGCCTGTCAACGAAAAGTGATCAGGCAAGGAGTGAATGACTCGTTCTGACTTGCCGACGGAAAGACGCGCGAGCGCCCGCCCGGACGGCAAGGGCCGACATTCTAGGGAAGCGGCCGGAATGGCGCAAGGCAAATTGAATGAAAAATAGACAGTAGCGGGAAGTGAAAGCAGGCCGTAACGGGCCGAGCACTGTAGAGTATTCAGGCAAACGAAGGGCGCCACTCGGGCGCCCTTCTCCCTGGATCGAGCTCAAGACTTCCGACCGCCCCTCTGCCTGACCACTTCGAACAGACAGACGCCAGCGGCAACCGAGACATTCAGAGAACTGACACTCCCCGCCATCGGCAGCTTGACCAGATAGTCGCAATGCTCACGGGTCAGACGGCGCATGCCCTTGCCTTCGGCGCCCATGACCAGCACTGTCGGGCCGGTCATGTCCTGCTCGTAGATCATCTGCGTGGCTTCGCCAGCCGTGCCGACGACCCACAAGCCCTTCTGCTGGAGTTTTTCCAGGGTCCGCGCCAGGTTGGTCACGGCCACCAGCGGGATCACCTCGGCCGCGCCACAGGCCACCTTGCGTACGGTGGCGTTCAGCGTGGCGGATTTGTCCTTGGGTACGATCACCGCCAGGGCGCCCGCCGCATCGGCGGTGCGCAGGCAGGCACCAAGGTTGTGCGGATCGGTCACGCCGTCGAGCACCAGCAGCAACGGCGCCCCCTCATGGCGATCGAGCAACTCGTCGAGCATCGCCTCGCCCCAGACCTGGCTCGGGCTGACTTCGGCCACGACGCCCTGGTGCACGCCCTCGGCCCACTCGTCCAGCTCGCGACGGTCCTTGTTGCCAACCGGCACACGACTCTCACCGGCCAGGCCGAGCAGCGTCTGCACCCGTGGATCGCCACGTCCCTCCGCCAGCCAGAGCTGCTTGACGCGCCTGGGATGGTGACGCAGCAGCGCCTCCACCGCATGCACGCCATAGACCTTTTCCAACTGGCTCATGACTTGGTCCCGCGCTTACGCGGCTTGGCCGCGCCAGACTTGGGCTCGGCCTTCGCCGCAGGCTTGCGCCCGCCGCCAGAGGATGCCTTGCCGGCTGGCTTGCCGCCGGTCTTGGCACCCGCCATCAAGGCCTTCTTGATATCGCGGCTCTTCTGCACATCGGCAGTCGAGGCGCCGGCAACCTTGCTACGCCGCTCGCTCTTCTCCGCGGGAGCGGCACGCCCCTTGCGATCCGTGGCGTCTGGCTTGCCTTCGGCCAGCTCGAAATCGATCTTGCGCTCGTCCAGGTCGACGCGCATGACCTTGACCGACACGCTGTCGCCCAGGCGGAAGCTGCGACCGCTACGCTCGCCGGACAGGCGATGGTGAACCGGATCGAAATGGTAGTAATCGCCCGGCAAGGCGGTGACGTGCACCAGGCCTTCCACATAGATGTCACGCAACTCGACGAAGATACCGAAGCCGGTGGCGGCAGTGATCACGCCTTCGAAGGTCTCGCCCACGCGATCACGCATGAACTCGCACTTCAGCCAGTTCACCACGTCACGGGTCGCTTCGTCGGCACGCCGCTCGCTCATCGAGCACTGCTCGCCAAGCTGCTCCAGCGCGGCTTCGTCGTACGGGTAGATACGCGCCTTGGGCATGCTCGCCGCACCAGCACGCTGCACGTGCTTGGTCTCCCGGCGTGAACGGATCACGCTACGAATCGCCCGGTGTACCAACAGGTCCGGGTAACGCCGGATCGGCGAGGTGAAGTGGGTGTACGCCTCGTAGTTGAGACCGAAGTGCCCATTGTTGTCGGCGGTGTAGACCGCCTGGCTCAGCGAACGCAGCATCACCGTCTGGATCAGGTGGTAATCGGGGCGCTCGCGGATGCTTTGCAGCAGCCTCTGGTAATCCTTCGGCGTCGGGCCGTCCTTGCCTTTGCCCAGGCTCAGGCCAAGCTCGCCAAGGAAGGCCTTGAGTTTCTCCAGGCGATCCGGCGGCGGACCGTCATGCACCCGGTACAGCGAGGGAATCTCGTGATCCTGCATGAACCGCGCGGTCGCCACGTTGGCCGCGAGCATGCACTCCTCGATCAGCTTGTGCGCATCGTTGCGCTGGGTCGGGCGGATCTCGGCGATCTTGCGTTCGCTGCCGAAGACGATACGGGTCTCCTGGGTCTCGAAGTCGATCGCGCCCCGCTCGTGCCGGGCTGCCAGCAGTACCTGATAGAGAGAATAGAGCTGCTTGAGGTGCGGCAGCACCTCGGCGTACTCATCGCGCAGCGCCTTGCCTTCCGAGCTTTTCGGCTGCTCCAGCATGTAGCTGACCTTGTTATAGGTCAGGCGCGCATGGGAATGGATCACCGCCTCGTAGAACTGGTAGTCGAGCATTTCCCCGGACTTGGAAATGCTCATCTCGCAGACCATCGCCAGGCGGTCGACATGCGGGTTGAGCGAGCACAGCCCGTTGGACAGCTCCTCCGGCAGCATCGGGATCACCCGCTCGGGGAAATACACCGAGTTGCCGCGCTTCTGCGCTTCTTCATCCAGGGGCGAGCCGACCCTCACATAATGAGAGACATCGGCAATCGCGACGTACAGCTTCCAGCCGCCGGAGAACAGCTTCCAGCGGCCACTGTTCTTCTCGCAGTAGACGGCGTCGTCGAAGTCGCGGGCATCCTCGCCATCGATGGTGACGAACGGCAGATGGCGCAGATCGACGCGCTTCTCCTTGTCCTTCTCCTCGACTTGCGGGCGCAGCTTGCGCGCTTCCTTGACCACCGCTTCCGGCCAGACATGGGGAATGTCGTAGCTACGCAACGCCACGTCGATTTCCATCCCCGGCGCCATGTAGTTGCCAACCACCTCGACGATGTCGCCCTGGGGCTGGAAGCGCGCGGTCGGCCAATGGGTGATCTTGATTTCGACGAACTGGCCGATCTTCGCACCGGCGGTACGACCAGGCGTCACCAGCACTTCCTGCTGGATCTTCGGGTTGTCGGCTTCGACATAGCCGATGCCGGCTTCTTCGAAGTAGCGACCGACGATGCTCTCGTGGGCACGCTCGATGACCTCGACGATGGCGCCTTCGCGGCGGCCGCGACGATCGAAGCCAGCGACCCGCGCCAGCACACGATCACCATCGAATACCAGGCGCATCTGCGCCGGGCTGAGGAACAGGTCGTCGCTGCCATCGTCCGGCGCCAGGAAACCGAAGCCGTCGCGGTGACCGCTGACGCGACCACGGATCAGGTCCAGCTTGTCCACCGGTGCATAGGTGCCACGGCGGGTGTAGATCAGTTGCCCATCGCGCTCCATCGCACGCAGGCGGCGACGCAGCGCCTCGAGGTCTTCATCCGTGGACAAGCCGAATTCTTCGACCAGTTCCTCGCGAGAGGCTGGAGAACCGCGCTCGGACAGATGACTGAGGATCAGCTCACGGCTGGGAATAGGATTATCGTATTTTTCCGCCTCGCGGGCGGCCTCGGGATCGAGGGATTGCCAATCGGCCATTAAGTGAAAGTACCTTTACGCATATATAGATGTGTGTTTGCCATGGGCGTATTGAAGCGCGAAACAGGCTTCAGGGTCAGCTTTTTGCATGACAATAATTTTTCGGCATCAGGGGTTTACAAGGAAAAACCCGGCCCGTATAGTTCGCGCCCACAACGTTGCCGAGACGTTGTAACACGGAAACAGCGATTAATCATTGTTTCCCGTGCCCAGGTGGCGGAATTGGTAGACGCACTAGGTTCAGGTCCTAGCGGTGGCAACACCGTGGAAGTTCGAGTCTTCTCCTGGGCACCACTTATTCAGAAGCCGAGTCAACGACTCGGTTTCGAATCGAACGGCGCAGCAAAGCCGATCAGGCAACTGATGAATGCTGCAAGAAGTCGATGAGCGATCATCGCAATGTGCCCAGGTGGCGGAATTGGTAGACGCACTAGGTTCAGGTCCTAGCGGTGGCAACACCGTGGAAGTTCGAGTCTTCTCCTGGGCACCACATTCGAAAAACCGAATCGCAAGATTCGGTTTTTTTTCGACCGCTGAAAAGGAGACGGCAACCGCACCAGGTCGATCAGACCTTGAACTGGGCGAAGCTGGCTTTCAACTGGCCGACAAGCTTATCCAGCACACGACCGCTCGCCGCCGTCTCGCTGACCTCACGGGCGGCAAGCTGCGCCTCATGATGAATCACCTCCACCCGCCCACGCACCGCACCCGCGCCATCGGCCTGCTCGGCAGCCGCACGACTGGCACTGTCGATGGCGCCGTGCACGTCATCCACCGACGCCTGCACGGTCTGCTGCAGGCGCACACTGTCGCGCAGCACCTGCAAACCCAGTGCGGCCTGCTCACCAGCCTGGCCAATGACACCGACCGCCTCGCGCGCGCCCTGCTGCAAGGCACCGATGTGTGCCTGGATATCGCCGGTCGACTGCTGGGTCTTGCTGGCCAGAGCACGCACCTCGTCAGCGACCACCGCGAAGCCACGTCCACTCTCCCCAGCCCGCGCCGCCTCGATGGCCGCGTTCAACGCCAGCAAATTGGTCTGCTCGGCAATCGAGCGGATCACTGTCAGCACAACTTCGATCTGCTCACTCTGTCGAGCCAGACGCTCGATCACCGCGGAACCGGTGCCAACCTGGGCAACCAACTCCTCGATCAGGGCACCGACCCGCTCCGCCATTGCCGCATTGTCACGCGCCGCCTGGCGAATCGCCGTGACCCGCTGACGCGCCTCCTCCATCGCCTGACGCTGGACCTCGGCCGTGCCGGCCATTTCCTGCAACGCCTGCAGGCTACCCGCCACCTCGTCACGCTGGCGCCCGGAGGCCGCCTCGGCGGCGGCACTCCTGGCAGTCAGGCTGCGGATTTCCTCACCCGTCTTCAGCGCCACCTCGCCCGCCTCACGCACGATAGGCTGCAACTTGGCGATGAAGCGATTCACCGCATCAGCCATATCGCCAACCTCATCGCGACTATCGAGTTGCACCCGACGGGTCAGGTCACCCTCGCCAGCCGCCAGGTCATGCAAGGCCGCAATCAGCAACTGCAGGCGACTGAGCACCCGCCAGCCGAGCACCAGCGCCACAGCAGCCAGCACCAACAACCCAACCACCAGCAATCCGCCAGCAATGCGCCAACGCAAGCTGCCGGCCGCCCCCTGCACCAGTTCCTCGCTGTTGCGACTCATGTCATGGGTGGCCTGCTCCGCAACCTGCAAACGCTGCTGCAACGCCTGAGAACTGTCCTGTGCCGCCCCCGCCAGGCTACTGTCGACCAGGGTGCCGGCATTGCCCACCAGCGTAGCGAAACGGCTGTCCAGAGCAGCCAATTGTTTCTCCGCCTCGGCCATGGACAAACCCAACTGGATCTTGCCGATCGACGAGCCCATCGGACTGATATCCACCTCGATCACATAAACGTCAGGGCTGCGCGACGCAGCATCCACCAGCTTGTCGAGCGGCGTATCGCCGTTACCTTTGGTGACCAGATCACGCACCAGGGGATTGCTACGGTTGAAGTTGCGCGTGAGACGCTGGCCTTCGGCATCGTAATAAATGGCGAACAACACGCTCGGATCGCGCTGCACGATGCGGGTATAGGCGGTGAGCGCCGGCGCGTCCTTGTCCCAGATGGCCTTGGGCGCCACACCGGCGAGCAATTGCGCCATGGAGTTGCCTGACTGTTTCAGGTTCTCTCCCAGCACCTTGCGCAACTGCTCCTGTTCTTCCTTCAACTGCGTGGTCAGCCCGCCGGACAGGCGGGTACGCGTGTTGCTGGACAGCGTCGACAACCCCTCGCGCATCTCGCGACTCGCCGTGTCGAGTTCGCTGGACAGGCGAGCGCTTTCATTTGCCAGGCGCGCAGTGAGATCAACGGCCAGCCCATCCACCGTGGTCCGCGTAAGCCATACCGCGACGCCGACCTGCGCCAGCACGGCCAGGCCAAGGGTGATGAAGACAGGACGCAGCAGGCGGCTTTTCAATAACGAAAACAGCATGGACCCGATACCTCTCCAGTCGAGCGAAGCTACAGCAGCTAAATCGGCTGCACTCGGCAAAACTGAAGCAAGAACAGGGCCTGTTTACGTTTATGCGCCCTCTGAGTGCAGCACAAACAAAGAAGGCCGCATGAGCGGCCTTCTTTTCGATCCGATCAAGGATCAGGCGTACGGATGACGCAGCACGATGGTCTCGTTGCGATCCGGGCCGGTGGAGATGATATCGATCGGCGCACCAACCAGCTCTTCCACACGCTTGATGTAGGCGCGGGCATTGGCCGGCAGCTCTTCCAGCGTCCTGGCACCAACGGTGGACTCGCTCCAGCCCGGCAGCTCTTCGTAGACCGGTTGCAGGCCGATGTAGCTGTCTGCGTCAGTCGGTGCGTCGACCAGAACCTCGCCATTCTGGTCCTTGTAACCCACGCAGATGCGGATGGTTTCCAGGCCGTCGAGTACGTCCAGCTTGGTCAGGCACAGGCCGGAGAGGCTGTTGATCTCGATCGCGCGGCGCAGAATCACGGCATCAAACCAGCCGCAACGACGGGCGCGACCGGTGGTGGAGCCGAACTCATGGCCGCGCTTGGCCAGATAGGCGCCGGTTTCGTCGAACAGCTCGGTCGGGAACGGACCGGAACCGACGCGGGTGGTGTAGGCCTTGGTGATACCGAGGATGTAATCCAGGTACAGAGGACCGAAACCGGAACCCGTGGCGGTCCCGCCAGCAGTGGTACTGGAGCTGGTAACGAATGGATAGGTACCGTGATCGATATCCAGCAGCGAGCCCTGGGCACCCTCGAACATGATGAAGGCACCTTCCCTGCGCAACTCGTGCAGGCGTGCGGCGACATCGGTGATCATCGGCTGCAGGATCTCGGCATAAGACAGCGCCTCATCCAGGGTCTTCTGGAAGTCGACCGCCGGTTCCTTGTAGTAATTCTGCAGCACGAAATTATGGTAATCGAGCAGCTCGCCCAGCTTGGCGGCAAAACGCTCGCGATGGAACAGGTCGCCAATGCGCAGGCCACGGCGCGCCACCTTGTCTTCGTAGGCCGGGCCAATACCGCGGCCAGTGGTGCCGATCTTGGCATCGCCACGGGCTTTCTCACGCGCCTGGTCCAAGGCAACGTGGTACGGCAGGATCAGGGTGCAGGACGGGCTGATGCGCAGACGCTCACGCACCGGCACGCCCTTCTCTTCGAGCTTGGTGATTTCGCGCAGCAGCGCGTCGGGAGCGACGACCACGCCATTGCCGATCAGGCACTGCACGTTCTCACGCAGGATGCCCGACGGAATCAGGTGCAGGACGGTTTTCTCACCGTCGATCACCAGGGTGTGGCCGGCGTTGTGGCCGCCCTGATAACGCACGACGGCGGCAGCCTGGTCGGTCAGCAGATCGACGATCTTGCCCTTGCCTTCATCACCCCACTGGGTGCCCAGGACGACGACATTCTTACCCATAACTCTGATCCTCTTCACGGAAGCTCGACACCGGTCTCGGCCGGCGAGAAATCATTCAGCGCGGCAGCGCGACAACCTGCCACTGTCCGTCACGCAGCTCCAGGCCGCGATCGCAATTCACTTCGATGGCCACGGACGCATCCTGGCCTGGCAACGCCTGCACGACGCGCACACCGTCACGGCGCAGGCGCTGGATTTCTTGCCACAACCGGACATCCCCGGCCTGCGGCGCCCAGACACCGGCAGCGACCTCGTCCACCTGCATGTCCCCCAGGCTGACCAGGGTCTTCAGGTCGGTCGAAAAACCGGTGGCAGGACGTGCCCGACCGAAATCAGCACCGATGTCGTCATAACGACCACCCTGGGCGATGGACTGCCCTTCGCCGGGTACGAACGCGGCGAACACCACGCCCGTGTGATAGTGGTAACCACGCAGCTCACCCAGATCGAAATAAAGCGGCAGCGCAGGGTAGCGCAGCGCCAGTTCGTCAGCGATGACCCGCAACTCATCCAGGGCGGACAGCACCGCATCGGGGGCACCGGCGAGAATGACCCGCGCCTGATCCAGCACATCACGCTCACCGCAAAGCTGTACCAGTGCGCGCAGCATGCCAGCCAGGTCGGCCGGCAGCGCGGCGGTCAGCGCCTCGACCTCGTCGATGGCCTTGCGTTGCAGAGCATCGAACAGGCGCTGCTCGACCTCACCGCTGAGCGAGGCGGCACGGGCCAGCCCTCTATAGATGCCGACATGGCCAAGGTCCATGTGCACATCCGGCACCCGCGCCACATCCAGGGTATCGAGCATCAGGCTGATGACTTCGACATCCGCCGCCGGACTGGCATCGCCATAAAGCTCGGCGCCCAACTGGATCGGGCTGCGCGAGGTCGACAAGGCACGCGGGCGTGCATGCAGCACACTGCCGGCGTAGCACAGCCGGCTGGGGCCTTCGCGGCGCAGGGTGTGCGCATCGATACGCGCGACCTGGGGCGTGATGTCGGCACGAAAACCCATCAGGCGCCCGGACTGTGGATCGGTGACCTTGAAGGTACGCAGATCCAGGTCCTGGCCGGCACCGGTGAGCAGGGATTCAAGGTATTCGATATGGGGCGTCACGACGAACTCGTAACCCCAGCATTGGAACAGGTCCAGCACCTGGCGGCGTGCCGCCTCGATTCGCGCCGCTTCCGGCGGCAGCACTTCTTCGATGCCATCTGGCAGTAGCCAGCGGTCTACCGTTGCCATTTCGCCATTCCTCTTTCGGTCTGGGCGGCGAGCCATCAGTGAAGCAGATAAAGGAGGACGGTTCCCAGCAGCATGCTGGCAAGTCCCATGACGCGCACCTGCCGGTCAGACAGTTGCGCCAGTAGCGCAAGCAACTTGCGCAAACGCTGCGGATAAGCAAAAGGAAGGATGCCTTCCAGCACCAGTAACAAACACAACGCGATGCCGATTTCCTGAAACATGATTCCCACAGACGCAAAAAAGCCGGGTTTTTCCCGGCTGCCGCATGATAACAACGTTTTCCCCGACGGTCACCCCGACACGGCCGAATGGCCGCGCCAGGGCGATCGATATCAGGGCTTGGACTGCTTCAGATAGCGGAAGAACTCGCTGTTCGGGTCCAGCACCAACACGTCACTCTTGCTGGTGAAGCTGTCGCGATAGGCGCCCAGGCTACGGTAGAAGGCATAGAACTCAGGGTCCGCACCGTAGGCTGCCGCATAGATCGACGCCGCCTTGGCATCGCCATCGCCACGCACTTCTTCCGCCTCGCGATAGGCCTCGGCCAGCAGCACGCGCTTCTGCCGGTCGGCATCGGCACGAATCCCCTCGGCCAGTTCCTTGCCCTTGGCGCGATGCTCGCGGGCCTCGCGCTCACGCTCGGAACTCATGCGATCGAAGACGCTGGTATAGACCTCTTTCGGCAAGTCGATGGCCTTGACGCGCACGTCGACGACCTCGATGCCCAGCTCTTTCTGCGCCATGGTATTCAGCGAACTGGTGATCGCCGCCATCAGGCTGTCACGCTCGCCGGACACCACCTGGTGCAGGGTGCGGGTACCGAACTGGTTGGCCAACGCGGAAATCAGGCGCTGCGACAGGCGATCGTCGGCAATCTGCTTCATACCCGAGGTCGCGGTGTAGAAGCGCTCGGCATCGGCCACCCGCCACTTCGCGTAGGCATCAACCATCACCGCTTTCTTTTCCTGGGTCAGGATGCGCTGGATGGGCGACTCCAGAGTCAGCAGGCGCGCGTCGAACTTGCGCACCTGGTTGACCACCGGGATCTTCACATGCAGGCCCGGAGCCACGTCGGCCACGTCGATCTTACCGAAGCGCAGCTGCACGGCCTTTTCGGTCTGGTTGACGATGTACAGGCTGTTCCAGGCGATGACCGCCAGAATGATCAGGCCGATCAAGCCGAATATGGACTTGTTGCTCATCAACGGCCCTCCCTGGTGCGCAGGTCACGCTGATCGAGACCATTGATGATCCGCGTGGTCGTATCGCCGGCACCTGCAGAATCCGAAACAGCGCCCGACTGCGGGCGATTACCACTGCCGACCATCTTGTCCAGCGGCAGGTACAGCAGGTTGTTCTGGCCGTCCTTGCCGGTGACCAGCACCTTGCTCGAAGTGCTCAGGACCTGTTGCATGGTGTCCAGATAGAGACGCTGGCGCGTGACTTCGGGCGCCTTGCGGTACTCGGTCAGCAGCTTGCTGAAGCGATCCGCCTCGCCCTGCGCGCGTGAAACCACTTCATCGCGATAGCCATTGGCATCTTCGATGATCCGCTGCGCCTGGCCACGCGCCTCGGGCACCACGCCATTGGCATAGCTCTCGGCCTGGTTGCGCTCTTTCTGCTCGTCTTCACGGGCACGAATCACATCATCGAAGGCATCCTTGACCTCGGCCGGCGCGGTCGCGCGCTGGATGTTCACCTGAGTCACGGTAATGCCGGTGCCATAGGTATCGAGGAAGTCCTGCAGACGCTTGCTCACCTCGACCGACATCTTTTCACGGCCGAGGGTGATCACCTCGTCCATCGAGGTGGAACCGGCGACGTGGCGCAAGGCACTTTCGGTGGCGTGCTGGAGACTGACCTCCGGCTGGTCCACGTTGAGCACGAAGTCCTTCAGGTTGGTGATCTTGTACTGCACGGTCAGCGGCACCTCGACGATGTTCTCGTCTTCGGTCAGCATCGTGCCCTGCTTGGTGAACGAACGCTCGCGGGTCACGTTCTCCTGGAACTTCTTGTCGATCGGCGGGAAGTAGATGTTCAGGCCCTGCCCGACCGTCTCGTGGTATTTGCCGAGACGCAGGATCACCGCCTGCTCCTGGGCATCGACGATATACACCGCGTTCCACAGCCAGATCAGCAGTACGACGACAACGCCGATGCCCAGCAGGCCGAAGCCGCCGCCACCCGAATGGCTACCGCTGTCGTCGCCACTGCTGCGTTTCTTTCCGCCACCGAAGATACCGTTCAGGCTCTCCTGCAGCTTGCGAAAGGCCTCATCCAGATCCGGCGGTCCCTTGCGACCACCACCGCCATTCCTGCGGCCTCCCCAGGGATCCTGATTGTTCGAGTTGCCCCCCGGCTCATTCCAAGCCATAGCGCTCTCCATCTGATAAAGCGAAGACGCGCCCGCGGCGCGCCGCCCAATGCTACAGATGCCTGGCTCACGCCGCAAAAACGACGATCCAGGCTTTATTGCAAAGTGTGTTGCTCGATGAACGCGTCGGGCTGCCACCCTTCTCGACTGACCAGGCGATTCAACTCTACACGTGGCAAGCGCACCGCCAATAGCGCAGCACCCTCCTCGTCATGCCCCTCACTACGCACCGCATTCAACGCAAAGAACTGTGCACGCAAACGTCCGAGCGCCTGCGGCAAGCGCAAAGTGCCAACGAAAAGATCGTCGCCGAGCAACTCGGCAACCGCCTGGCGCAGCAGATCGAGCCCCTTGCCCTGCCGGGCAGACAACCAGACTCGCTGCGGACGACCATCGCCATCGCGCTGGATCTGCGGCTCGACCGCCTCGAGCAGATCGATCTTGTTGTACACCTCAAGGATAGGCAGCTCGTTCGCACCGATCTCGCCCAGCACCGCCATCACCTGTTCGATCTGCTCGTCACGCTCGGGCTCATGGGAATCGATCACATGCAGCAGCAGGTCGGCATTGCTCGATTCTTCGAGCGTAGCCCGGAAAGCCTCGACCAGCTTGTGCGGCAAATGGCGAATGAAGCCTACGGTATCGGCCAAGACCACCGGCCCGAGGTCGTCCAGTTCGAGGCGACGCAGGGTCGGGTCGAGGGTGGCGAACAATTGATCGGCCGCGTAGACCTCGGACGTGGTCAAGGCATTGAACAGGGTGGACTTGCCGGCGTTGGTGTAGCCGACCAGCGACACAGAGGGAATATCCGCACGCCGACGCCCGCGGCGAGCCTGCTCACGCTGGCCGCGAACCTTTTCCAGGCGCTGCTTGATCTGGCGGATACGCACACGCAACAGCCGGCGGTCAGTCTCGAGCTGGGTTTCCCCAGGCCCGCGCAGACCGATACCGCCTTTCTGCCGCTCAAGGTGAGTCCAGCCTCGCACCAGGCGCGTGCTCATGTGTTCGAGCTGGGCCAGCTCGACCTGCAGCTTGCCTTCATGGGTACGCGCGCGCTGGGCGAAGATGTCGAGGATGAGCCCTGTACGATCAAGCACACGACACTCGAACATCCGCTCCAGGTTTCGCTCCTGGCTCGGCGTCAGGGTGTGATTGAAGATGACCAGCTCAGCCTCTTCGGCTTTGACCTGGTCGCGAATTTCCTCGACCTTGCCGCTACCGATCAGAAACTTTGCAGTGGGCTGATGGCGTGCCACGCTGACGAACGCCACTAGGTCCGCCCCCGCAGAAAGCGCCAGTTCACGGAACTCCTGCGGATCTTCGCGCGCCTCGGGATCGTTGCCCTCAAGGTGAACGAGGATCGCTCGCTCACCACCACCGTGGCGTTCAAAGAACAAGGCGAACTCCCGTCAAGCGTTGCCCGGCTCGTTCTGCTCGCCTTCACCGACGCTCGGCAGGCGCACGGGGCGGCTCGGGACGACGGTGGAAATGGCGTGTTTGTAGACCATCTGGCTGACCGTGTTCTTCAGCAGGATGACGAATTGGTCGAAGGACTCGATCTGGCCCTGCAGCTTGATGCCGTTGACCAGATAGATGGAAACGGGGACGCGTTCCTTACGCAATGTATTGAGGTAAGGGTCTTGTAGCGAATGCCCTTTTGACATGTGCCGCACTCCTGTAGGGGTCAAAGGTATTTAAGCAAAGTTGGCTTATGCCGTATCACGATTTAAAACAAAGGATAGCTGGCCGCCGAATGGGACTCACCCCAATATGGAGATCGAGTTCAGGTATTTCAAGGCAACGGGAAGATTGTCATTGGCCAGGCTATCGAGCCAATGCAGATCGCTCCAACTGCGCAACCAGGTGAATTGCCGCTTGGCCAATTGGCGGGTAGCGACGATTCCCCTGTCCAGCATTTCGTCATGCGTCGATTTGCCATCCAGATAATCCCACACCTGGCGATAACCTACCGCACGAATGGAAGGCAGACCCGGATGCAGATCACTGCGCTGGCGCAGAAGTTCGACCTCATCGACGAATCCCTGTTCCAACATCGTGCGAAAACGCAGAGCGATGCGCTCATGCAGGATCGACCGCTGCTGGGGGGCAATGGCAAAACGAGCGACAGTATAAGGCAAACGCGAGGCGTCGGAGCGCTCTGATCCGCCATTTTCAGCAGCTTGTCGCAGCCGATGGGCAGTCATGCTCATGCCACTCACCCGATAGACCTCCAGCGCACGGATCAAACGCTGCGGGTCATTGCGATGAATGCGCCGTGCCGACTCGGGGTCGACCTCGGCCAATTGGCGATGCAGCACCTCCAAGCCTTCCTCCGCCGCCAGCGCCTCAAGCTGCGCGCGCACGCCCTGATCGGCGGCCGGCATCTCGGCCAGGCCATCGACCAGGGCCTTGTAATACAGCATGGTGCCGCCGACCAGCAGCGGAATGCGCCCGCGAGCGGTGATATCCGCCATAGCGTCCAGGGCATCGCGACGAAACTCGGCGGCCGAGTAGGCTTGCGCCGGATCGCAGATATCGATCAGGCGATGCGGATATCGCGCCAGGGTCTGGGCGTCGGGCTTGGCGGTGCCGATATCCATGCCGCGATAGACCAGCGCCGAGTCGACGCTGATCAACTCGCAGGGCAAAGCATCGGCCAGGGCCATGGCCAGGTCGGTCTTGCCGGCAGCGGTAGGGCCCATCAGGAAGATGGCCGGGGGCAGAGAGGCGCTCATCAGGTTCTATCAGCGCCCACGCATGAACAGTTTGTCCAGGTCATCCATGCCCAGTTGGGTCCAGGTCGGTCGGCCATGATTGCACTGACCGCTGCGCTCGGTGCTTTCCATGTCGCGCAGCAGGGCATTCATCTCGGGAATGGTCAGGCGCCGGTTGGCACGCACGGAACCGTGGCAGGCCATGGTCCCCAACAACTCGTTGAGGTGGGCCTGGATGCGGTCGCTGGTGCCGTATTCGAGCAGATCGGCCAGCACGTCGCTGACCAGGCGGCTTGCCTGGGCCTGCTTGAGCAGCGCTGGAATCTGCCGGATCGCCAGGGTCTCCGGCCCCAGGCGCTGCAACTCGAAACCGAGACGCATGAACCATTGAGCATGTTCTTCGGCGCAATCCACCTCACGCTGACTCATCGCAACGGACTCGGGCACCAGCAACGGCTGACCACGCAATCCTTCATTGGCCATCGCCGTTTTCAGGCGCTCGTAAGTGATGCGCTCGTGAGCGGCATGCATGTCCACGAGGACCATGCCCTGGGCATTCTCGGCCAGGATATAAACGCCCTTGAGCTGCGCCAGGGAGTAACCGAGCG
Source organism: Pseudomonas sp. LRF_L74 (assembly GCF_965644255.1). Taxonomy (NCBI): domain Bacteria; kingdom Pseudomonadati; phylum Pseudomonadota; class Gammaproteobacteria; order Pseudomonadales; family Pseudomonadaceae; genus Pseudomonas; species Pseudomonas sp. LRF_L74. The sequence continues at coordinate 265,917 of NZ_CBFFRH010000006.1, read as the reverse complement.
GCGGAATATCGCCTGCGCTTTCAGGCAGCGCTGCGGGTTGCTGTTCGGGCAGCGGTGCAAAGTACTCGCGATAGGCGCCCTGCACTTCGGCCAAAGGAGCGCCGGGCTGTGTACGCGGCGCCTGGTAACCGGCCCCTGGCGAACGCCATACCGACGCCGCCGGCTGCTGCACGGCTTGTTCGAGGACACTGGCCGACAGGCCCATCTCGGCCTGCGGGCCGAACTCGCCGGCGGCCTGGCCGGTAGCACGAATCACCGGGGCGACCGAGGCCGGCGCTGCCAGTTGGTCCTCAGGACGGACTTCGCCCAGGGCACGGTGCAGGGTGCCGTAGAGGAAGTCGTGGACCATGCGGCTGTCGCGGAAACGCACTTCGTGCTTGGTCGGGTGGACGTTGACATCCACCACGCTCGGATCGATCTCCAGGAACAGCACGAAAGTCGGGTGGCGCCCGTTGAACAGCACATCGCGATAGGCCTGGCGCACCGCATGGGCGACCAGTTTGTCGCGCACCATGCGGCCATTGACGTAGAAATACTGCAGGTCAGCCTGGCTGCGCGAGAAGGTCGGCAGGCCGACCCAGCCCCAAAGACGCAGGCCACCGCGCTCGATCTCTATCGGCAACGCCTGCTCGAGGAACGCCGCGCCACAGACATTGGCCACGCGGCGCGCGCGGGAAATCTCGTCTGGCGCCTCATGCAAGGCAAGGATGGTCTTGCCGTTGTGACGCAAGTGAAAAGCCACATCGAAGCGCGCCAGGGCTAGGCGCTTGAGGACTTCCTGCAGATGATCGAATTCGGTCTTCTCGGCCTTGAGGAATTTGCGCCGCGCCGGGGTATTGAAGAACAGATCACGCACCTCGACGGTCGTGCCGACCGGATGCGCGGCCGGCTGCACGCGCGCCTCCATGTCGCGCCCCTCGGTTTCGACCTGCCAGGCCTCGCTGGCATCGGCGGTGCGCGAGGTCATGGTCAGCCGGGCCACCGAGCTGATCGATGCCAGCGCCTCGCCACGGAACCCCAGGCTGATCACGCTTTCCAGGTCTTCCAACTCGCGAATCTTGCTGGTCGCGTGGCGCGCCAGGGCCAAGGGCAGGTCATCGGCGGGAATTCCCCCCCCGTCGTCACGCACGCGGAGTAACTTGACGCCACCCTGCTCGACCTCGACATCGACGCGCGAAGCACCCGCATCCAGGCTGTTCTCCAGCAGTTCCTTGAGCACCGAGGCCGGACGCTCGACCACCTCGCCCGCGGCGATCTGGTTGGCCAGGCGCGGGCTCAGCAGGTGAATGCGTGCCGTCTCGCTCATGGCTGCGCCGCCAGGGAGGTCGCCGGAATGTTCAGCAGTTGTCCGACCTTGATGGTGTCGTTCTTCAGCGAGTTTGCACTGCGCAGGGCGGCCAGGCTGACCTGGTAGCGCTGGGCGATCAGTGCCAGGCTTTCGCCGGAAGCGACCCGGTGCTCACGCGGTCCCGCATCGATCTTGCCGGAGTCGCGCAACCAGGCAACGTAAGTGCCCGGCGGCGGATTCTGCTGGAAGAACTGGCGAACCCCGGCGGTGATGGAACGCGCCAGAGCCTGCTGATGGCCGCTGGTGGCCAGTTTCTTGGCCTCGTTGGGGTTGGAGATGAAGCCGGTCTCTACCAGGATCGATGGAATGTCCGGTGATTTCAGCACCATGAAGCCGGCCTGCTCGACCCTGCGCTTGTGCAATGGCGTGACGCTGCCGACATGGCCGAGGACCTTCTGCCCGACATTGAGGCTGGAGGCCAGCGAGGCGGTCATCGACAGGTCCAGCAAGACGCCGGCGAGCATACGGTCCTTGTCATCCAGGCTGACGTTGCCGGCACCACCGATCAGGTCGGACTGGTTCTCGCTGTCCGCCAGCCAGCGCGCGGTCTCGGAGGTCGCCCCGCGCTCGGACAAGGCGAACACCGAGGCGCCGAAGGCACTGCGACTGGGCGCGGCGTCGGCATGGATGGAGACGAACAGGTCCGCACCTTTCTTGCGGGCGATCTCGGTGCGCTTGCGCAGCGGAATGAAGTAGTCGCCAGTTCGCGTCAGCTCGGCCCTGAAGCCTTTCTCGGCGTTGATCTGGCGTTGCAGTTCCTTGGCGATGGACAAGGTGAGGTTCTTCTCGAAGACGCTGCGATTCGGCCCGATCGCGCCGGGATCTTCGCCACCATGCCCGGCATCGATGGCGATCACGATATCGCGCTTGGCGCCGGGGGCCACAGGCTGCCTGGCCGGTGGCTCGGGTGCCGCCGGCACCACGGGCGCCTGGGCGACCTTGTCGGCGGCCGTGGTGCCGGCATCGCTCGGCGGCGGCGTTGTCGCGCCAGCAGCGGCGGCGGCATCGTCATACAGGTCGACGACCAGCCGGTTGCCGTACTGCTGATTGGGCGCCAGGGTGAAGCTCTTCGGCGTCACCACGGACGACAGATCGAGGACCAGACGCAGATCGGTCGGCGTGCGCTGGGCCGAGCGAATCGAGGTGATCGGCGTATTACTGAGCGACAACTGTTCGAGTTTGGTGGCCAGTTCGGCGCCATTGACGTCGATCACGATGCGATTGGGCGCCGCCAGGGTGAACACACTATGCTGTACCGGGCCGGACAGATCGAACACCAGCCGGGTGTTATCCGGAGCGCGCCACAGGCGGACCCCACGCACTTGCGTAGCGGCCAGCACATCGACAGCCATCGCCGCCAACAGAATCCCCACCCCGCCAATCAGTGCGCGCATGCGCATAGCTTTCCTCATTTCTTGTGTACAAAGCTCTTGGTATCAGGCGTGAAAGACGTCATACGGCCTGCCTGCAAAGCCGAGGACAGCAGGTTCATATGCCTGCCAGAGCGGTGCACCAGGTTTCGGCGCGCGGTGTATGGGGCTGCAGCAGAAGGCTGCGGCCTGTTTCGTGGGGACTAATGGTAATGTCCAGGTCGGCCTTTGGCAAAACGCCCGCGCCGCGCTGCGGCCATTCGATCAGGCACAGGCTGGTGCCGTCGAAGTAGTCGCGGATACCGAGAAACTCCAACTCCTCCGGGTCGACCAGACGGTAGAGGTCGAAATGGTAGACCCGCTTGCCCTCCAGCTCGTAGGGTTCGACTAGGGTGAAGGTCGGGCTTTTCACCGCCCCGCCATGCCCCAGGCCACGTACGATGCCACGTGACAGCGTGGTCTTGCCGGCGCCGAGATCGCCATGCAGATAAATGATTCCGACGCCGCCGGTCACGGCGGCCAGGCGAGCGCCCAGGGCATGCATGGCGTCTTCGCCATCGGCGTACAGGTTCAGGGCCGGCATGGGCTGTGCTCCTCCAGTAGCTGACGAATGGCCGCAGTCAGGTCGCTGGCCGCCAGGCCCCGCCCACCACGCGCCAGGCGTTCACCGGCGGTGGCGTGCAGCCAGACCCCCAGGGACGCGGCGTCGAAGGCCGGCAGCGCCTGGGCACGCAAGGCACCGATCAATCCCGCCAGCACGTCGCCGAAGCCAGCTCCAGCCATGGCCGGGTGACCACGATCGCACAGGCTCAATCGCCCATCCGGCGCAGCCACCAGGCTGCCAGCGCCCTTGAGTACCACAACCGCGCGATAGCGCCTGGCCAGTTCCAGTGCCGCCCCCGGGCGATCAGACTGGACCTCTGCCGTGCTGCGCTCCAGCAGGCGTGCCGCTTCGCCGGGATGAGGCGTGAGCACGCAATCGGCCGGCAGGTTGACGACCTGTTCGGCCAGCAGGTTGAGCGCATCGGCATCCCACACCTGGGGCAAATCCTGGGCCGCTGCGGCACTCAGCAGGCTGCGCCCCCATGCGCCCTGCCCCAGCCCAGGCCCGACCACCAGCACGTCCGCGCGCTGGCACAGGGTCGGCAACTGGTAGGTCGACTGGATGGCGTGGCACATGATTTCCGGATGACGCGTCAGGGATGCCGCAACATGTTCAGGACGGGTCGCCAGCGACACCATGCCCGCACCGGCGCGCAAAGCCGCCTCGCTACTCAACAACGTAGCGCCGCCCATGCCATGGTCACCGCCGATCACCAGCAGGTGGCCGAAGCGCCCCTTGTGCGAGGTCAGCGAACGCGGAGCCAACCGCGGCAGAGCGTCGCCAGCCAGACGCACAGCGCTTGACGGGTGCGCCGCGACGATCCTTGGATCGGCCTGCAAGTCAGCGAACTGCAATTCACCTACCCAGTCCGGAGCATCACCTGTGAACAGACCGAGCTTGAGGCCGATCAGGGTAACGGTGAGATCGGCACGCACCGCGTGCTCCGCCACCGTACCGCTATCGGCATGCAGCCCGGAAGGGATATCCACGGCCAGCACCGGCAGACCACTGGCATTGATGCGCTCGATGATCGCCGCGTAAGGCTCACGCAAATCGCCCTGGAACCCAGTACCGAGCAAGGCGTCGACCAGAACGCCCTGCAATTGCGCCTGCGCGCTCCATGGAAGGATCGAAACGCCGAGCCCCTTGGCTTCATCGTAGGCGAGAGCCGCATCTCCCTTCAGCTTGTCGATTCCACCCGCGCTCAGCACCTGCACCGACCAGCCGGCCTTGTGCGCCAGCGTGGCGATCAGATAACCGTCGCCGGCGTTATTGCCCGAGCCGGCCAGCACGGTCAGCGAATCGGCCTGCGGCCAGCGGCGACGCAGGGCACGCCAGATGGCATGGGCGGCACGCCGCATCAGTTCGAAACCAGGCGTACCGGCATCGATCAGGCGGGCGTCCAGCGCTCGAATCTGTGCGGCGCTATATAAAGGCAACGGCAGTGACGTCTCGTCTGTCGGCATATCCACAGGCTTCCGATTGGGGCTGATGCCCATAAAGTGGCAGAATTATACGCACCTCGTTCCCGGTTTCAGCCTGTCATGCATCCCGCCACACCCGACCTCGTCGAACTTGCCCTCGCCATCAAGGCGTGGGGGCGCGAACTCGGCTTCCAGCAGGTGGGCATTACCGACGTGGAACTGGGCGAACACGAGCAGCACCTGCAACGCTGGCTGGACGCCGGCTACCAGGGCGAGATGGACTATATGGCCGCCCATGGCAGCAAACGTTCCCGCCCGGACGAATTGGTGCCGGGGACGTTGCGCGTAGTCTCCCTGCGCATGGATTACCTGCCCGGCGACACGCGCATGAGCGAGTGCCTGGCCCAGCCGGAAAAAGCCTACGTTTCGCGCTATGCCCTGGGCCGCGACTACCACAAGCTGATCCGCAAGCGCCTGCAGCAACTGGCCGAGCGCGTGCAGCAGGCAATCGGCCCGTTCGGCTACCGCGCCTTCGTCGACAGCGCGCCAGTGCTGGAAAAGGCCATCGCCGAGAAGTCCGGGCTGGGCTGGATCGGCAAGAACACCCTGGCGCTCAATCGCAAGGCCGGCAGTTGGTTCTTCCTTGGCGAGCTGTTCATCGACATGGCGCTGCCAATCGATGCGCCGCATGGCAGCGAGCACTGCGGCAAATGCACCGCCTGCCTGGATATCTGCCCGACCAACGCCTTCGTCGGGCCTTATCGACTGGACGCCCGGCGCTGCATTTCCTACCTGACCATCGAGTACAAGGGCAGCATTCCCCTCGATCTGCGGCCGCTGATCGGCAACCGGGTGTTCGGCTGCGACGACTGCCAGATGGTCTGCCCGTGGAACCGCTTCGCCCGCCCCACCGAGCAGGGTGACTTCCAGCCACGCCACGGCCTGGACAACGCCGAACTGAGCGAGCTGTTCCGCTGGAGCGAAGAGGAGTTCCTCAGCCGTACCGAAGGCTCCCCCCTGCGCCGTGCCGGCTACGAGCGCTGGCTGCGCAACCTGGCGGTCGGCCTGGGCAATGCGCCGTCGAGCATTCCAGTCATCGAGGCCTTGCAGGCACGGCGGGATCATCCGTCGGAGCTGGTCCGCGAGCACGTCGGCTGGGCGCTGCACAGGCACGGAAGCTGAGGCGATAAGCCCATCCTAATGCGACGGGCCTGGCACTTTCACAGCGATCAGACCTTGAGGAAATGCTCGCGGTAGTACTTGAGCTCGGCGATGGATTCGCGGATATCGTCCAGTGCCTGGTGGCTGCCCTGCTTCTGGAAACCGTCCTTGAGCTGCGGCGCCCACAGGCCGGCAAGGATCTTCAGGGTCGAGACATCCAGGTAGCGGTAATGGAAGTACGACTCCAGCGCCGGCATGTACTTGTACAGGAAGCGTCGATCCTGGCCGATGCTGTTGCCGCAGATCGGCGACTTGCCCTTGGGTACCCACTGTTCGAGGAAGGCGATGGTCTGCGCCTCCGCCTCCGCCTGGCTGATGCGGCTTTCGCGTACGCGCTGGGTCAGGCCGCTCTCGCCATGGGTGCGGGTGTTCCACTCATCCATGCCGGCGAGGAGCTCGTCGCTTTGGTGCACGGCGATGACCGGGCCTTCGGCCAGGATGTTGAGTTCGCTGTCGGTAACGATGGTCGCCATCTCGATGATGACGTCCCGCTCCGGCTCAAGCCCGGTCATTTCCAGGTCGATCCAGATCAGGTTGCTGGCGTTCTGTGGCATGCAATGCACTCCTCGATTCAGGTGCACAGTTTAGCAGCCTGTCGCCTCTAGAGCCGCCAGATCAACAGTCGCGAATCGCGCCAATCGTTGAGTTCGATGACCTCATGGGCCGGCACCTCGGGAATGGCAAAGCTGTTGCTGATCAGCAACGCGCCGCCACGCATCTGTTCACGGGCCTTGCGCCACAGGCGCGGCATCGGCGCCGGCGAGAGGAAGCAATAGACGACGTCATAAGGCTGCAGATGCTCATCCCACAGGCTGCGGTAACGCACCGTGCAGTTACCCCAGGGCAGGCAGCGTAGCCAGGCGACGAGGAACACCAGCGGCGCGGTTTCCACGCCGACCACCTGGCTTTGTGGGTAACGCCTGGCGATCTCGACCAGCGTCGCCCCCAGGCCACAGCCAAGGTCGATAAAACGAAAGTCCGCCGGTAATTGCGCCAGCCGCTCACACAATTGTTGCCGCGTTCGCGCACCGCTCAGGTAGAGCGGCACCTGCTCGCGGAAGCTGTTCCAGTTGACCAGCAGGAGCGCCACGAATGCGGCCAGCAGCCAGGCGGACGGCAGCGCTCGACTCTGCAGCGCCAACAGCGCGGGAACGAAGACCAGGTTGATCGGCAACCACCAGCGGCGCAGCCCCAGGCAGTCCCCGATGACGGCGGCCAGCAGCCCCAGGAAAATCGCCGCCAGCCAGATCGGCAGGCGCGTCGAGAACAACGTGGCCAGCCCCCAGACCACGACGGCCATGATCGACAAAGCCAGCCCCTGGGCAAGAAGAGCACGGGCAGCGGGGAAGCGAAGGGGTGAAACGCTAGTCATCGGCTTGTCCTGGAAATCTGCCGCAGTTTTACCAACTCCGGCATTCGAGGAAAAGCATTGGCAATCCAGACCGCCCGATCAGCGGGCACGAGGCGTTTGCAAACGTTCGCTTGTTGAGCCCGTGCTAAACTCGCCGCCGTTTATCGCCCCCGGAATCAGCATGGCCAAACGCCAACTCACCCGCCGCCAGAACTGGCGCATCGAAAAGGTCCAGGAAGAACGCGCGGCGCGGGCCGCCAAGCGTGAAGCGCGCATGCTCGACGAGCTGGAGGGTGGCGACCTGGGCCCGGAACAGACGGGCCTGGTCATCGCCCACTTCGGCGTGCAGGTCGAGGTCGAGGCGCTGGAGGGCGAGCTGGCCGGTCAGGTGCAGCGTTGCCACTTGCGCGCCAACCTGCCGGCACTGGTGACCGGCGACCGCGTGGTCTGGCGCGCCGGCAACCAGGGCAACGGAGTGATCGTCGCACAGTTGCCGCGCACCTCGGAGCTGTGCCGCCCGGACATGCGCGGCCAGCTCAAGCCGGTAGCCGGCAACGTCGACCTGATCGTCATCGTCTTCGCGCCGCTGCCCCACGCCCACGCCAACCTGATCGACCGCTACCTGATTGCCGCTGAACATGCGGGTATCCAGCCGCTGCTGCTGCTGAACAAGGCCGACCTGATCGACGAAGACAACGCCCGCCATCTGGACCCGCTGCTGGATACCTATCACCAGCTCGGCTACCCCTTGCTCGAAGTATCCGCCCACAAGGGCACCAGCATGGACGAGTTGCAGGCCAGGCTGGATGGTCACGTCAGCGTGTTCGTCGGGCAATCCGGGGTCGGCAAATCATCCCTGGTCAACAGCCTGCTTCCAGGTGTCGACACGCGGGTCGGCGAGCTGTCCGAACTGACCGGCAAAGGCACCCACACCACCACCACGGCCCGCCTGTTCCACTTCCCGGCTGGCGGCGAGCTGATCGACTCCCCCGGCATTCGCGAATTCGGCCTTGGCCACGTCAGCCGCGACGACGTGGAAGCCGGCTTCATCGAGTTCAAGGATCTGCTCGGCACGTGTCGCTTCCGCGACTGCAAACATGACCGCGAACCTGGCTGCGCACTGCTCATGGCCCTGGAAGAGGGCCGTATTCAGCCTCAGCGCATGGCCAGTTACCGGCACATCATCGCCAGCCTGCCCGAGTCCGACTACTGATGAAAAAGCCGCGATTCTCGCGGCTTTTTCATCACTCCTTCACATCGTCGAACTTCAGCGCGCCCTGCTCGAAGATATTCAATTTCTGCCTGGATTGCGGCTGAGCACTGGCGGCCGGCGCGGCGCCCTGGGCTGGCGGCGCACTTTCGGTTGGCGGCAACGCTTCGCCCGGATCGCTCTCCTGGCCACCTTCGATGGCGCGCTGGGCCTTCTTGGTCAGGACCACAATATCGATGCGCCGGTTGACCGGATTGAACGGATCGGTGCGGTCGAACAACGCCGACGAGGCGAACCCGACGACACGCGCCACGCTGTCATCCGGATAACCGCCGGCCACCAGGGCCCGCCGCGCGGCGTTGGCACGGTTGGCCGAGAGCTCCCAGTTGCCGAAGTCGCCCTTGCCCGAATACGGCTTGGCGTCGGTATGGCCACTGATGCTGATCTTGTTCGGCACTTCCCTGATGGTCTCGGCCAGGGTCAGCAGGATGTCCTCGAAATAGGTCTGCAACTGTGCACTGCCCAGGTTGAACATCGGCCGGTTGTCGGCGTCGGTGATCTGGATGCGCAGGCCGTCCTGGGTGATCTCCAGCAGGATCTGATCCTTGAAGTTCTGCAGTTGCGGATTCTCGTCGATCTTGGTCTGCAGCTCCTTGAGCAACAGTTCCAGGCGCTCCTTCTCGATCTGCTCAGCGAGCTTCTCGGCTTCGTCGACATCCGGCTTGGTTTCCTTGATGTCATTGATCGAATCCACCGAGGAGTCCGGCGCGTCCGGCGAATCCTTGAGATCGGGATTGAGGGTGCGGTCCGGCGCCGGCGTGGGCGTGCCGCCCAGGTCAATGACGTAAGGGCTGGCGCTTTCGGTGAAGCCGACCGGGTCCTGGAAGTAGCCGGAGATGGCCTTCTTCTGCTCCGGCGTAGCCGAGGACATCAGCCACAACACCAGGAAGAACGCCATCATCGCCGTGGCGAAGTCGGCGAAGGCGATCTTCCAGGCACCGCCATGGTGCCCGGCAGCGGTCTTCTTGATCCGCTTTACGATAATCGGCTGGTTGTTTTCCATATCCGTCAGCTACCGCGCATCGCCTGCTCAAGCTCGCTGAAGCTGGGCCGGTGCGCCGGATACAGCACCTTGCGCCCGAACTCGACGGCCAGCGTCGGTGGCATGCCGGAAGCCGAGGACACCAGGCAGGCCTTGATCGCTTCGAATACGTTCAGCTCTTCCTTGGCGTCGTGCTCCAGGCTGACCGCCAGCGGGCCGAAGAAGCCATAGGCGGCGAGAATCCCGAGGAAGGTTCCGACCAGGGCCGCGCCGACGTGCACGCCGAGTTCGGCCTGGGCCACTTCGCCGAGCAGGGCCATGGTCACCACGATACCCAATACAGCCGCGACGATCCCGAAGCCTGGCAGGCCATCGGAAATCCGCGCCACGGCGTGGGCAGGGTGGTCGAGTTCCTCCTTCAGGCCGTTCAACTCCATGTCGAACAGGCCCTCCAGTTCGTGGGGTGCCATGTTGCCGGACGACATGATGCGCAGGTAATCGCAGATGAACTCGGTCATCCGCGTATCCTTGAGGATGCCCGGATATTTACTGAAGATCGGGCTGGCGGCTGGGTCCTCGACGTCGGCCTCGATGGCCATCATGCCTTCGCGGCGGCTCTTGTTGAGGATTTCGTAGAGCAGCTTGAGGATTTCCAGGTAGAACGCATGGGTGAAGCGCGAAGAAAACATCTTCAGCGACTTCTTCAGGATGTGCATGAATGCACTGCCCGGGTTGGCCTGCAGGAATGCGCCCAACGCCGCGCCGCCGATGATCATCACCTCGAAGGGTTGGATAAGGGCGGCAATCTTGCCGTGAGAAAGCACGTAGCCGCCAAGGACGCTGGCGAATACGACGATGATGCCGATGATTTTTGCCATGTAGATGAGCTTGCAGAGGTCGGTTTCAAGGGGCCCGCATGCGGGCTCTTCTATTTGTCGGAACTATTGCGCCAGACTATAGCCACTTATTGCGAAAAGCCAGTTTTGGCCGGACCTGCATGCCTACTACGAAAAACGCACCACGCACCCTCGACGCCTGGCTCAAGGAGCTCGACGGCGTACGCCTGCCCGTGGACAGCACGCAGCAGGAACGGGTGCGCCGGGCGATGCTCGACAATCGCCGCTCGCTACGCGACATCGCCGACCTGATCCAGAACAGCCCGACCATCGCCCTCGGCTTGCTGCGTGCGGCAAATCGAAGCAGCAACAGCCTCAGCGAGCCGTCGGAAAGCCTCGAGGTCGCCCTCAACCGCCTGGGCCTTAAACGCGCCGAATCCATCGTCTCGCAGATGCCGCCGCTCGGTAACGAGCCGCCTCCCCAGGCACTCGCCCAACTGCAACTGATCAGTCATCACGCCTCGCAGCAGGCCAGCGGCCTGTTCGCCTCGCGCCTGGCCCGGCTGTGGCAGGAAATCCACTGGAACAGCCTGCTGTTCCTCGCTCCGTTCTGGCCACTGGTGTACGCCTACCCTCACTACTTCGAGCAGTGGGAACGCCGGGTCCTCGGCGACGGCGAATCCGCCAGACGGGTCGAGCGTGAGCTGCTCGGCGTCTCGGTTATCCAACTGGGCCTGACCGTCGCCCAACGCTGGCGCCTGCCGGAATGGATAGTCCAGGGCTATCGCCTGCTGGGCCATGACCGGCGCCTGCTGGTGCAGGCCTTGCACATCGCGCACGACAACGAGCACCCGTTGCACCAGCAGCAGATGCTCGACGCCGATCCCAACCTGCGGCGCTGGCTCACCCAGCCGGCCAACAGCATCCTGCTGGCCAACGGCCTGGCCATCTCCAGCCACCAGAACTGGAGCGCGCCCCACACCCTGCGCTGGCAACAACTGACGGGGCTGTATCTGCAGGTGCCGCTGGGCGAAGTCCAGCAACTCATCCATCAGCATGCCGTCAGCAGCGCACGCCAGCACAGCGTCACAGGCCTCTGGCATCCGGCCCTCGCCCTGATCTGGCCATGGAGCGATTGCCGCCTGCGCAGCAAGCAGCCCCCCAAGCCGGCGAAGACCGAACCCAACGTGTGGAAGGAACAGTGCACCCGCCTGCTGGCCACCCCGTCACCGTTCAGTAATGTCCTGCAACTGACCGAATGCGCCCGCCTGGCACTGGAAGCCGGCGGAATGTCGCGCACGCTGATTCTTCTGGCCGACCGCAGCCAGAGCCGCCTGATGGCCCAGCAGGCCGTTGGCCTGGTGAAGGAAGCGGCGCAACTGCGCCTCGATCCAGCGACCAGCCAGGTGCTCAAGCATCTATTGAGCAAGCCGGGCCAGTTGCGCCTGACCCCCGCCAATATCGCCAAGTTCTCGGCCCTGTTGCCCGGCAGCCTGAAAGCCCTGTTTCCCAGCGAACACCTGCTGCTGCGCTCGATCGCCAGCAACGAGCGGGTGGTGATGCTGATCGTTGCCGACCAGGGCGGCCTGGAAATAAGCGACAATGTGTTTCAGGCCTTTGGCAAGACCGCACAGTGCATCGAACGAGCGTTGGCGACGTTCGCCAGGAAAACCTGAAGCGGGAAGCGTTTCCAGCGTGAATGCGTTGCCGGGCGCCTCGGATGTTCACTCCGGCCCAGGCGGCGTTGCCACTCATCCTCAAGCCACTGCCGTTTCCTATACAATTCGCCCTTTCCATTGATTGCCACAGGTTCAGCATGTCCGCATTCTCCACCTTGCCGCTGGTGATCGAACCGGCCGACCTTGCCGCCCGCCTGGACGCGCCAGAGCTGATTCTGGTCGACCTCAGCAGCGCCGCCCGCTACGACGCCGGACACATCCCCGGTGCGCGCTTCATCGATGGCAAGCGCACCCAGCGCGGCACGCCGCCCGCGCCAGGACTGGCCCCTGACCTCGAACAATTGCAGGCGCTGTTCGCCGAACTCGGCCATCGCGCCGACGCGGTCTACGTGGTCTACGACGACGAAGGCGGTGGCTGGGCGGGACGCTTCATCTGGCTGCTCGATGTGATCGGCCATCCGTATTACCACTTCCTCAACGGCGGCCTGAAGGCCTGGCTCGGCGAGGACCGCGCTGTCTCCAGCGAAGTGCCACCGGCAGGCAGCGCGCCGGTCACCCTGACCTTGCACGACGAACCGACCGCCACCCTCGATTACCTGCGCCAGCGCCTCGGTGCCAATGACCTGGCGATCTGGGATGCCCGCAGCGCCGAGGAATTCCGCGGCGAGAAGGTGCTAGCGGCCAAAGGCGGTCACCTTCCCGGCGCCCGCCATTTCGAGTGGACCGACGGCATGGACCCCGACCGCGACCTGCGCATTCGCACGGACATCCGCCAGCTCCTCGAACAGAAGGGCATCACCCCCGACAAGGAAATCATCACCCACTGCCAGACCCATCGCCGCTCCGGCTTCACCTACCTGGTGGCCAAGGCGCTGGGGTATCCGCGAGTCAAGGCCTACGCCGGCTCCTGGTCCGAATGGGGCAATCACCCCGACACACCCGTCGAACGCTGAGAACCTGCTAACGATCTGCTGCGCGTCGGCTAAACGGCGTTGAAAACCGCTTCGGCATGCTCATTTACAATACGTAAAGTCGCCCGCGACTCCGACCATGCCTCAGCCGTTTTCGCCACCGTTTATCTCTAGCTCGCGAGATCGTGAGCAGGTTCTGAGAACGGAGCTCAACAAGGAATATCGATGAAACAGTGCCTGTTTATCCTCAGCCAGTACCTGCTGCCCCATCACCTGCTGTCGCGCCTGATCGGCTGCGCCGCCGAATGCCGCGCAGCGTGGTTCAAGAATCGTCTGATCGGCTGGTTCGCCCGCCAGTACCAGGTCGACATGAACGAAGCACAGGTCGAGGACCTCTCCGCCTACGCTCACTTCAACGACTTCTTCACCCGCGCCCTGAAAGAAGGCGCCCGTCCGCTGGACCAGACGCCCGGCGCGATCCTCTCCCCCGCCGACGGAGCCATCAGCCAGCTCGGCCCCATCGAGCAAGGCCGCATCTTCCAGGCCAAGGGCCACAGCTTCAGCGTGCTGGAGCTGCTCGGGGGCGACGCGCAGCGCGCAGCGCCATTCATGGGCGGTGATTTCGCGACCGTCTATCTGTCGCCCAAGGACTATCACCGCGTACACATGCCGCTGGCCGGCACCCTGCGCGAAATGGTCTATGTGCCGGGCCGCCTGTTCTCGGTCAACCAGACCACGGCGGAGAATGTCCCGGAGTTGTTCGCCCGCAACGAGCGCGTGGTCTGCCTGTTCGATAGCGAACGCGGCCCGATGGCGGTGGTGCTGGTCGGCGCCATGATCGTCGCCAGCATCGAGACGGTCTGGGCCGGCCTGGTCACGCCACCCAGGCGCCAGTTGAAGAGCGTCCGTTACGATGAGGCGGCACGCGGCCCGATCCACCTGGAAAAAGGCGCGGAACTCGGGCGCTTCAAACTGGGCTCGACGGCCATCGTGCTGTTCGCTCCGCACCAGGTCGAATGGAACGCAGGCCTGGCGTCCGGCACCCCGGTGCGCATGGGCGAGGCGCTTGCCCTGCCACGCACCTGAGCCCCTGGGCTTTGGCACGCCGCCACGGCCATGAGAAAGCCTACCCAGCCCCGACGGCTGCACCGCCGTCAGGATGCTGCTAGAGTTCCGTACATTCCAAGCCTGAGCCTGTACTAGATCCCGCATGGACAAGACGAGCCCACACAAGCATTTGCGCGTTCCGGTCCCCGACAAGCAGGGTCTTTCCTTCTGCGACGGAAGCCCGCGTGACCTCAAACGCTGGATTGCCGGTCTGCCCAAGGCGAACATCGGCGAAACCGCTCGCCAGCTGTACCAGAGCCTGGTCGAACTCAACCAGGTGATCACTCCGGTCGACATCCGCCTGCAACTGCTCGAACTGCTGCGCCCCGAGGTGTACTTCGTCTGCACTCACCTGGAGCGCCATTTCCTCAACCAGTCCATCGTCCTCGACGAACGCCCGCGCAAGGTCGCCAACCTGTGCCAGGCCCTGCAGAACCATCTGGCGATCGGCTACAAGCTGATCATCACGCGCGTGGCGGATCGTTTCAGCAAGGACCGCGCGCAGATTCTCGCCGCCGCGCTGCAACGTGCCAGCCACAGCCTGTATGGCCCCCTGGTGCGCTCAAGCCAGCTTTACTGTCCGGTTCCCGAAGGCCTGTGGCTGGAACTGCACCAACTGCATGCCATCGCCCGCCAGTTCGGCCTGCACAAGGGACAGATCGCCGACAGGCTGGCCCAGGATGGCAAGGGCCTGAGCCAGGAGCAGGTCTACCTCGCCGCCCTGCTGCTGGGCTGTGCACGTTGCAATCAACTGCGCCAGAACAGCATCGCCCGCCTGGCGGAAGCACTCGAAGGCTGGAGCCTGCACGCCCGGCTGCTGCCGGCCGATGATCCATACAGCCTGTTCGCCTTCCTGCCCCAGCAGGACGGCCCGCCCCGTTATCGCTCGCTGTTCAAGGATGGCGAGCGCCAACACATGCTCGGCCTCGACCCTCATCAATTGGTCGACTCGATCAAGGAATACCTGCTGACCGACGCCAAGGACCGCAACGACAAACTCCTGCGGGTCCCGGAAAACATCAGTGAAGACCTGCTCCAGCACCTTGGCTCGGCCTGGGGCGATATCGCCGCGCGCACCTTCCAGCGCAACCCCGGGCGCGGCAGCCTGACCCTGTGCATCGGCATGAGCGCCGTGCACTTCTTCCTCGGCGGCAAGCGCAGTTTCAGCGACCAGCTCAAGCTGCCCGAGGCGCCGCAAAGCGTACAGTTCAAACCGGTCAGCGGCGCGCCGGACATCTGGTCCAATGCCTTCGATGCACAGCCTGGCAACAACGACTGGGAAAACGGCCTGCCCTTCGAAGAAATCAAGTACCACAAGCCGATCGCAGACGAACCCGAGCAGGACAAGCAGGGTGATGCCTATCCGCTCTTCGAGCTGGGTATCGTCAACCACAGCCCCGGCGGTTATTGCCTGAGCTGGCCCAAGGAAGTCCCCGGGCAGATGCAGGCCGGCGAAGTGATCGCCATTCAGGACACCCCCGGCCAGGCCTGGAGCGTCGGTGTGGTGCGCTGGATTCGCCAGGTCCGCGGCGGCGGCACGCAGATGGGCATCGAGCTGATCGCACCGCTGGCCCAGCCCTGCGGCCTGCAACTGGTGCGCAAGAGCGAGCAGAGCAGCCAGTTCCTGCGCGCCCTGCTGCTGCCGGCGATCAGCGCCATCTCGCGCCCGGCGACCCTGATCACCCCACGCCTGCCATTCCAGGAAAGCAACAAGGTCACGATCAACCTCAATGGCGAAGAAACCCGCGCCATCCTGGTGCGTCGCCAGACCAGCACGGGCAGTTTCAGCCAGTTCGAATACCGAAAACTTGACGAGGAAAACACCACGCCCGGGACACCTGTCACAGCCTCGCAAACCGCCAGCAAGAGCGGGGATGAAGACTTTGACTCACTCTGGAAGTCTCTGTAGGCTCCCCCGTCTGTCGCCTTTTTCACCCCTTGCTCGGCACTTTAAGAACCGGTCAAAGCCTCGCGGGCTAGAGCCAGGCAAGACCGAAGGCGGTCCCGCGAATCGAGCGAAGAAGGTACTGGGCTCGCGCTTGAATTTACGTGTTGTAAACGAGCATTTGATGGGGGCGCCTGGCCTGGACGCGTACCCAAGCTCGATTTCAACGCGGCATGACCGACGCGCAGCAGACTTTGAACAGGTTCTCAGAAGTAACCCATGGCTATCGAACGAAAGACTATCCGCCTGCTCATTCTCGAGGATTCACAGAACGAGGCCGAGCGCCTCGTCAGCCTGTTCCGCAATGCTGGCCGCGCAACCCGCGTTCACCGCCTGACCTCCAGCGAAGACCTCGCCGAGACCCTGCAACAGCCCTGGGACTTGTTGATCACGGCACCAAGCAGCGAGCATCTCGCCCCCCACGAAGCGATCACCGCAATCCGCCGCCAGGCCAAGGATCTGCCGGTCATCCACCTGACCGCCGGCAATGAATCCGATGACATCACCGAGGCCCTGGCCCTGGGCGCCCAGGATGCCGTGCCCCAGGGCGAGGACGAGCGCCTGATCCTGGTCGCCAACCGCGAACTGGCCAACCTCGAGGAACGCCGCGCCCGGCGTGCGGCGGAAGTCAGCCTGCGCGAAGCGGAGAAACGCTGCCAGTTGCTGCTCGACAGCTCTGTGGATGCCATTGCCTACGTCCACGACGGCATGCACATCTATGCCAACCGTGCCTACCTGCAACTGTTCGACTATGAAGACGGCGAAGAGCTGGAAGGCATGCCGATGATCGACCTGATCGACTCGGCCGACCAGGCAGCCTTCAAGGACTTGCTGAAGAACTACAGCAGCGAGGAAAGCGCCTCCGAGCTGACCTGCCACTGGGTCAGGGCCGACGGCCAGCGCTTCCAGGCCCGCATGAGCCTGTCGCAGGCGACCTATGACAGCGAGCCGTGCATCCAGGTGGTGATACGCAACGAGACCGACAACGCCGAACTGGAAGAAAAGCTGCGTGAAATCAGCAGCCAGGACCTGGTCACGGGATTGTTCAACCGCACCCACTTCCTCGAACTGATGGATGCCGCCGCCCAGCGCGTCGTCACCGATGGCCAGGTCGCGACACTCGCCTACCTGCGCGTCGATCGCTATACCCAACTGCAAGGCGAGATCGGCCTGGCCGACACCGACCTGCTGCTCACCGACCTGGCCCAACTGCTGCGCAAGCACTTTGGCAAGCATGCCGAGGTGGCCCGTTTCAGCGATGACGTATTCGCCATCCTGCTCCCTGGCATCGCGCCAGAGCACACCATCGACGCCTTGAAAAAGCTGCTCAAGGACGTCGAAGGCAACCTCTTCGACATCAATGGCCGTACCGTCCAGGCCACCCTGTCCATCGGCGTGGCCGGCCTCAACGAGACCACCACCAAGGCCCAGGATGCATTCGACCGGGCCCACCGTTGCGCCGAGGAGCTCAGCGACGGCAACGGTCTCAAGCTGTATGACCCGGCCGACGAACTGGCCGCCGCCGCCAACCGTGGCAACATCACCGCGATTGTCCAGCAAGCCCTGGACAACAACAGTTTCCGCCTGCTGTTCCAGCCGATCATCAGCCTGCGCGGCGACAACGACGAGCACTATGAAGTCCTGCTGCGCCTGGTCAATCCCAAGGGCGAGGAAGTCCCGCCGGCCGAATTCCTCGCCGCGGCGCAGGAGTCGGGACTGGGCAGCAAGCTCGACCGCTGGGTGATCCTCAACGCGATCAAACTGCTGGCCGACCACCGCAGCAAGGGCAACAGAACCCGCCTGTTCATCAACCTGTCCAGCAACAGCCTGCAGGACCCGACCCTGCTCAGTTGGCTCGGCGCGGCACTGAAGGCCGCGCGCCTGCCTTCCGATGCCCTGGCGTTCCAGCTTGGCGAGGCCGACGCGGTCACCTACCTGAAGCAGGCCAAGGCCCTCACCCAAGGGCTTGCCGAGCTGCACTGCAAGGTCTCGCTCAACCAGTTCGGCTGTGCGCTCAACCCGTTCAATACGCTGAAACACCTGACCGTCGACTTCGTCAAGATCGACGGTTCCTTCATCCAGGACCTGAGCCAGGCGGAGAACCAGGAAACGCTGAAGGTCATGCTTGCCAGCCTGCACGCCCAGGCCAAGCTGACCATCGTTCCCTACGTGGAAAGCGCCAGTGTCCTGGCGACCCTGTGGCAGGCTGGAGTCAACTACATCCAGGGCCATTATCTGCAGGGGCCGAGCCAGTCGATGGATTACGACTTCTCGGCGGATGAATGAAGGCGGACCAGCCCGAGGCAAAAGCGGCAGGCCTGAAATGGCCCGACGCCCTTACCTTTATGTCCATCATTCCTGCCCATCGCGGTCGCGAAAGCCCAGCAGATAGAGAATGCCGTCCAGCCCCAGGGTGGAGATGGCCTGCTTGGCCGATTGCTTGACCAGCGGCTTGGCCCGGAACGCCACGCCCAGGCCGGCCAGGGCCAGCATCGGCAAGTCGTTGGCGCCGTCGCCCACGGCGATGGTCTGCTCCAGGCGCAGGCCTTCGCGCTCGGCCAGTTCACGCAGCAGGTCAGCCTTGCGCTGAGCGTCGACGATCGGCTCGACCGCCACGCCGGTGACCTTGCCATCGACGATCTGCAGCTCGTTGGCGAACACGTAGTCGATGCCCAGCTTGGCTTGCAACTGCTTGGCGAAATAGGTGAAGCCGCCGGACAGGATGGCGGTCTTGTAGCCCAGGCGCTTGAGTTCGGCGAACAACACTTCGGCACCTTCGGTCAGGCGCAGCGACGCGCCGATATCGATCAGCACGTCTTCGGACAGGCCCTGCAGCAGTGCCAGGCGCTCCTTGAAGCTGGCGCGGAAATCCAGCTCGCCACGCATGGCGCGCTCGGTGATTTCGGCGACACGATCACCGACGCCGGCCGCCTTGGCCAACTCATCGATGACTTCGGCCTCGATCAGCGTCGAATCCATGTCGAACACCGCCAGGCGGCGGTTGCGGCGGAACACCGAATCACGCTGGAAGGCGATATCCACGTTCAGTTCCTGGGCCACGCTGAGGAACTCGGCACGTAGCGCGGCCGCGTCGGCCGGCTCGCCACGCACGGAGAACTCGATGCAGCCCTTGCCCTGGTCGGCCGGCATGTCCAGCGGCATGCGTCCGGACAGACGGTCGATATGGTCGATATTGAGGCCGTACTTGGCGGTGATCGAGCTGACCCGCTGCAACTGCTCGGCGGTAACCTTGCGCGTCAGCAGAGTGACCATGTAGCGCGGCTTGCCCTGCCCGTCGACCCACTGCTGGTAGTCCGCCTCGGCAACCGGGGTGAAACGCACTTGCTGGTCCAGCTTGTAGGCGCTGAACAGGACATCCTTGAGTACCGAGGAGGCCTGCGCGGTATCCGGGATTTCCACCAGAATGCCGAACGACAGGGTGTCGTGGATCACGGCCTGGCCGATATCGAGGATATTCACGCCGCCCTGGGCCAGCACGCCAGTAATGGCGGCGGTCAGGCCGGGTCGGTCTTCCCCGGTGATATTGATCAGGACGATTTCGCGCACGGTTCACTCCAGATACTTGATGAGGCAACGGCCCTCGGAACCTGCCCACGCTTGGCCAAACAGCGCTGAAAACGACTGCGGCATGTGCAGTAAAGTCGCCCGCGACTCCGACCGTGCCTCAGTCCTTTTCGCCACCGTTCATCTCTGGCTCGCAAGATCGCGGGAAGGCTCTTGAACCCGTGAAAAGGGCCACATTCTACCCAGTTCATCGATGACAGGGCACGTGCGACGTTTGACCCCCAAGGGGTGGCCGGTATACTGCGCGGCAATTCAATTGCCATAAGAGCCGCGCTCTGTGAACCGGCCCTCTCAGGTCAAACCCGATAATTTCTTCCTGCTGCTCTTCAATGCACTGCGTCAGCGGCGGATTCCCCTTGCCTTGCGCATCGCCAGTCACAGCCTGGTGCTGGTCGCCCTGGCCCTGCTGATCTATGCCTGGGTCATGGGTATGCAGTTCAAGCAGGCCATGCAGCAGCAGGCCGAGGCCGTTGGCCAGAGCCTGACCGCGCAGACCGCCGCGTCGGCCACCGAACTGCTGGTGTCGAACGACATCCTCAGCCTCAATGTACTGCTCAGCAATCTGGTGAAGAATCCGCTGGTCGCCCACGCCGCCATCTACAGCACCGATGGCCGTGTTCTCGCCGAGGCCGGATCGCGCCCCAGCCACAGCCTACTCGGCGACGATAACGAAGGCCTGTACTCGACCTCCATCACCTTCCAGGAGGTCATGGCCGGTCAGTTGCGCATCAGCCTCGACATGGCGCAGTTCCAGCAACCGATGACCGTCAGCCTGCAGAGCATGGGGCTGATCAGCCTGATCCTGCTGGCCCTGACCCTGTCGCTGAGCCTGCGCCTGGGCCGCTATATTTCCACGCCGCTGTTGCAACTGCGGGTCTGGCTGCGCGACCCGGACGATCCGGCTCCTGGCGCCGGCCGCCAGGACGAGATCGGCGACATCGCCCGCCAGTTGCAGGCCCGCCTGGTACCGCCCAGGCCACAGCCGGCCGAGCCCGAGGAGGACTTCGAGGAGCTGGACGAAGAGGCCTTCGAGGTCGACGACCTGCAGGACGATGACGAGCACGCCGCGCCGCGCCAGTCCATCGACGACGAAGAAGACGAAGACGACGCCTTCGCCGACCTGCGTGATGACTACGCCCCGCCGGCGCCGGTGACGCCGGTCGTCCGGCCCCCCGGCCATAGCGCCATCCTCGCCGTGCAACTGGGCGCTCAGGAACAACTGCGCCATCTGCCACGCACACGCCTGCTGGATCTGCTGCAACGCTATCGCGACTGCCTGAACCAGGCCGCGTCGCTGTACCAGGGCAAGCTCTACACCCTCAACGACGGCAGCAGCCTGATGCTGTTCGGCACCCAGAGCAGCGGCGCCGACTACCTGACCCATGCCCTGTGCTGTGGCGAACTGCTGCGCGCCCTGGGCCATGCCCTGCAGATCGAGGTGGCCGACAGCGGCCTCACCCTGCAGTTGCAACTGGGCCTGACCAGCGGCGACGAACTGGACCCGCCGAGCCAGACCGACCTGCTGCTCAGCGAGCTGGCCCAGGATGCCCTGGCGCTGTCACAGCACAGCCGCAACCTGCTGCTGGTGCAACGGCATATCGCCGACGACCCGCTGGTGCGCCAGCGCGCCCGTATCCGCGCCATCGCCAGCCCGGAAGGCAGCAGTTGCGTGGAACGCCTGCTCGATCCCTACCCGTCCATGCTCGAGCGCCAGCTGGCGCGCATGCACGAGCGCCAGTGACCACCCTGATCACCCACCCGCTGCCGATCCTGGCAGTCGGCCTGGCGCTCGGGCCACGTGTGATTCCGCCACGCCTGCTGCTCGCAGGATTGCTGGCAACCCTGCTGCCGGACGCCGATGTGCTGGCATTCAAATTCGGTATCGCCTACGCCGATGCCTTCGGCCATCGCGGCTTCAGTCACTCGCTGCTACTGGCGGGAATCCTGGGACTGCTGGCCGCGCTCGGCTGCCGCGGGCTGCATTGCGGCCCGCTCAAGGCCTTCGCCTGGATCAGCCTGGCGACCGCATCGCATAGCCTGCTCGACGCCGCCACCGACGGCGGCATGGGCGTAGCCTGGCTATGGCCGTGGAGTGAGCAGCGCTTCTTCCTGCCTTGGCGCCCCATCGAGGTCTCGCCTTTCGTGAAGGGCTTCTTCACCGAGCGCGGCCTGGTCGTGTTGGCGTCCGAGGCCCGCTGGGTGTGGCTGCCGTGCCTGGTCGTCGCCCTCGGCGGGATGAGCCTGCGCGCGCTATTTCGACGGCAACAGGCGAGCCAGCCCGGCCAGCAATAAGCCCAAGGCGCCCTGATTGGCCTTGATCACACTCAAGCCGGCATCGGCCATCGAAGCGGCCCGCGACGGCTCGTCGAACAGCGAACGCACCTGACGCTGCAGCCCCTCGACATCTTCCACTTCGAGCAAGTCGCCAGCCCCACGCAACTGCATGGCGATCTCGAGGAAATTGAACAGGTGCGGCCCACTCAGCAGCGGCTTGCCGAGCGCCGCCGGTTCCAGCAGGTTGTGCCCGCCATTGGGCACCAGGCTGCCACCGACGAAAGCCAGGTCGGCCAGGGCGTAGAGGAACAGCAACTCACCCAGGGTATCGCCCAGCAACACTCTGGTGTCGTCGAGCACCGGCTCGTCCAGGGAACGCCGTCGCGTGGCGAAACCTTCGCGCTGGCACAGCTCGAAGACACCCTGGAAACGCTCGGGATGGCGGGGCACGAGGATCAGCAATGCCTGCGGATGGGTCGCCAACACCTGACGATGAGCCGCGAGAACGATCTCATCCTCACCGGCATGGGTACTCGCCGCGATCCAGACCGGGCGCGCAGCGGCCTGCCAGTCCTGCCGCAACTGCGTTGCACGCACCTGCAGCGCCGGATCGACCGTCAGGTCGAACTTGATCGAACCGGTCACCTCGACGCAGCCGGATCGCGCCCCGAGCTGGCGGAAGCGCTCGGCCTCGACCTCGGTCTGCGCGGCGATCAGCGCCAGCTCGGCGAGCATCGGCGCGGTCAGCTTGCGCAACCTCGCGTAACCACGCGCCGAACGCTCGGACAGGCGGGCATTGGCCAGCACCACCGGAATGCCGCGGCGGGCACAGCGGTGAATATGGTTGGGCCACAGCTCGGTCTCCATGATCACCGCCAGGCGCGGACGGATGCGCCGCAGGAAACGCGCACTGGCCCAAGGGAAGTCGTAAGGCAGGTAACAATGCTGAACGCGATCACCGAACAGCGCCTGGATGCGCTCGGAGCCGGTCGGCGTCATGCAGGTCACGGTCACCGGCAAGTGCGGGTAGCGCGCCAGCAACTCACGAATCATCGGCGCGGCGGCGATACTCTCGCCCAGCGACACCGCATGCACCCAGATGCCGCCCTTTTTCATCGCCGGCAGGCCAAGGGCAAAACGCTCGCCGATACGCCGCGCATAGGCGGGTGCCTTCCAGGCCCGCCACAGCAAACGCAGGACAATCAAAGGCACAAGCAGGTGCAGCAGCAGGGTGTAGATGCGTCTATTCATGGGCGCGCAGCTTAGGGTCTGTCCGCGCCTCGCTGCAAGCCAGGTCGTTCGCCACGACAATTCACGACGGAAGCAGAACAACCCGTCGTCCCCGGCTCATGCCAGAATGCCAGCCAATTTCACCGGAGCGCTGTCATGAACGCTTACATCTATCTGGCCATCGCCGTCACCGCGGAAGTCATCGGCACCACGGCGCTGAAAGCTGTCGAGGGCTTCAGCAAGCCGATTCCCCTGGCCCTTACCGTACTCGGCTATGGCGTGGCGTTCTGGATGCTCAGCCTGGTGATGAAGAGCATTCCGGTGGGGGTCACCTACGCCATCTGGTCGGGCCTGGGCATCGTCCTGATCAGCATCGCCTCGCTGTTCATCTATGGCCAGAAGCTCGACCTGCCCGCCCTGCTGGGTATCGGCCTGATCATCTCCGGCGTGCTGGTGATCCAGCTGTTCTCCGGTGCCAGCGGGCATTGATACATGGCGATGAGTGCGGGGCCGCTTTGAGGCAGGAGCGGACGTTCGTTCTTCCGTCATTCCCGCGAAGGCGGGAATCCAGAAACGCTTTTTTGGGCTCCCGCCTTCGCGGGAGTGACGGAGGAATAACGAATGTCCGCAATTGCCTCATTCCCGCCATCCAAAAAACTCAAGCAACGCCGGAAAACAGCTCGCCGAACCGTACTTCCACCCTCAGTGCTTTTCATGGACGTTATACTGCCAACCCGTTTTCCATGAGCCTCGTTGCATGTCCCAAGCTCTCAGTACCGATGTCCTGATCGTCGGCGGCGGTGTCGCCGGTCTCTGGCTCAATGCCCGCCTGCGCCAACAGGGCTATGCCACGATTCTGCTGGAAAGCGGCGCGCTGGGCGGCGGGCAAAGCCTGAAGTCCCAGGGCATCATCCATGGCGGCGCCAAATATGCGCTGCATGGTGCCCTGACCGGCGCCTCCGAGGCCATCGCCGACATGCCACGGCGCTGGCGCGAGGCGCTGATCGGCAGCGGCGAGCTGGACCTCAGCGGCGTGCGCGTGCTGTCCGAATTCCACTACCTGTGGTCGCCCGGCACCCTGGCCGGCAACCTCACCAGTTTCTTCGCCAGCAAGGCCGTGCGTGGCCGCGTCGACCAGGTCAAGGGCGATGCCCTGCCAGCCGCCCTGCAACATCCGAAATTCAAGGGCAAGGTCTATCGCCTGGCCGAACTGGTGCTGGACGTGCCCAGCCTGATCGCACGCCTGGCCGAGCTGGCCGGCGACAGCCTGCTGGCCGGACATGACATCCAGCCGATCGACGAAGGCGATGAATGGGTCGGCCTGCGCGTGGACGGTCGCGAGATCCGCGCCCAGCGAATCGTCCTCAGCGCCGGCGAAGGCAACGCGGGGCTGCTCGAAACCCTGGGCCTGGAGCAACCGCGCCAGCAGACCCGGCCGCTGCACATGGTCATGCTCAAGAGCCCTCGGCTCAAGCCGCTGTACGCCCACTGCCTGGGCGGCGGGCCGAAGCCGCGCATTACCGTCACCACCCACCCGTCGAGCGACGGCCAATGGGTCTGGTACCTGGGTGGCGACCTCGCCGAGGCCGACGGAGTGGCACGCAGCGAAGCCGAGCAGATCGCCGTGGCGCGCAAGGAACTGGGCAACCTGCTGCCGTGGATCGACCTTGGCGACGCGCAATGGGCCACCTTGCGCGTCGACCGCGCCGAGCCGGCACAGTCCAGCCTGGTCCGCCCGGATAACGCCTTCCTTGCCGAGCAGGGCCGCCTGCTGGTCGGCTGGCCGACCAAGCTGGCACTGTCACCGGACCTGAGCGACCGCGTCTTCGCCGCGCTGACGCGCGACGCGATTCAACCCGCCAGCCACCCTGTAGCGCCAGAGCTGCCGCGCCCGCCCCTTGGCGAGCCGGCCTGGGAGAACCTGCTGCCATGAGCCTGCATGCCCTGCGTCGCCCCCTCGGCTCGACCGGGCTGGTCGTTTCTCCGCTCGGCCTGGGCACGGTCAAGCTGGGGCGCGACCAGGGCGTGAAGTACCCCAACGGCTTCGCCATTCCCGACGATAAAGCCGCCCTGGCCCTGCTCGCCCAGGCTCGCGAGCTGGGCATCAACCTGATCGACACCGCGCCAGCCTATGGCGTCAGCGAACAGCGCCTCGGCCCGCTGCTGCGCGGCCAGCGCCAGGACTGGGTGATCGTCAGCAAGGTCGGCGAGGAATTCGAACAAGGCCAGTCGCACTTCGATTTCAGCCCGGCCCATGCTCGCCACTCCCTGGAGCGCAGCCTGAAACGCCTGGAGACCGACTGCATCGACCTGCTGCTGGTGCACTCCGACGGCAATGACATGCAGATTCTCCAGCACAGCGGCCTCTATGAAGAACTGGCGCGCTTCAAGGCTGAAGGCAAGATCCGCGCGTTCGGCCTGTCCGGCAAGACCGCCGAGGGCGGGCTGTTCGCTCTCGATCACGGCGACTGCGCGATGGTCACCTACAACCTCGCCGAACAAGGCGAGAAGCCGGTGCTCGATCACGCCGCGGCCCACGGCAAGGGCATCCTGATCAAGAAGGCCCTGGCCAGCGGCCACGCCTGCCTGGCCGAAGGCCGTGACCCGGTCGAGGCCAGCTTCGAGCTGCTGTTCAGCCACCCCGGCGTCACCAGCGCCATCGTCGGCACCATCAATCCGCAACATCTCGCCGCTAATGTCGAGACTGCGGCGCGGGTCATCGCCCGGCAGTAGAAGCCCGCGCGCAGGTTGGGCAGTGAAGGCCATCGTCTACACTGCTCACTCCACTCACTCGCTGCCCGCCAGCCTTGCGGCAGCCAGCCGAAGGAACCGACATGCCGAGACTACTGGCCAGGAAAAACCCCGGCACCTTCAAGACCCTGCCGCTCTATGTCGAAGCCGGCGCGGACGCCCTCAACTACCGCGGCCTCGGCCTGCCAATGAATTTCAGCCAGACCCTGGGGCGGCGAAAACCGGTGGAGATCGCCGACGGTTCGCGCTTCGCTGTCGAGCTGGCCAACCTGGGCGTTTCCGTGCGCCTGACCCTGCATTGGCAAGGACAGGACTACTGGCTGCTGGTGCGCCAGCGCCGCCCGGATCGCGGCGACGTGGTGCTCAAGCTGATTTCCGGCTATGTCCCCGCCCATGAAATCGCCCTGCCACTGCTGACCGCCATCCAGGAAGTCGCCGAGGAGTGCCTGATCGAGACCGCCGACGGCTGGCTCGGCGGGCGCTTCGGCGATACCTGGCTGCCGACGCCCTACGAGGGTCGCCTGCGTTATCGCGAGACCAGTCATTTTCGCCTCAGTCCGCTCTCGGGATCGGCGCGTCCGGTGCAATGCGGCAACCTGACCCTGATGGAGCGCCCGCGCGCCTACGTGCACCTGCCGACCGCGTCGCTGCAACTGGTCTACGACATGACCCTGGAACTGCCCAGGGATTGCCGCCAGCCCAGCCTGTTCCATGTCGACGAATGCCTGACCGACGGCCAACTGGTGGCCCAGCTGGAACGCCGTCGCCCGGACCTCTACCTGCTGCGCCTGGCCAATGGGCGGCCCACCGACGAACTGTTCACCCTCAAGCAGGGCACGCCAATCCCAGCCAGCACGCGCGGTGTATGGCTCTCGGAAAGCTTCGCCCGCCAGGACGGCTGGGTGGTGCGCGACGAACGCATCCGCTGGAAGGACTGGAGGGAAGAAACAAAGGAGTCGCTGGCGGCTAGGGTCTGTTGACGTTTCGTCGCGACCGCGCCGGAGCCAGTTTTTACACGAGGCGAGGCGCGAGATGCGAAGTTTAGTGGGCTAAATGAGCCATCGAGTAACGCTGCATCGTGTAAAAACTGGCCCGGCCCTGCGGGTTGTGCGAGAAATAACCCCCGCTGTCGTTGCAGGACTTGGTAAGGGAATGGCCATTGCCTGCATCCTGCGCCTAACCGGGGGTTATTTCTCGCGACAACGCGGCTTGCGCCGAAACGTCAACAGACCCTAGGAGCTCCTGCCAGGGATAAGGGCGCTCGACAGAAGGACTCGCACAGGATGGTGCGAACCCGCCGGGCCGCGCGATCTCGCCATTACGCCAAGGAGTTGAATTACCGATCTTTTATCGCTGCAGACCCTTGCGGCCCCTTGCCTCCTGCGGGTTAGAATCAGGCTGGCATGCGCACTGCATGTCCTTCGCCTCACCCTCGAATCATGACCCCAGGAGCCTCACCCCGTGGATGCAACCGCCATCAATAGCCTGTTCCTGATCGGCGCGCTGCTGGTAGGCGCAAGCATCCTGGTGAGCTCGGTTTCCTCGCGCCTGGGCATCCCGATCCTGGTCATCATCCTCGCGGTCGGCATGGTCGCCGGGGTCGACGGCCCTGGCGGCATCGGCTTCAGCAACTACCCCATGGCCTACCTGGTCGGCAACCTGGCCCTGGCGGTGATCCTGCTCGACGGCGGCTTGCGCACACGGGTGTCGAGTTTCCGCGTGGCCCTGTGGCCGGCCCTGTCGCTGGCCACGGTCGGCGTCCTGATCACCACCGGCCTGACCGGCATGGCGGCGGCCTGGCTGTTCGACCTCAACCTGATGCAGGGCCTGTTGATCGGCGCCATCGTCGGCTCCACCGATGCGGCGGCGGTATTCTCCCTGCTCGGCGGCAAAGGCCTCAACGAGCGGGTCACGGCGACCCTGGAGATCGAGTCGGGCAGCAACGACCCGATGGCGGTGTTCCTCACCGTGACCCTGATCGACATGCTCGCCAAGGGCCAGAGCGACTTCAGCATCGCCTTCATCGGCCACCTGCTCAGCGAATTCGGCATCGGTGCGGTGCTCGGCCTGGGCGGCGGCTGGCTGCTGCTCAACCTGGTCAACCGCATCCACCTGCCCAACGGCCTCTATCCGTTGCTGGTGGTCAGCGGCGGCCTGCTGACCTTCGCCCTGACCAACGCCCTGCATGGCAGCGGCATCCTCGCCGCCTACCTGTGCGGCCTGGTGCTCGGCAACCGGCCGATCCGCTCGCGCCACAGCATCCTGCACATGCTCGACGGCATGGCCTGGCTGGCGCAGATCGGCATGTTCCTGGTGCTTGGCCTGCTGGTCACCCCGCACGACCTGCTGCCCATCGCGATTCCGGCCCTGGCCCTGGCGCTGTGGATGATTCTCTTCGCCCGTCCACTCTCGGTGCTGATCGGCCTGCTGCCGTTCCGCGCCTTCCATGACCGCGAGAAAGTCTTCATCGCCTGGGTCGGCCTGCGTGGCGCGGTACCGATCATTCTCGCGGTATTCCCGATGATGGCCGGCCTGGAATACTCGCAGCTGTACTTCAACCTGGCGTTCTTCATCGTCCTGGTGTCGCTGCTGCTGCAAGGTGCCAGCCTGCCGCTGGCGGCCAAGCTGCTGCGCGTGACCGTACCGCCGGAGCCGGCACCGTTCTCCCGGGCCGGGCTGGAAATCCATGCGACCAGCGAGTGGGAACTGTTCGTCTACCGCCTGGGTGCGGAGAAGTGGTGCATCGGCGCCGCCCTGCGCGAGCTGAAGATGCCCGAAGGCACGCGCATCGCCGCGCTGTTCCGCGGCCAGGAACTGCTCCATCCGTCTGGCAGTACGGTGCTGGAAGCGGGAGACGTGCTGTGCGTGGTCGGCCACGAACACGACCTGCCGGCCCTCGGCAAGCTGTTCAGCCAGGCGCCCCAGCGCGGCCAGGACCTGCGTTTCTTCGGCGACTTCGTGCTCGAGGCCGATGCCGAGCTGTCCGCCGTCTGCGCCCTTTACGGCCTGAAGCTGAACGACAACGAAGACAGCCACATGTCCCTCGGTCGCCTGATCGTCCATGAGATCGGCGGCCAGCCGATCATCGGCGACCAGATCGAATGGAACGGCCTGACCTGGACCGTCGCCCAGATGGAAGGGAACAAGGTGCGCAAGATCGGCGTCAGAATGCCCGAAGGTCAGGGCAAGCCTGGTCTGTTTCTCTGAAACAGCGCAATTGTCCATGACCTCTTTCATACCGCGCGGTGCCCCGCCGCGTGGCACCTGGCCTATGATTAGCCGCAACCTTTCCTCGAGCCGCCCGAACGCGATGTCACTCCTGCGCACCTTCATTCCCGCCGCCCTGCTCTGCCTGCTTGCCTGCAACCTGCAGGCCGCGACACTGCCCACCGCCAGTGCCATCCAGCAGAGCATCGATACCCTCGCCGAACGCAAGCTGCCCGAGGCCGACCAGAAGCTGGCGCAGCAGAGCCTGGAGCAGACCCTGGCATTCCTCGCCGCCAAGGCCGACAGCGAACAGCGCCTGGACAACCTCAAGCGCCAGCTGGCCGACGCCCCGCGCCAGATCAGCGAGGCCCAGCGCGAGTACACCCGGCTCAAGGCCAGCAACCCGACGCTGGTCGCCGAGCGTTACGGCAAGTCCAATGCCACGCAACTCGATGCCCTGCTCAGCCAGCGCTCCACCCAGTTGGCCGACTGGCAGCAGCAACTGACCGAAGCCAATAGCCTGATCGTCACCGCCCAGACCCGCCCCGAGCGCGCCCAGGCGGAAATCAGCAGCAACCAGAGCCGCTCGCTGCAGATCAACACCCTGCTCAAGGCCGGCAAGGACCAAGGCAAGACCCTGAGTGCCGAACAACGCGGCGCCCTGAACGCCGAACTCGCGGCGCTGGCGGCGCGCACCGAGCTGCTGCGCCAGGAGCTGGCCGGCAACGACCAGTTGCAGGATCTCGGCAACGCCCGCCACGACCTGCTCACCGAGCGCATCAAGCGCCAGGAGCAGGAAACCCTGGACCTGCAATCGCTGATCAACGACAAGCGTCGCGCCAGCTCCGAGGAGACCGTCGCACAACTCTCCCGCGAAGCGGCGACGGCCACCCCCGACGGTCTGATCGCCCAGGAGCGCGCCACCAATCTCAAGCTCTCCGACTATCTGTTGCGCGCCACCGACCGCCTCAATGCACTGACCCGGCAGAACCTGGAAACCAAGCAGCGCCTGGACACGGTCAACCAGACCGACCAGGCCCTGGAAGAGCAGATCAACGTGCTCAAGGGCAGCCTGCTGCTGTCGAAGATCCTCTACCAGCAGAAACAGGCGCTGCCACGCTTGCACAAGGACGACGGCAACCTGGCTGACGAAATCGCCGATATCCGCCTGTACCAGTTCGAGCTGAGCCAGCAGCGCGATGCGCTGAACAGCCTGCCCACCTATGTCGACAGCCTGCTCGCCAACCAGCCCAAGGAGCAGAACACACCGGAGCTGCGCGAGACCC
Organism: Pseudomonas sp. LRF_L74; assembly: GCF_965644255.1. NCBI lineage: Bacteria > Pseudomonadati > Pseudomonadota > Gammaproteobacteria > Pseudomonadales > Pseudomonadaceae > Pseudomonas > Pseudomonas sp. LRF_L74. Next base: position 235,536 of record NZ_CBFFRH010000006.1, on the reverse strand, counting down.
TGCTGCAACTGGCCAGCACCCGCAGCGACCTGTACGACCGCCTGAGCCGTGAACTGAACTCGCTGCTCAACGAGTCGATAACCTTGCAACTGAACCAGAAACAGTTGCTCGACACCACGGTCGCCCTGCGCAAGAGCCTCGACGAGCAGATGTTCTGGATTCCCAGCAACAACCCGCTGGACCTGGCCTGGCTGAAACAAGCGCCGAACTTCCTGCGCAACCAGCTCGACGCCATGCCCTGGGCATCCGCTGCGCAAGAGTTGAGCGCCGGCCTCGCCGATCGCCCGTGGCTGTTCGTCCCCCTGCTACTGCTGATCGGCGCCCTGCTGTGGCGGCGGCGCTGGCTGTACCAGAAACTCACCGACCTGCACGAAGACATCGGCCATTTCAGGCGCGACAGCCAGTTGCACACCCCCTTGGCGATCTTCATCAACGTCTTGCTGGCGTTGCCGGTAACCCTGCTGCTGGCCCTCGGCGGCCTGGCCCTGCAGATCGACGCCCGAGGGCAGAACGCCGCCCTCGGCAGCGCCCTGCTGGAAATGGCCGAAGCCTGGCTGGTGTTCTACACCTTCTATCGCATCCTCTCCCCTGGCGGCGTGGCGGACCTGCACTTTCGCTGGCCACGGGCGCAGATCGCCTACCTGAGTCGCCAGGCCCGCAGCCTTGGCGTCACCGTGATGGCCCTGGTCGCGGTGGTCACCGTGGCCGAGCAGCAGCCCGCGGCCCTGGCCGAGGACGTGATCGGTATCGCCGTGGTCCTCACCTGTTTCGCCCTGATGACCTGGATCGTCGCCCGCCTGACCGTGGCCCAGCCGATGCGCGAAAACACCTCGCCGTTCCGCCTGCTGATCGGCATGGGCTTCACCGCCCTGCCGGTGGCGCTGATGCTGGCGGTAGGCTTCGGCTACTACTACACCGCCCTGAAGCTGACCGACCGGCTGATCGACACCCTCTACCTGCTGATGTTCTGGCAGATCCTCGAGGCCGCCCTGGGTCGTGGCCTGGCCGTGGCCGCCCGGCGCCTGGCCTACCAGCGTGCGCTGGCCGCCCGCCAGGCGCAGACCAGCGAAAGCGAGGACGGCACCGAAGTACCGATCGAAGAGCCGAAACTGGACATCGAGCAGGTCAACCAGCAATCCCTGCGCCTGGTGCGCATCGGCCTGCTGTGCGCCTTCATCGCCTGCCTGTACCTGGTCTGGTCCGATCTGCTCGGGGTGTTCACCTACCTGGACAACATCACCCTCTACCAATACACCAGCGGCACCGGCAGCGCCGCGAGCATGGTGCCGATCAGCATGCTCGACGTGCTCGGCGCCCTGATCATCATCGGCCTGACCCTGACCTTCGCGCGCAACCTGCCGGGCCTGCTGGAAGTGCTGGTGCTGTCACGCCTGAAGCTGTCGCAGGGTAGTGCCTACGCGACGACCACCTTGCTGTCCTACGCCATCGTCGGCCTCGGCGTGGTCACCACGCTGTCCACCCTGGGCGTCAGTTGGGACAAACTGCAATGGCTGGTGGCGGCGCTGTCGGTGGGTATCGGCTTCGGTATGCAGGCGATCTTCGCCAACTTCATTTCCGGCATCATCCTGCTGTTCGAGCGGCCGATCCGGATCGGCGACCTGATCACCATCGGCACGGTCACCGGCACGGTCAATCGCATCCGCATCCGCGCCACCCACATCACCGATGGCGACCGCAAGGCCGTGGTGGTGCCGAACCAGATCCTGCTGACCAGCCAACTGATCAACTGGACCCTGACCGACACCATCACCCGCGTGGTCCTGACCTTCGCCGTCAACCGCGGCACCGACCTGGAACTGGTGCGCAAACTGCTGCTGCAAGCGACCCAGGAGAACCCACGGGTACTGCGCGACCCCTCGGCCACCGTGCAGATCAGGGCCTATGGCGCCACCACCCTGGATCATGAGTTGAAGGTCTACGTGCGCGAACTCGGTGACCGCAGCCTGGCCACCGACGAGCTCAATCGCCGGGTCGACGAGCTGTTCAGGGAGAACGGCATCAACCTGATCACCACGCCGAAGATGGACATCACCCTGGGTCGCCGCATCGAGCAGCAGGCACCGGCGGTGACCCATGTCGATGAGGACACGCCCAAGGGCTGACACGAAGGGGCAGGTCCGCTGGGCCCTATCGGCATTCCTGCCCGGTATTGGACGCCCGTGCCCCAGGTGCGGACAATGCTTACTCATACAAGCGGGAGCCATCCCTTGAAACGCCTCGACGACCTGCAGTTCGACAATCGCTTCGCCCGCCTCGGCGACACCTTCTCCATCGAAGTGCTGCCCGAGCCGATCGCCGAGCCGCGCCTGGTGGTGGCCAGTCCATCGGCCATGGCGCTGCTCGACCTCGACCCCGCCGAGAGCGAGCGACAGGTATTCGCCGAGCTGTTCAGCGGCAACCAGCTATGGAGCGACGCCGAGCCACGGGCGATGGTCTATTCCGGGCACCAGTTCGGCAGCTACAACCCGCGCCTGGGCGATGGCCGCGGCCTGCTGCTCGGCGAAGTGCGCAACGCTGCCGGGCAATCCTGGGACCTGCACCTGAAAGGCGCCGGGCAGACGCCCTTTTCGCGCATGGGCGATGGCCGTGCGGTGCTGCGCAGTTCGATCCGCGAATTCCTCGCCAGCGAATACCTGCACGCCCTGGGTATTCCCAGCAGCCGCGCGCTGTGCGTGATCGGCTCGAGCACGCCGGTATGGCGCGAACGCCAGGAAAGCGCGGCGATGGTCTTGCGCCTGGCCCCCAGCCACGTACGCTTCGGCCACTTCGAATACTTCTACTACACCCGGCAGCACGAGCACTTGAAGACCCTGCTCGAGCATGTGCTCGCCCAGCACTTCCCGGCGTGCCTGGAGCAAGCGCAGCCCTATGCCGCCTTCTTCCGCGAGGTGGTGGAACGCAACGCCGAACTGATCGCCCGCTGGCAGGCCTACGGCTTCTGCCATGGCGTGATGAACACCGACAACATGTCGATCCTTGGCATCACCTTCGACTACGGTCCCTACGCCTTCCTCGACGACTTCGACGAAGGCCACATCTGCAACCACTCCGACAGCGAAGGACGCTACAGCTTCAGCAACCAGGTGCCCATCGGCCAGTGGAACCTGGCCGCCCTGGCCCAGGCCCTGACGCCTTACGTCGACGTGGATGAACTGCGCGCCAGCATCGCCTTGTTCCTGCCGCTGTACCAGGCCCAGTACCTGGACCTGATGCGCAAGCGGCTGGGCCTCAGCCAGGCCGAGGATGGCGACGAGGCCCTGGTGCGACGCCTGTTGCAACTGATGCAGCAGGGCCGCGCGGTAGACTACAACCTGTTTTTCCGTCGTCTCGGCGAGCAGGCCCCGGAAGAGGCGGTGAAGGTGCTGCGCGACGACTTCGTCGACCTGGTCGCCTTCGATGCCTGGGCCAGCGACTACTGCGCCCGTGCCGCCCGCGAAGAGCATGACCAGGCGCAACGCCGACAGCGCATGCACGCGGTCAACCCGCTCTACGTGCTACGCAACTACCTGGCCCAGCAGGCCATCGAAGCCGCCGAGCGCGGCGACTATGCCCCCGTGCGCGAACTGCATGAGGTGCTCGGCCAGCCCTTCACCGAGCAGGCCGGCAAGCAACGCTTCGCCGAGCGGCCGCCCGAGTGGGGCAAGCATCTGGAAATCAGTTGCTCGTCATGAAGCGCCACCCCTTGCGGACGGCAAGTATCAGGCGACTTGCTGGCGACTCTTGCCAAAGCACAGCCGGGCCAGGCCGCGCAGGGTCTTGCCATTCCAGTGACGCAGCGGCAGCTCAGCCAGCAGTTGCCGGGCCAGCGCCTTGTCGTCGCGGGCACACTTGAGCAGCATCGAGTTGCGAAAGCGCGCGCAGACACGCTCATAGGCGGGATGGTCCTGAAACTTCGCATACGTCGCCAGCACCGTGTCGACCATGAAGCGGCGGTTCTTGTAGGTGTTGGTATGGTGCACCCGGTACTTGGCCAGCACATCGGGCAGGATGTCGATGAAGTAACCGGCCTGGGTGATCTTCAGCTCGACCAGCAAATCCTCCAGGCGAATCTCCGGGTCGAAGCCGCCGACCCGTTCCAGCGCCTCGCGCCGGAACAGAAGGGTCGGCGCGGGGGCCCCGGTCTCGTCGCCCAGGAACACGCCGTCGAAATCCAGGCGGCGAAACGCGTGTGCGCGAAAGCGCTGGTCCAAGACCTGCCCCTGAGCGTCGATGAGCTGGATGTTGGACCCGCATATGCCGACTTCCGGCTTGCCGTGCATATGCTCTACCTGCCTGGCGATGCGCTCCGGCAGCATGATGTCGTCGGACCCCAGCGGCGCGATCAGGCTGCCCCTGGAACGCGCGATACAGTCGTTCAGGGTGCGTGCCAGCCCCTGGTTGGCCTGTGCCACGAAATCGAACGCATAGCGAGCCTGCAAGGCGCTGATCCGCTCGACGCTGTCGTCGCGGGAACCGTCATCGACGACGATCAGCTCGATGTTCGGATAGGTCTGCGCCAGCACGCTCTCGATGCAGGCCTCGATGTAGGGCGCGTGGTTATAGGAAGAGATGATCACGCTGACCAGGGGCTGGGCGGACTCAGGCATCGCTAGGCGGCTCCCGCTGCAACAGTTGCTCGATGGCCTGGCGGTACTGCCGGCGAAAATCACCGATGTCGTGCGCCTGGCGCAGGTAGCGATAGGCGCGCTCGCCCTCTTCGCGCCGCTGTTCCTCGCTCAGGCTCAGGACCTCCCGCAGACGCTGGGCCAGGACCGTGGCGTTTGCGGACGGAAATAGGCGCCCGCCACAGTCCTCGAGAATCGGCTTGAGGCTGGGGATATCCGAGCCCACCACCGGCAAGCGGGCGCTCATGCCTTCGAGCAGAGCCAGGGGCAGCCCTTCGCTCAACGACGGCATGACGAACACATCGAAGGCCTTGAGGTATTGCAAGGCATCGTCCCTGGCGCCCAGCAGATGCACGCGACCGCTCAGGCCTGCCTCGGCGATGACCGCTTCCAGCTCAGGACGAGCGCGTCCCTCGCCGATGATCGCAAGGTACGCGGCGGAGTCTTGCAACTCGGCGAAAGCACGAATCAGGTGGATGTGCCCCTTGACCGGAACCAGCCTGCCGATGGTGCCGAAAATCAATGCATGGGCTGGCAGCCCGAGCAATTCACGGCTCCTGGCCTTGTCATGCTGCAAGGCCTCGGCCTTGTCGATATCGATGGCGTTGTTGATCTGCAGCGTGTTGCCCGGCGTGAAACCGGCGTTACTGGCAAGCAGGTAATCGCGCACCGCACGCGACACCCCCACCAGGCGCCAGGCCGGCGTCAGGAGCCGGCGCAACTGCCAGCGCCGATAGGGCCGGTCATACTCGCCGAAGCCATGGGCCACGCCAATGAAGCCGCGCACCGGCAGCCAGCGGCCAAGCATCATGAAGATATTTATGGGCTTGAAGCGGTGCGCGACCACCAGGTCGTAGCCTTCGGCGCGACAATGCTTGTAGAGGGCCCAGAGCACGCGCAGGCGCAAACCGCCGGTGGCGCTCTTGCTGAAATCGAAGTAATGCACGTGTTCCGCCTTGCTCAACGGATCACCGCTGCCGGGGCGGCCACGCAGGAAGGCCGTCGTCACCTCATAGGCGTCCGTCGGAAGCGCCTGGACCACCTGCTCGGCGAGGTCGGAGGCATTGACGTTGTAGTAGTTCTGCAGTTGCAGCACCTTGATACGGCGTTCGCTCATCTAGCTGTGCCTCCCCGCAACCAGAGTCGTACGGCCTTGCGCGAATATGACCATCTGAAAATCACGCGCCAGTCCTGACGCACGGCCTCACGGAAAAAACGCTTGGCGTCGTCCGCTCGGTTGGCGATCAGCGAGGTGCGGAACAGCGACAGGCAGCGCTGCACGCGAAACTCGCCCTGCAACACCATCGCCGCCGCCGCCAGCCGCTGTGGCGAAAACACCTCGTCGACCAGTTCAAGCCCGCCAGCCAGCGCGTGCTGCGACTGGTGACGAAGGCTGTCGTCGTGCTTGTGTACGAACGCCAGGGGCTTGGCGAGAACCGAGCAGGGTTCGTTCCACAGCACTTGGGCGAACACCGGGATGTCCTCGCCACTGCGGAAGCTCTCGGGGTATACGCCACGCTGGAACACATCCCGATGCATGGCACACGCGCCATTCGACAGCGCCAGCTTCTTGTCCAGCAGGTAAGCCCTGAGCCGCTCCAGCGGCACGCTCGGCAGGTCATCCGGCAGGTGCTCGCGACGGCGCCCGTCGGGCGAGATCGAGCAGTGGCCGCCAATGATGAAGCGGCTTTGCGGATGGCTGGCGATATGTTCGGCCAGCGCGAGCAGCGCCTGGGGCGCCAGTTCGTCGTCGGCGTCGAGGAACACCAGGAACTGGCCGGTGGACTCGGCGATGCCACGGTTGCGCGCGGATGACGGCCCGCCGTTTTCCTTGTGGATAACCCGCAGGCGCCCGGGGAAACGCGCCAGCAAGGCATCGGCGACCGCCACGGTGTCGTCACGCGAACCATCGTTGACCAGCAGCAGCTCGGCGCTGGTCGTATCGAGCTGGGCGACCACCGACTCGACCGCGCGCGGCAAGGTGCGTGCGTAGTTGTACGCGGGAATCACCACACTGATCAGCGGGCGCTCGACGACCGACGGCTCAGACGCAGTCATACCAATCCTTGCCGTCCTTGACCACGAGGATGTCCTCCATGATCAGGTACTGCAGGTCGGAACCGTAGAACATGTTCAGCGCGTCGGTCGGCGAGCAGATCATCGGCTCGCCACGGCGGTTGAGCGAGGTGTTCAGCGACACGCCGTTGCCGGTGAGTTTTTCCAGCTCGACCATCAGGTCGTACCAGCGCGGATTGTGGCGACGCTCCAGGACCTGGGCACGCGACGTACCGTCTTCGTGGACCACTTCGCCGACGCGGTTCTTCCATTCGTCATTGACCTCGAAGGTGAAGGTCATGAACGGGCTCGGGTGGTCGACCTTGAGCATCTGCGGCGCCACGCTGTCGAGCATCGACGGGCAGAACGGCCTCCAGCGCTCGCGGAACTTGATCTGCTCGTTGATCCGGTCGGCGACGCCCGGCACGCTCGGGCAGCCGATGATCGAGCGACCGCCGAGGGCACGCGGGCCGAACTCCATGCGGCCCTGGAACCAGGCCACCGGGTTGGCGTCGACCATGATCCTGGCGATGCGCTGGGCGGTGTTGTCGATACGGCGGAACGTCGGCCTGGCCGGGTGACGGGCGCAGGCGGCGATCACGTCTTCGTTGCTGTACGACGGGCCGAGGTAGACGTGCTCCATCTTCTCCACCGGCACGCCGCGCTGGTGCGAGATGTAGGCGGCCGCGCCAACCGCGGTGCCGGCATCGCCGGAGGCCGGCTGGACGAACAGCTCCTTGACGTCGTCGCGGGCGATGATCTTCTGGTTCAGCTTGACGTTCAGCGCGCAGCCGCCGGCGAAGGCGATCTTGCCGGTTTCCTTGAGGATGTCGCCGAGGTAGTACTCCATCATCTGCAGCGCGAGTTTCTCGAACAGCGCCTGCATGCTCGCCGCGTAATGGATGTATGGGTCGTCGGCGATGTCGCCTTCGCGCTTGGGTCCGAGCCACTCGATCAGCTTGGGCGAGAAGTAGTAGCCCTTGCCTTTCTCCTTGTAGCGACGGAAGCCGATGACGTTGGCGTAGTCGGTGTTGATGATCAACTCACCATTCTCGAACGTGGCCAGGCGCGAGAAATCGTACTTGGCGGCATCGCCGTAGGGCGCCATGCCCATGACCTTGAACTCGCCGTCGAGCATCTCGAAGCCGAGGAACTCGGTGATCGCGCCATACAGGCCGCCCAGCGAGTCCGGGTCGTAGAACTCCTTGATCTTGTGGATCTTGCCGTTCTCGCCGTAGCCGAAGAAGGTGGTGGCGTACTCGCCCTTGCCGTCGATGCCGAGGATCGCGGTCTTCTCGCTGAAGCCCGAGCAGTGATAGGCGCTGGACGCATGGGCCAGGTGATGCTCGACCGGCTCGATCTTGACTTTCTTCAGGTCGAAGCCCAGTTGCTGCAGGCACCACTCGATGCGTTTCTTGTAGCGGTAGTAGCGGCGATTGCCCAGCAGGATCGCATCGAGGGCGCGGTCCGGCGCGTACCAGTAGCGCTTGGCGTAATGCCAGCGAGCCTTCTCGAAGAGGCTGATCGGCGCGAAGGGAATGGCCACCACGTCGACATCGGACGGCTTGATGCCCGCCTGCTCCAGACAGAACTTGGCCGATTCGTAGGGCATGCGGTTCTTGGCGTGCTTGTCACGCACGAAGCGCTCTTCTTCGACAGCGGCGATCAGCTTGCCGTCGATGTACAGGGCCGCGGACGGATCATGACTGAGCGCGCCGGACAGGCCGAGAATGGTCAATGCCAACGGAATAGCCTCTTGCAACTGCGGGCAGCACGACGCCGCCTCAAAAAAGGAAGGCCAGACGTGCCTGGCACGTCTAGCCGAAATAAGGCGGGGGATTATAACGGTATAAGGCGAAAAGACGAAAAAAGCGCTGGAAGCCGAAGGCTGGACGAAATCCTCTTCGTCCGGCCTCGGGCTTCCAGCGCTTCAGGATGTTTTCGCTTGTGCCTCAATGACTGCGTTGAGGCACAAGTGGTCGTCCTTACTCGGTGTATTTAGTCGTCGTTCCCGCGAAGGCGGGAACCCAGAAGACTCGACGCTTTTTTGGATTCCCGCCTTCGCGGGAATGACGAGGCCATAAACCGATCATCGAACAACTATCCGTTCACGCCTCAAAACTGCCTGCCGCAAACCTCTTGCACTACGGCAACGCGTAGGCGATCACGTAGTCGCCACGGTCCGGCGACTGACGGGCGCCACCGGCGGAGATGACCACGTACTGCTTGCCGGTCTTCGGCGACTTGTAGGTCATCGGGCCGCCCTGGCTGCCGACCGGCAGGCGGGCTTTCCAGATTTCCTTGCCGTTGGCGCTGTCGAAGGCGCGCAGGTAGTAGTCCTGGGTGCCGGCGATGAACACCAGGCCGCCCTGGGTCGACAGGGTGCCACCGAGGGTCGGCATGCCGATCGGCATGGGCAGGCCCATTTTCACGCCCAGCGGGCCGGTATCCTCGACGGTGCCGACCGGAACCTGCCAGGCGATCTGCCGGGTCTTCAGGTCGATGGCGCTGAGCGTGCCATAAGGCGGCGCCTGGCATGGAATGCCCGCGGCCGACAGGAAGCGGTTCTTGTTCACCGAGTACGGCGTGCCTTTCAGCGGCACCGCGCCCATGCCGGTGTTGACCGCCTCACCGCCCGACGAGGTCGCGCCCTCTTTGTTCTCGGTGGGGATCATCTGCACCCAGAGTCCCAGGCGCATGTCGTTGACGAAGATGAAGCCATGCACCGGATCGGTGGAGATGCCGCCCCAGTTCAGGCCGCCCAAGGAGCCGGGGAAGCTCAGCGACACATCGGTGCCCGGCGCGGTGTAGAGCCCCTCGTAGCGCATCTTCTTGAAGGCGATGCGGCACATCAGCTGATCGAACGGCGTGGCGCCCCACATATCCGACTCGGTCAGGGTCTGCGCACCGATCTGCGGCATACCGACGGAGCGCGGCTGAGTTGGCGAGTACGGCTCGTTGGTGATGTCCGCCGCCTTGACCGGGACCTCCTTGACCTCGGTCAGCGGCTTGCCGGTAACGCGGTCGAGGACGAACAACTGGCCGGCCTTGGTGCCGATGACCAGCGCCGGAACCTTGCTGCCATCTTCTTTGGGGAAGTCGATCAAGCTCGGCTGCATCGGCAGGTCGAAGTCCCACAGGTCGTTGTGCACGGTCTGGTAGACCCATTTCTCGTTGCCGGTGGTCGCGTCGACCGCCAGTATCGAAGCGCCGTATTTGTGGTTCAGTTGGGTACGTTCCACGCCCCACAGGTCGGTGGACGGGCTGCCCATCGGCAGGAACACGGTGTTCATCGCCGCGTCGTAAGACATCGGCGCCCAGGCGTTCGGCGTGCTGCGCACGTAGCTCTTGCCATCGACCGGCGCCTGCTTGTCCTGCGGGTTGCCCGGATCGAAGGCCCAGCGCAGCGCGCCGCTGATCACATCGAAACCACGGATCACGCCACCCGGCATGTCGGTCTTGACGTTGTCAGGGATGCGCCCGCCGACCACCACGGTGGTGCCGGCCATGACCGGCGGCGAAGTCAGTACATACTGCGGGTCGGGCGCATCGCCCAGGCCGGCGCGCAGGTCGACCCGGCCGTTGTCGCCGAAGCCCTGGCAGAACTCGCCGGTATCGGCGTCGATGGCGATCAGTTGCGCATCGATGGTGTTCATCAGCACGCGCCGCTGGCAGTTGGCACCGGCCGGCACGCTGACCTCGGTCACCGGAGTCGAGTCCGGCACGCTCGGCTGCGCCAGTTGCTCGGTGGCGTCGAAGTAGGCCAGGCCACGGCAGCGCATCCACACCGAGGACTTGGCGTTGATTTCGCGCTTCCACAGTTCCTTGCCGCTGTCGATACCGACGGCGATCACGTTGTTGTGCGGGGTGCAGAGGAACAGCCTGTCGCCGACCTGCAGCGGCGTCTGCTGGTCTTCCGCGCCGTTGCCGGTGGGGCTCTCAGGCACGTCGCCGGTATGGAAGGTCCAGGCCACCTTGAGGTCTTTGACGGTGTCGCGGTTGATCTGGTCCAGCGCGGCGAAGCGCGAGCCACCGGCGGTGTTGCCGTAGTGCGCCCAGTTCTTCTGCTCGGTTTCCGGCGTCACGGCGGTCACTTGCGGGCCGTTGCCATTGGCCACCGGCGGATGCGGGATGAACATGCCGTAGAAACCTGCGGCGATGGCTATGGCACACAACGCGGCGAAGGCATAACCGCCCTTGCCCGTGCGCTGGCCCACACCGCGCTTGAGGCTCGGCAGCAGCAGCGCCAGCACCAGGGCGATGACGCCGAACATGAACACGCGGGAAACCAGCGGCCAGAAATTCAGGCCGACGTCCCACAGTGCCCAGGCGACCGTGGCGGCGAAGACCACCCAGAAGCCATTGATGCCAGCCGGCCGCGCAGCCGCGACCAGCACACCGCAGACCAGCAGACCGATGCCGGCCAACAGGAAGTACCAGCTCCCCCCCAGGGTCGCGAGGTAAGCGCCACCCACGGCGAAGGCCAGGCCGATCAGGGTAATGGCCACCCCTACCAGCAAGGCGATCCAGCGCGCCGGTCCGTTGGCGCGCGTCGTTGTCTGATTCATCGAAAAACTCCTGCGATAGCAGATGGAGCCCGAGGCTCTGCAATATTTAGAGAAGTATTGTTCTTGGAAGGCGACGGATTCTGCCGATCAACGGCATGCGTTACACCTGGCTGAATCAACGGGCATCGCCCATCCGGCCCTGGGCGGACGGGTGATAGCCAATAACCATGCGGCTTTGCGTCGCAGCGCTTTGCGTTCGTTAATCGCCCACTTTTGCCAAAGGCAGGCGACTATCGAGCAAACGATAGAGCGATGAGCCCTCTGGCCAGTTGCGCAGCAGACGGGCGCGGTCACGGGCATAGGCTCGACGGAAGCTCCACTCACTGCGATGGGCCTGCATCGCGTCGAGATCGATCAGCATCCAGCGGCCATCGTCCCAGAGCAGGTTGTGCCCCTTCAGGTCGCCATGGCTGATGCGCTCACGCAGCAGGGCGGCGAGCAAGGTCTCCAGTGCCCGCAGATCCGCTTCGGGCGGCGCACTGTCGACATACGGGGCGAAGCGGGCAATCAGGTCAGGGCCGAAGCAGCGCTCGGTGACCAGGTAGGACTTGCTCCGCAACCAGCACCAGCGCCGCTCGACCACGGCCAGCGGCCTGGGCGTGGCGATGCCCAGCACAGCCAGGCGGTGCCCTTCGCGCCAGCTGTGCCAGGCACGGCTGGGGCGCCAGAAACGCTTGAACCAGTGGACGACGCCCTTGATGTTGTAGCGCTTGACCACCAACGGCCGAGCATCGAGCTCGATCAGCGATACCGTGGCCGTGCCGCCATCCTTCACCACCTGGCCGCCCTCGGTGAGCAGGTCGAGATTGTGCAACAGCGGTTGCAGCAGCGTTTCGTCGGCACGGCTGACCACCTGGAGCGCCGACGGTCCCTTGCGGGCGCTGAACAGGCTGCAGTCGCGAGCGACCTTCTTCAGGTAGTCGCGCAGGCGCCAGCGGCGCACCTTGGCGATTTCCTTGAGCAGCGCTTCCAGCGGCAACGCGTGCTCGCCGTTGGCCAACAGGTAATACACCAGCAGTTCTTCGAGAAAAGGCTCCAGCTCGACCGGCAACTGGGCGAAGAAGACCCCGAGGTTCTCCAGCACCCTGCCGCGCGACAGCGGCTGGCCCGGCACTTCGGCCTGCACGCCGCCGCCGTCGATCAGGTACAGCTCACCCTTGCAGCGCAGCAGGTTGTCCAGGTGCAGGTCGGCCTGCCACAGGCCTTTGCCGTGCAAGGTAGCAAGCGCCGTCAGCGCCTCGCCGAGAACCGTCTGCTGCCCGTCGTCGAGCAGGGGCCGCTTGGCCACCGCCTGCCAGGCCTCGCCCAGGCTTTCGGCCGGTTCGAGATAGTCGAACAACAGCCAGCCGCCCCCCGCGTCCAGGCCATCGACCAGCAGCGCCGGCGTGGCAAGGCCCTGTCCGGCAAGCAGGCGTGCCCCCCGCAGCTCACGCTCGAACTGGCGGGCGGCGCGACTGCCCACCAGCAGCTTGGCCAGCACCTTGCGCCCGCGCCACAGGCCGACGCCGACATAGCGCTGCCCCGGTAACACGCGCAACAAGCGCTCGACGACCAGCGTCGCCGTACCGGCCGCATCGGCCAGTTCGAGCTGCATGGGCAATGTCGGCGCGCGGCCGGTGCCGGCCAGTTGCGCGAGGCGCATCAGCGTGTCTCCTTGCGCTGCTGGCGAGCGAGCAGGCGAGCGCCCCAGGCATCCAGGTCGGCGGCGTCATCCAGGTAGGCGCCCAGCAGAATACGCAGATCATCCTCCCGCCACGCTGTCGCACGGCGCAGCAGGGGTTCCAGATCCTTGACCCGATCCCGCCGCCCAAGCAGCAGCGGGCGGGTTTTCTCAAGATCGATCAGGCAGGCATCGAAGCCCTCACCCTGCACCTTGAGAAAGATGTGCTTGGGATAAAAACAGCCATGCATCTGCCCCGCCGCGTGCAGGCGCCGGGCCAGCAGCCCGCACGCCTTGAGCACCGCACTACGCGTGGCCTCGCCATGCGACGGCCAGTTTTCCAGCCAGTGGCTGAGGTCCTGCCAGCCATCCAGGGCACGGGTCAGCAACACCGCGCGGCGCTCGCCAGCCGACTTGCGCTCGGCGAAGAACGCCGCCTGCAAGGCGGGAATACCCAACTCGAGGTAGTGGCGGATATTGCGGAACTCGCGGGCGAAGGTCGGCTCGCCGAAGGGGCGGGCAAGGCTGCGCGTCAGGTAATTGCTCTGGCGCTTGAGATAATAGGCCGCCTCGCCCAGGTCCAGGCGATAGACACTGCTCCAGCCACCGCGCTCGGTGTTGGGTTCGTCCACGGCCTGCAATTTCAGGTTCCAGAGCGCGTCGAAGCTGGCCAGGCCGTGACGCTCGAGCAGGGCCCGATCCTCGGTGGCGATGAAATCGTTCATTCCCGTCCCTCGAAATACTTGAGCACCTGCCTGATCCACTGCTTGTCATCGGTCGTCAACCGCTTATGGCAGCGGTAGCGCAGGAAAAAGCGCAGTCGCTGGCTGCGGCTCAGCCTGTACTTGGCCACCTTGTCCAGGCAGGCCAGGTCCTTGAGCATGCGCCGGCGCAGGAAGGCGCCCCACCAGAAGTCGCCGGTCGGGCAGTCGATCAGAAACAGGGTCTGCTGGTCGTCGACCAGCAGGTTGCGCCACTTCAGGTCGTTGTGGGCGAAGCCATGGCCATGCAGGGTCCGCGTGGCTTCGGCCAGTTGCCGGCTGATCGCGTCGACCCAGCGTGGATCGGCCAGGCGTGGATCGGCATCGCGGGCCAGCACCGCCAGATCCAGGGTATTGGGCAACTCGCGGGTGATCAGCGCGCCACGCCGGAACATGCCCAGACGGCGCTGCAAGCCATAGGCGACGATGGGCGCCGTGGGGATGCCCCACCTGGCAAAGCATTGCAGGTTCTGCCATTCGGCCTTGACCCGGGGCCGCCCGAGGAAACGTCGCAAGCCCTTGCCCGCGCCCCAGTAGCGCTTGACGTAGTAGCGCACGCCCTCGAACTCGACACGGATCACCTCCGACAGCGGGTCGCGAGTCAGGTGCTCGCCCTCCAGCGCGAACACGGCCTCAAGGCTGGCGAACGCCTGCAACTGCGCATAGGCCGGTTCCAGACGCCAGCCCGCCATCAGAGCGCACCGCCGTAGCGCAGCTTGCGCTGGTACAGCTTGGCCGCCTTGCGCTCCAGCCAGGCCAGCAGGCGCGCTTCGTCACGCAGGATCTGGCGCAGCGGCAGGCGGAAATAATCGCGCAGGAAACGCAGGCCGTCACGCCGGGTCATGCCGATATCCAGCACCGAGAAATACAGGGCTGCGAGGTCCTTGTTGCGCCAGCGCACCGGCACCGCATCGCGGGTCTGGGCACGGTGCAGATCGATCACCGACAAGCGCAGGTCGTCGGCGCTGACCGGCTTGTCGGTGTGTAGCAAGAAGTGGCAGATGTAGCAGTCACGGTGGTTGACCCCGGCGCGATGCATGGTGCCGACCATCTTCGCCACTTCGGCGATCAGCGCGCGCTTGAGGCGTGGCTCTGGCGGCTGCTGGAGCCAGTCCCTGGAGAACACATCAAGATCGACGGTCGGCGCCAGCTCTTCGGTGATGATGAAGGAGTGCTGGGTCGCCGGGTTGTCGCCACGTTCGCCATAGGCCAGCGCCGTCATGGTCGGCACGCCTGCCTGGTGCAGGCGCGCGAGGGCGGTCCATTCCTGGCCGGCGCCGAGCACCGGCAACTTGGCGGTCAGCAGGTTCTTGGCGATCTCGCCCCAGCCGATGCCGCGATGGATCTTGACGAAGAAACCGCGCCCGTCGACCTCGGTGCGCAGGGTGCGCCGGCCTTCCAGCTCGCGATAGACCTGGCCTTCCAGTGCCTCGACGGCTGCGAAGGGATCACGCCCGGCCCACAGGCTGGCGAACGGTTCGTTCAGCACGACTTTCATCCGCGCTCCGCCAGAATGACATCGGCCGCGTGCTGCGGCATGGAATAGAGATCGGCCGTTTCGGCGAAGCTCAGGCCATTGCGCTGCCAGCGGCGGCGCGCGGCATCGTCGGCAAGCATTTCAGCGAGCATGCGGTTCAGGGTTTCCTGCTGGAAGGGAGCCGGCACCACGCGGCCGGCATCGGCGTCGGCAATATAGTGGGCGTAGCCGCACACTTGCGTGACAAGCACCGGCAGGCCGGAGACCAGGGCCTCGAGCAGTACGGTGCCGGTGTTTTCGTTGTAGGCGGGATGGATCAGCAGATCGGCGCCGAGCAGGAACCGCGGGATGTCGCTGCGGCCCTTGAGAATCCGCACCCGATCCGACACCCCGAGGGTCTTGGCCTGCAACTGGAACGCACGCGGATCGTCCTGGCCGATGGCTATCAGCCGGGTGCGCGCCCTCAGCGCGCGCGGCAGCGAGGCAAGCGCCCTGAGGCTGCGGTCCAGGCCCTTGGTCTTGAACCCGGAGCCGATCTGCACCAGCAACAGCTCGTCGTCTTTCAACTCGAACTCAGCCCGGAATGCGGCACGCACCTCGGCGGCATTGGCCGGCGCGCGGCGGTCCTGGGCGATACCCGGCGGCAGCAGGTGGAAGCGCTCGGCCGGCGTGCCGTAGTGCTTGACGAACAGCGGCTGCTGCACCTCGGAGATCATCAGGATCTCGGTCGGCGAGGACGGATCGAACACGGCTCGCTCGTAGTTGGCGAAATGCTTGTAGCGGCCCCAGCGTCGATACAACGGGTTGCGCAGAGTCTGGGCCTTTTCCTCGAAGCAGCTGTCGGCGGCGTAGTAGACGTCCAGCCCCGGCATCTTGTTGAAACCGATCACCCGGTCCACCGGACGGCGCGCCAGGTCGGCCTCGACCCAGGCGGTGAGCTTCTCGTTACGCGTGTGGTTGAACAGCGCCTTGACCGGCACCACCACCACCTCGAAACCCGCCGGGATATCGCCTTCCCAGATCGGCGTGTACACGCGAATGGCATGGCCACGCTGCTGGCACTCCAGGGCGATGCGCAGGAAATCACGCTGCAAGCCACCGAAGGGGAAATACTTGTAGAGAATGAAGGCCAAGCGCATCAGGCCAGGCCCTCCGGCAGATTGAGCAGCAATGCCTGCAGTTCGGTGCTGACACGCTCCGCCCCCAGGGTGTCGAAGCAGGGGGCACGGCGGTCGCCGCTGCCGGCGCCGGGCCCGGTCGCGCACAGATGCACCTGGGAACGGCCATAGGCGCCCACGCGCCCAGGCAAAGTCGGGCCATAGAGAGAAATGGTCGGCACATCCAGGGCCGCCGCCAGATGGCCAAGGCCGGTATCCACGGCCACACAGGCCGTGGCCCCGGCGATCACCTTGGCCACCCCGGCCAGGCTCAGGCGCGGCAGCACCGCGGCGCCGGGAATCCCTTCGACAATCCGCTCGGCCCGCCTTTTTTCGCTCTCGTTGCCCCAGGGCAGGCGAATCGCCCAGCCCAATGCCGCCATGTCCTCGGCCAGGGCGCGCCAGTCGGCCTCCGGCCAATGCTTGCTCGGCCAGGTGGTGCCATGCAGGAACATCAGGTACGGCTGCGTGCCCGGGTCGGCCAGCAGGTGGCGATCCAGGCCGTAGTCGCCAATGCCATCTGGCGGCGGATAACGCAGCGCCTGGGCGAACAGCTGGCGGGTCCGCTCCAGGGCATGCTGCTCACGCGGCACGTTGAAGGTGCGGGCATAGAAACGCGTCGCGACCGGCTCACGCGCCGACTCGTGATCGAAGCCGGCGACCGGCGCCTTGACGTAGCGGGTCAGCCAGGCACTTTTCAGCAGGCCCTGGGCATCGATCACCAGGTCGTACTGGGTCTCGCGCAGGCGTGCCTTGAAGCGTCGCCACTCGCCATTGCACAGGGTCTTGAACAGGTTCTTGCGCCAGCGCCGGATCGCTACCGGGATCACCTGGGCAACGGCCGGGTGCCAGGCCGGAATCTCGGCGAAGCCCTCCTCCACCACCCAGTCGAACTGGATGCCGGGCAGCGCCCGCGCCGCATCGGTCAAGGCCGGCAGGGTATGGATGACATCGCCGAGCGATGAGGTCTTGATCAGCAGAACCCGCACTCAGACGCCCTCGGCCATGGCCAGGCGTTCCAGCGCTTCGATCACCGGCGCGGGCTTCAGCTCGCGCAGGCAGTTGTAGTGGCCGAAACGGCAGGTCCGCTCGAAACACGGACTGCACTCGATGCCCAGGCGGACGATCTCCACATGCTCGGCCAGCGGCGGGGTGAAGCCCGGCGAAGTCGAGCCATAAATGGCCACCAGCGGGCGATCCAGCGCCGCCGCGACGTGCATCAGGCCGGAGTCGTTGGAGGCAACCGCCGTGGCCGCCGACATCAGGTCGATGGCCTCGGCCAGGGAGGTTTCCCCGGCCAGGTTGCTGACTTCCTCGCGCAAACCGGGGATCAGTCGCTGGCGAATGGTCTCGCCACCGGGATGGTCCTTCTTCGAGCCGAACAGCCAGACCTGCCAACCCGCGCGAATCTTGGTCTCGGCCACTTCGGCGTAGTGCTCGGCCGGCCAGCGCTTGGCCTCGCCGAACTCGGCGCCGGGGCACAGCGCCAGCACCGGGCGGTCCAGGCTCAGGCCGAACTTGGCCAGGGCCTGTTCACGGCTGGCTTCGTCGATACGCAGGCGCGGCTGAGGATACGGCCTGGCCAGCGCAGTGCCCGCGTCATAGGCCAGGGCCATGAAGCGCTCGATCATCAGCGGGTAACGCGCCTTGTCCAGCTTGCGGATGTCGTTGAGCAGGCCATAGCGCATCTCGCCTTTCCAGCCGGTGCGCTTGGCGATGCCGGCGAAGAACGGCACCAGCGCCGACTTCAGCGAATTGGGCAGGAGGATGGCCTGGTCGTAGCGGCCCTTGAGCGACTTGCCGATCGTGCGCCGGGTCGCCAGGTCGAACACGCCATGGCCGAGCGGAAAACTCAGGGCGGCACGCACCTCGGGCATGCGCTCGAGGATCGGCCGGCTCCACTCGGGCGCCAGCACGTCGATCGCGCAGCCGGGATGACGCTGTTTCAGGCACACGAACAGGGTCTGCGCCATCACCATGTCGCCGACCCAGCTCGGTCCGATGATCAGAATATTCATAGAGCAGCTTCAAGCCGCAAGCCGCAAGCCGAAGTGGCTCGAACGAACCACGTGCAGCCTGCCGCCCGCCACTTACTTCACCAGGGTCCGCCATTCGCCGTGGGCGCTGGTCTTGCCGGTCACCAGGTCGAAGTAGGCTTTCTGCAGTTTCTCGGTGATCGGGCCACGGCTGCCGATACCGATCTGGCGGCCATCGACTTCGCGGATCGGCGTGACTTCGGCGGCGGTGCCGGTGAAGAACGCTTCGTCGGCGATATACACCTCGTCGCGGGTGATGCGCTTCTCGACCACCGGGATACCCAGCTCGCCGGCCAGGGTCAGCACGCTGGCGCGGGTGATACCGTTGAGGCAGGAGGTCACTTCCGGGGTGTAGATCACGCCGTTCTTGATCAGGAAGATGTTCTCGCCCGAACCCTCGGCCACGTAGCCTTCCGGGTCCAGCAGCATGGCTTCGTCGGCACCGCCGGAAACGGCTTCCTGCAGGGCCAGCATCGAGTTGATGTAGTTGCCGTTGGCCTTGGCGCGGGTCATGGCGATGTTGACGTGGTGGCGGGTGAAGGAGCTGGTGCGCACCTTGATGCCCTTCTGCAGCGCTTCTTCGCCCATGTACGCGCCCCAATGCCAGGCGGCGACGATGACGTGGACCTTCAGGCTGTCGGCGCGGATGCCCATGCCTTCGCTTCCGTAGAACACCATCGGGCGGATGTAGGCGCTTTCCAGGTTGTTCTCGCGCACGGCGGCGCGGGTCGCCTCGTTGATCTCGTCCTTGGTGAACGGGATCTTCATGTTCATGATGTGCGCCGAATCGAACAGGCGGTCGGTGTGCGCCTGCAGGCGGAACACCGCGGTGCCGTCCGGCGTGTTGTAGGCACGCACGCCTTCGAAGACGCCCATGCCGTAATGCAGGGTGTGGGTCAGCACATGGGTGGTAGCGTCGCGCCATTGCACCAGTTCGCCGTCATACCAGATCACGCCATCACGATCGGACATGGACATCGTTGCCTGCTCCTCAAATAAGTCGCTTGGTTAGATTCGTTCAACGCGCCGGCACGGCCTGGGGCCACGCCGACAGATGTTCCTGCCGGGCTCAGTTCAGGCCCAGCTCGCGCCAGATGCGCATCACGCCACGCCGCTCATCCTGGAACTGCTCGCCAGTGACCTTGCCCGGCTGCTTCTGCAACGCCTGGCGATGGGCGACGGAGCGGTAGGCCTTGTAGGCTTCCTGCAACAGTGCGACGTCGCTGGCGGGCATCAATCCGGCATCACACAAACCATCGAGGATGCGCATGTTGTCGGTATAGCGCAGCAGCTGTGGGTGCCGCCACGACCACGCCAGGGCCGCGTATTGCACCATAAATTCGATATCGACGATACCTCCGGCATCCTGCTTGAGGTCGAAGGCACTGTCCTGCTCGAAAGCATTGGCGCCCAGGCCGGCCTGGGTCGTCGGGGTGCCAAGGTTGTCGCGCATCTTCGCGCGCATCTCGCCGACCTCGCGGCGCAAGCCGTGCAGATCACGCTCGCGACCCAGCACTGCGGCGCGTACACGCTCGACGCCCTCGCCCACTTGCGGACAACCGACCAGCACCCGTGCGCGCACCAGCGCCTGGTGCTCCCAGGTCCAGGCTTCCTGCTGCTGGTAACGCTCGAAGGCGCCCAGCGAGCTGACCAGCAGGCCAGCGGCACCGGATGGACGCAGGCGCATGTCCACTTCATACAGTTGCCCAGAGGTGGTCTGGGTGGTCAGCAGGTGAATGATGCGCTGGCCCAGCCGGGCGAAGAACTGAGCCCCGTCGATGGGCTTGGCGCCATCGGTCTCGGCCTGGGAGTCGCCATCGTGGATGAACACCAGGTCGAGGTCCGAGCCATGCCCCAGCTCCAGGCCGCCGACCTTGCCGTAGCCGACGATCACAAAGCAGGGATCGCAGGCACTGCCATCGGCGCGGCGCGGCACGCCATGGCGCAGCGCCAGTTGGCGCCAGGCCAGGTTGAGCACCTGGTCGAGAATCGCCTCGGCCAGCCAGGTCAGGTAATCACTGACCTTCATCAGCGGCAAGGTGCCGGCGATTTCCGAAGCCGCCACGCGCAGGCCGTGGGCCAGCTTGAAATGGCGCAGTGCTTCCATCTGCTGCTCCAGGTCGTCCTCGGGAATCCGCGTCAGGCGCTCACGCAGCTCGGCGATCAGTTCCGGCGCCTGCGGCGGGCTGAACAGCCGTCCTTCGTTGAGCAACTCGTCGAGCAGCAGCGGGAAACGGCTGATCTGCTCGGCGATCCATGGACTGGCCGCACAGAGGCGCAACAGGCGCTGCAAAGCCAGCGGATTCTCGCTCAGCAGCACCAGATAGGCCGAACGGCGCGCCACCGCTTCGACCAGTGGCAACACACGTTCGAGTACCAGATCGGGATTGCCCTGCTCGACGATCTGCGCCAGCAAACGCGGCACGAAGGCATCCAGGCGCTCGCGCCCGAGGCGCTGCATGGTACGCACCTGGCTGCCGTTGCGCAGGCCGACCAGGCGTTGCTGCGCGGCGAGCGCATCGACGAAACCCGCCTCCTCCAACTGGCGCCGGGCGCCTTCTTCCTCCAGCGCGCCATTCCATAGCGGCAGCCACTCGCCACTGGGATCGACCTCAACCTCGCCATTCTCGTCCTCGTCAGGATCGGCGATGACCTGGCGGAAATGCCAGTCGACCCGCTCGCGCCAGTAGTCGAGACGCTCACGAAACGCGGCCCAGGAATCGAAGCCCATGATCAAGGCAACCCGCGCCTGGTCCTGGGCGTTGTCCGGCAGCATCTGCGTCTGCCGGTCGGCGATGGCCTGCAGGGCGTGCTCGGTGTAGCGCAGGAATTCGTACGCCTCGCGCAACTCGGCAACCACCGGCGACGGCAGGTAGCCCTGCCCCTCCAGGGTCGCCAGGACCTTGAGCAACGGCCGCTGCTGCAGGCTGAGGTCGCGCCCGCCATGGATCAGCTGGAAAGCCTGGGCGATGAATTCGATCTCGCGGATACCGCCGGAGCCGAGCTTGATATTGTCGGCCATGCCCTTGCGCCGTACTTCCTGCTG
Source organism: Pseudomonas sp. LRF_L74 (assembly GCF_965644255.1). Lineage (NCBI taxonomy): Bacteria > Pseudomonadati > Pseudomonadota > Gammaproteobacteria > Pseudomonadales > Pseudomonadaceae > Pseudomonas > Pseudomonas sp. LRF_L74. The sequence goes on along the minus strand of NZ_CBFFRH010000006.1, from coordinate 214,151 downwards.
GATCAGCAGCTTCATGGCGCGCAGCGCTTCGATGGCGGAGAAGTCCAGGTAGCGGCGGTAGACGAACGGTCGCAGCATCTCCAGCAATTGCGCGCCGGCGGCCTGATCGCCACCCACCACCCGTGCCTTGATCATCGCGTAGCGCTCCCAGTCGCGACCCTGGTCCTGATAATACTGTTCCAGTGCGTTGAAGCTGAGCACCAGCGCACCCGCCGAGCCATAGGGGCGCAGGCGCATATCGGTGCGGAACACGAAGCCATCGGCGGTGATCGCATCCAGCGCCTTGATCAGCCGCTGACCGAGGCGGATGAAGAATTCCTGGTTGTCGATCGCACGCTTGGCGCCTTCGGTCTCGCCGCCCTCGGGGTAGCCGAAGATCAGGTCGATGTCCGAGGACAGGTTCAGTTCATGGGCACCGAGCTTGCCCATGCCGAGAATGACCATGTGCTGGGCCTGGCCGCTCCTTCGCCCCACCGGCGTACCGAAGGACTGGCAATGACGCGGGTACAACCATTGGTAGGCCTCGTCGATGCTGGCATCGGCGAGGTCCGACAGGTCGCGACAGGTCTCGGCCAAGTCCGCCAGGCGATTGACGTCGCGCCAGATGATGCGCAATTGCTGGCGATTACGGAAATGCCGCAGGACCCGGCCAAGATCGTCCTCACTGACGCACGCCTGCACCCGCTGCCGCAGCGCCTCACGCAGCTCGCCAGGCACATAGCGGCGCTCCAGCTCACCGCTGCCGGCAAGCTCGTCCAGCAGCCCCGAGTCGCGCCGCGCCTGCTCGATGACGAAGTCACTGCAGGCGCAGGCGCGGCGCAGAGCCTCGCGGCGCGCCTCGGGCCAGGCGGCACAATTCACCTCGCCACTACGGTCGGCGAGAGACAGAAGAACGGCGGGCAGGAACGCCAGTGGCGGCAGGCTCATGGTCTATCCTTGAAGGCTGACGCCCGCCCCGTGAGACGGGAACCTGGCGCGGCAGCACGCTGATTATTTTGTAGTTTTACTACGAAAGATGTGCCGAGGGCGCTGTAATAAACGTCGTTTTGTAGTAAAACTACAGGTCGGCCGTGCTAACCCCGGCCTAATAAAGACATTTACGTAGCCTGCCCAAAAAGCGGGCACGAACCCTGGCTTCCGATTCTGGAAGCCTTTCCGCCCTGGAGCAAGCCATGCAAGACCTTGATCCCGTCGAAACCCAGGAATGGCTGGACGCGCTTGAGTCCGTCCTCGACAAAGAAGGCGAGGACCGCGCCCACTATCTGCTGACTCGCATGGGCGAGCTGGCCACGCGCAGCGGCACCCAACTGCCTTACGCCATCACCACGCCGTACCGCAACACCATCCCGGTAACCCGTGAAGCACGCATGCCGGGCGACCTGTTCATGGAGCGCCGCATCCGCTCGATCGTTCGCTGGAACGCTCTGGCCATGGTCATGCGCGCCAACATGAAGGACCCGGACCTGGGTGGGCACATTTCCACCTTCGCTTCCAGCGCGACCCTGTACGACATCGGCTTCAACTACTTCTTCCAGGCTCCCACCGACGAGCATGGCGGCGACCTGATCTACTACCAGGGCCATGCCTCCCCTGGCATCTATGCCCGCGCCTTCCTCGAAGGTCGCCTGAGCGAAGACCAGATGAACAACTTCCGTCAGGAAGTGGACGGCAAGGGCCTCTCGTCCTATCCGCACCCGCACCTGATGCCTGACTTCTGGCAGTTCCCCACCGTTTCCATGGGCCTGGGCCCGATCACCGCGATCTACCAGGCACGCTTCATGAAGTACCTGGAAAACCGTGGCTTCATCCCGGCCGGCAAGCAGAAGGTCTGGTGCTTCATCGGCGACGGCGAGACCGACGAGCCGGAAACCCTCGGCGCCATCTCCCTGGCCGGCCGCGAGAACCTGGACAACCTGATCTTCGTCATCAACTGCAACCTGCAGCGCCTCGACGGCCCGGTTCGCGGCAACGGCAAGATCATCCAGGAGCTCGAAGGCGTGTTCCGTGGCGCCAACTGGAACGTCAACAAGGTCATCTGGGGCCGCATGTGGGACCCGCTGTTCGCCCAGGACGAAGACGGCCGCATGCAGCGGCGCATGGACGCCGCCATCGACGGCGAATACCAGAACTACAAGGCCAAGGACGGCGCCTACGTACGCAAGCACTTCTTCGGCCACGATCCGGAGCTGCTCAAACGCGTCGAGAACCTGTCGGACGAGGAAATCTTCAACCTCAACCGTGGCGGCCATGACCCGTACAAGGTCTATGCGGCCTACCACCAGGCGGTCAACCACAAGGGCCAGCCGACCGTCATCCTGGCCAAGACCATCAAGGGCTATGGCACCGGCGCCGGCGAAGCGAAGAACACCGCGCACAACACCAAGAAGGTCGATATCGAGTCGCTGAAGAAATTCCGCGATCGCTTCGACATTCCGCTGAACGACTCGCAACTGGAAGAACTGCCGTTCTACCGTCCGGCCGAAGACAGCGCGGAAATGAAGTACCTGCGCAAGTGCCGCGACAAACTCGGCGGCCATCTGCCACAGCGCAACCGCGGCACCATCAGCATCCCGACCCCGCCGCTGGACACCCTCAAGGCGGTGCTGGACGGTTCCGGCGACCGCGAAATCTCCACCACCATGGCTTTCGGGCGGATTCTCGCGTCGCTGGTCAAGGACAAGGAACTGGGCAAGCGCATCGTGCCGATCCTGGCCGACGAAGCCCGTACCTTCGGTATGGAAGGCATGTTCCGCCAGCTCGGCATCTATTCGCCGGTCGGCCAACTGTACGAGCCGGTCGACCGCGACCAGGTGATGTACTACCGCGAAGAGAAAGACGGCCAGATCCTCCAGGAAGGCCTCAACGAGGCCGGCGCGTTCTCCTCGTTCATCGCCGCCGGTACCGCCTACAGCAACTACAACACGCCGATGCTGCCGGTCTACATCTTCTATTCGATGTTCGGCTTCCAGCGTATCGGTGACCTGGCCTGGGCGGCTGGCGACGGCCAGACCCGCGGCTTCCTGCTGGGCGGCACCTCCGGCCGCACCACGCTGAACGGCGAAGGCCTGCAGCACGAGGACGGCCACAGCCACATCCTCGCCAGCACCATCCCCAACGTGCGCAGCTACGACCCGACCTATGCCTACGAGCTGGCGGTGATCGTCCGCGAAGGCACGCACCGGATGATGACCCTGCAGGAAAACGTCTACTACTACATCACCGTGATGAACGAGAACTACCAGCAGCCGGCCATGCCGGAAGGGGTAGAGGACGGCATCATCAAGGGCATGTACCTGCTCGAAGAGGACAACCGCGAAGCGGCGCACCATGTACAACTGCTGGGTTGCGGCACGATCCTCAACGAAGTCCGCGAAGCGGCGAAGATCCTGCGCAACGACTACAACATCGGCACCGATGTGTGGAGCGTCACCAGCTTCAACGAACTGCGCCGCGACGGCCTGGCCGTGGAGCGCAGCAACCGCCTGCACCCGGAGCAGAAGCCCAAGCAGAGCTACGTCGAGCAGTGCCTGAGCAGCCGCAAGGGCGCCGTGGTCGCCAGCACCGACTACATGAAACTGTTCGCCGAGCAGATTCGCCAGTGGGTGCCGGTCAAGGAATACAAGGTCCTGGGCACCGACGGCTTCGGCCGCAGCGACAGCCGCAAGAAACTGCGCGACTTCTTCGAAGTGGATCGCCGCTGGGTCGTCCTGGCCGCGCTCGAAGCGCTGGCCGATCGTGGTGAAATCGAGCGCAAGGTGGTGGCCGAGGCCATCGTCAAGTTCGGTATCGACCCTGAAAAACGCAACCCCCTGGACTGCTAATTAAGGAGCCAAGCGATGAGTGAATTGATTCGCGTGCCCGACATCGGCGGCGGTGAGGGCGAAGTAATCGAGCTGCTGGTCAAGGTCGGCGACCGTGTCGAGGCCGACCAGAGCGTCCTGACCCTGGAGTCGGACAAAGCCAGCATGGAAATCCCCTCGCCGAAGGCGGGGGTGATCAAGAGCCTCAAGGTCAAGCTGGGGGACACCCTGAAGACCGGCGACGAACTGCTGGAACTGGACGTCGAGGGCGGCGCCGCAGCCGCTCCGGCCGAGCAGCCGAAGCAGGAAGAAGCGGCCCCGGTCGCGGCATCGGCAGCCCCGCAAGCAGCCGCTGCGCCCCAGGCGCCGGCTGCTGGCAATGCCGCACCGCAAGAGGTCAAGGTTCCGGATATCGGTTCCAGCGGCAAGGCCAGCGTGATCGAGGTTTCGGTCAAGCCGGGCGACACCATCGAGGCCGATCAATCGTTGATCACCCTCGAATCGGACAAGGCCAGCATGGAAATCCCCTCGCCGGCTGCCGGCGTGGTGGAAAGCGTGTCGGTCAAGGTCGGTGACGAAGTCGGCACCGGCGACCTGATCCTGGTGCTCAAGGGCGCTGCCGGTGCCGCTCAGCCACAGGTTGCCAGCGCACCCGTCGTCGCTCCGAGCGAAGCCCCGACTCCGGCCGCAGCCCCCGCTGCTGCCGAAGAGCCGGCTGGCGAGAGCAGCGAAGAAGTCCGTATTCCGGACATCGGCGCCGACGCCGCTGGCGTCATCGAAGTGCTGGTCAAGGTCGGTGATACGGTCGAAGCCGAGCAATCGCTGATCGTCCTCGAATCGGCCAAGGCCAGTATGGAGATTCCGGCACCCAAGGCCGGCGTCATCGAGAGCATCTCGATCAAGCTCGGTGACCAGGCCAAGACCGGCGACCTGATCCTGGTCCTCAAGGTCCAGGGCAAGACCGCCACCAAGCCTGCCGCTGCGCCAGCTCCAGCCCAGGCTGCCGCGCCAGAACCAGCCAAGCCTGCCAGCGCTCCGGCCCAGACCGCAGCGCAAGCCGCGCCTGCCGCCGCCGCGCCGAACCGCGATGGCAGCAAAGCCCACGCCGGCCCGGCCGTACGCCAGCTCGCTCGCGAGTTCGGCGTCGACCTGGCGGCCGTAGCGGGCACCGGTCCGAAAGGCCGTATCCTCAAGGAAGACGTGCAGGCGTTCGTCAAATCCGAGCTGCAGAAAGCCAAGTCGGCGCCTGCCGCCGCAGCCGCTGCTGGCGCGACTGGCGGTGCCGGCATTCCGCCGATCCCGAGCGTCGACTTCAGCAAGTTCGGTGAAGTCGAGGAAGTCGCCCTGACCCGCCTGATGCAGGTCGGTGCCACCAACCTGCATCGCAGTTGGCTGAACGTGCCGCACGTGACCCAGTTCGACTCGGCCGACATCACCGAGCTGGAAGCTTTCCGCGTCAGCCAGAAAGCCGTGGCGGAAAAGGCCGGCGTCAAGCTGACCGTGCTGCCGCTGCTGCTCAAGGCCAGCGCCTACCTGCTCAAGGAAATGCCGGAGTTCAACAGCTCCCTGGCGCCGAGCGGCAAGGCCGTGATCCGCAAGAAGTACGTGCACATCGGCTTCGCCGTCGATACGCCGGACGGCCTGCTGGTGCCGGTGATCAAGAACGTCGACCAGAAGAGCCTGCTGCAACTCGCTGCCGAAGCCGCCGCCCTGGCGGAAAAAGCGCGGACCAAGAAGCTCTCCGCTGACGACATGCAGGGTGCCTGCTTCACCATCTCCAGCCTCGGCCACATTGGCGGCACCGGTTTCACGCCGATCGTCAACGCGCCGGAAGTGGCGATCCTCGGTGTCAGCAAGGCCACCATCCAGCCGGTCTGGGACGGCAAGGCCTTCCAGCCCAAGCTGATGCTGCCGCTGTCGCTGTCCTACGATCACCGGGTGATCAACGGCGCTGCCGCGGCGCGCTTCACCAAGCGCCTGGGCGACGTGCTGGCCGATATCCGTACGATGCTGCTGTAAGCGGACTGCGGAAATAAAAGACGCCCTTGCCTCTTCACGAGGCAAGGGCGTTTTTTATTGGAAGCGTTTAGCGAGCAACCCAAGCATTGAATCGCTCTTCAAGATCCTCGCCATGATCAACCCAAAACTCGTCATTGAGCCTCAGGGCACCTTCCAGATTTTGCGGTGAGGTATTCAAGCGCGCCACCAGACCTTTATCGAGAAGGCCACTGACCTTCTTGTTGGTCGAACCATAACCGAGTTTCTCGGTATGGATCTTCTGTTGCTCCGGCTGTAGCGACATTGCGATAAAGGCCTTGGCGGCTTCACGGTTCTTGCTACCTTTGGGGATCGCCCAGGAATCGCTGGAATAAATGCTGCCGCCCCAGATGATGCCCATATTCGCACCCTCCTCTTGCGCAGCAAAAACCCTGCCGTTGAATGCCGTACTCATCACGACATCGCCACTGGCGAGAAACTGCATCGGCTGCGCACCAGACTCCCACCATTGGATATACGGCTTGATCTGATCGAGTTTCTTGAACGCCCGAGTGACGCCTTCCGGCGTGGCCAGCACCTTGTAAACCTCGGCTGGACTGACGCCACCTGCCATCAGCGCGAACTCCAGGGTGTACTTCGCGCCTTTGCGCAAGGCACGCTTGCCCGGATATTTCTGCACATCCCAGAAATCCCCCCAACCTTGCGGAGCGGACTTGAGCTTGTCGGCGTTATAGGCGACAGCCATCGACCACACCAGCAGGCCTGCACCGCAATCGGACAACGTACCTGGAAGGAAATCCTCAGGTTTCAGGTCAAGCCCGGCCAGAGGCTCGAACAGTCCAGTCTCACAACCGCGCAGCAACTCAGGACCTTCGACCTGAACAACATCCCAGGTGACGTTGTTGGTAGTGACCATGGCCTGTATCAGCCCCATCTCACCGTTGTACTCACCGGCGATGACTTTGTTGCCACTGGCTTTCTCGAAAGGTTGATAGAACGCCTCAGTCTGGACCTGCTTACTGGCCCCGCCAAAGGAAATCACGGTTAAGTCCTTCGCTACTGCACCTGTTGCCAGGGTGGATGCGAGCACGGCGGAAAGAATCTGTTTTTTCATTACTACCTCTGCTTGGAATAATTGTTAATGGCAGTTGTTTCAACACGCCTCACTTCACGGCTTTAAAGTCGCATTCGGTTTTTCCGATGGTTGCGAGGGCTAGCACATACCTATTGTTATTGCAGGCCGATGTTCATTCCGGCTCAGGGTGTTGCTCTTGGATCTTCATTTCGACGTCATTGGCAGTATTCGGACCTCTGCTCGGCAATCAGGCGTTTGGTGGACTCCCAAGCCAACAGATGCAAGCCGCTATCGATTTCGTCTTGAGACTGGCGGGCTACCAGCTCACAAACCGATGCCGACGGATAACGCAACTGACGGCCGCCAGCCAGAGCGGCAACCTGCGCCTGACAGGAACGCTCAAGGAAATAGATCTGATTGAAGGCCTCGGCGATGCTGCCACCTACAGCTAGCAACCCGTGGTTGCGCAGGATCATCGCCTGATTGTTACCCAGATCAGCTACAAGCCGGCTGCGCTCGGCCGGATCGAGCGCGATACCTTCATAGTCGTGGTAACTGAGGCAGCCGTAATACTTCAGAGCATGCTGGCTGATTGGCAGGAGACCATCCTCCTGGGCCGAAACAGCAATGCCGGCGCTGGTGTGCGTGTGAACAACACAAGCCACATCCTCACGGGCGTCGTGCACAGCTGAATGGATATTGAAACCAGCCCGGTTGATGCTATCGGGCGACAACCGAGAGTCGACGATGTTGCCATGGATATCGACCTTGACCAGATCGCTGGCACGCATTTCGTGGAATAGCACGCCGTAACGGTTGATCAGGAAAAATCCCTCCTCTCCCGGCACGCGAGCAGAAATATGCGTATCGATCAGGTCCGTCATACGGAAATACGCAACCAGCCGGTAAAGGGCTGCGAGCTCGCAACGCTGCTCCCACTCCTCATCGCTGATAGCCTCGCGGGCGCTGGTGTAATCCTGCTCGTACATCGGTGTTCCCTTTGCAGTCTGTGTGTTTGGCTGTAAAGATGCTGCCGCAGCGGCCCCCTAACAGGCCATGCACAGCCACACTGCAAAAGCGGCAGGACTGTCAGGGTCTTTTCACCAGTACACCTTCGATGTCATTCCATGCTCCTGATCGACCCCACCTCAGCCACACCTCTAGTTCAACAGATAGTCAATGCCATTCGCCTGGCGATCGAGGAGCGTCGTCTGCGTCCCGGCAGCAAGTTGCCGTCGATCCGGAAGTTGTCCCAGACCAATCAAGTCAGCCATTTCACGGTGGTCGAAGCCTATGACCGCCTCGTAGCGCTGGGCTATCTGGAAGCCGTACGCAATGCCGGCTTCTTCGTTCGCGGCCAGCATGAAGAACCCACGTCCCTATCCAAGGCAGAACCGCAAGGTGATTTCGACTTCGACGACCATCTGCTGCTGCGCAAAGTCTTTCATCCACTGGATGTGGATATTCGCCCCGGAGTGGGCACGCTGCCGGAAAGTGTTCTGGTGCAGCAAGGATTGCCTCGCAGCCTGCATGCATTAGCCCGGGAGAACAGCCATTCGCTATACAGCTATGGCAACGCCAAAGGACATGCCGCCTTGCGTGGGAAGATCGCTGATCTGCTAGGCGATTTGCAGGTTTCAGCCTCGACGGAGCAGATTCTGCTGACTGGCGGGGCAAGTCAGGCCCTCGATCTGGTTAGCCGCTACTTGGTACAGCGTGGCGATACGGTACTGGTCGACGAGCCGGGTTATCACAACCTGTTCCTCAACCTGCGCGTCCAAGGTGCAAAGCTGGTGGGTGTACCGCGAACACCTGGCGGTATTGACCTGTTCGCCCTGGAAGCAACATTGCAGTTACACCGCCCCAAGGTTTACTTCATCAACACGCGCCTGCAAACCCCAACAGGTACCAGCCTGGAGGCCGCGGTATGCCACCGTCTGCTGCAACTGGCGGAGAAATATGACTTCCTGATCGTCGAGGACGACATCTACGCCGACATGGATCCCAAGGCCCAAGTCTGCCTGTCCAGCCTGGACCAGCTCTCACGGGTGATCTATATCGGCAGTTTTTCCAAGGTCATCGCACCGTCTCTGCGCTGCGGCTTCATTGCCGCCCGTCCGGAACTGATCGATGAACTGGAATCACTAAAGATGGCTTGCGGCCTGACCAGCTCGGAGCTGACCGAGGCACTGGCTTACGACATATTGCTGCAAGGGCGCCAGCGCAAGCATGTCAAGCAACTGCGCGAAGAGCTGATGCGAGCCCACGAACAGGTGGTACCCCGCCTTAAGGAAGCGGGCATGGAACTGTTCTTTGAGCCACGAGCCGGCCTGTTTCTCTGGGCCCGTCACAGAGAGATCGAAGATGCGACTGCCATGGCCATCCGTGCCCGTAATGCACGCATTCTGCTTGCTCCTGGTCAATTATTCATGCCCGAAGCACGGCCAGTGCCATGGCTGCGTTTTAACGTCCTACACAGCCTAGACGAGCGCTTGTACCGTTTTCTCAGCGCATTACGCTAGAGCCTGTCAGATCAACCGACGACTCTGGAAAACGATCGTCAAGCCCCATTGATCATCCAGAACGCAAGCCGAACGGGTACCAGCAGCCCCGACAACTGATTGATCGAGGCGGGCCTCAGGTATCTCGCTTGAGACCTAACTTGGCGTCAATTGCCCTTCTGCACGTTACGGATCAGAAAGCTGATCGCCTTGGCCAGTTCGTCGGCCCCTCTCTGGTCGCGCAGGACCTGCAACCAGGGGCTGCCATCGAGCGGATTGCGCAGGGTGCAGGCGATACCGCTTGCCGGACATTCGTAACGCACATAGGGGTCCACGCCAAACACCGATAGACTCTGGCGGTTCACAGCCATCTCGATACCCTTCTCGACCCTGGACTCTTCACGCACCAGCAACTCGCCAGGCGCAGAGACCGACAGGCGGTATTGCAGGCTACGACGATCCGCCTTGCCAACCTGGTAGCCAGCCCTCAGGGCATAGGTTTCCAGCAAGGCATTGACGTGCGCAAGCAGGGCCTCGCGCTCATCCTGGGTCATATACAAGCGTTTGATTTCATTGAGATAACGTACCTGTTCGTCGCCACTCAGCTGGGCCTCTTGCGCCACCGAGGGAAGCACCAGCGCCCCCCATAAGCCACAAAACAGCAATATCCCGCTCAGTCTTCTTGTCAGTCCCTGCGGCATGATGCACCCTTGCCAGAATTTGTCTGATTTCACAGGCCTAGGCCTGCCCCTGCCAGCATACTGGAAGCCCGCCGTTTGATGAAAAGCCATCCCGATTCCGCCAGTCGTCCGGCGGTCGAGGTTGTGACGCAGTTGCCAGTGCCGTCTCGGCTGGGAATGCTGCGCTTCGAACGTATTGACGAGGCAAGTTGGGCCCTGCTGTTCATCGATCCGGCCTGCGAGCGTCAGTTGGGCGTTGCCGCCGCGGATCTCTGCGCCCTGGTCGACGCGCCCTATGCCAGCCTGATGGAGCCGGAAGCCCGCCACCAGTTGCATGACGACATCCAGTTGCAGTTGGCGAGCGCCCCGCACTATCTGGTGCGCTACCGACTGCACACACCCGGCGGCCCGCTGCATATGCTGGAGATCGGCGAACCCTTCCAGCAACGTGGGCGCCAATTACTGCGCGGCTACCTGCTGATCACCGGCGACATCGGCGATACCGACGAACATCAGCGGCTGGGCGAACTGGAAGCGCAGAACACACGCCTGGCGACATCCCTGGAGCTTTATCAACGCGCCCAGGACGATCACCTGCAGCACCTGATCCGCTCTCGCGCACAGCAGAGCCTGATCGTACGCCTGGCTCGCCATCGCTACAGCGCGCTGGAACCATTCAGGGAAGCCGCCGAACTGATCACCCAGGCGGCCTGCGAGGTCTACGACGTCGCCCGGGCGAGCATCTGGCTGCTCAAGGGCTCGATCATGGAGCCGGTCGCCCTCTACCGTCGCGACATCGACCACCATGAACTACCGCCTTGCCTCGATTGCAGCCACTACCCCCGCTACATAGAAGCACTGCACAGCGGCCGCGCCATCGACGCCCACGATGCCCAGCAGGACCCACGTACCAGCGAATTGGCCAAGCACTACCTCAAGCCACAGAAAATCAACGCCATACTCGACGCCAGCGTGCGCCTGGATGGCGACGTGCAGGCCGTGTTGTGCCTGGAAAACATCGGTGCGCCGCGGGTCTGGCGTAGCGACGAAATCACCTTCGCCGGGGAGCTGGCCGACCAGTTCGCCCAGGTCATGAGTAGCCAGCAACGCGATGACGCAGCCAATGCCCTGCAGTTGTTCCAGCGCGCCGTCGAGCAGAGCGCCAGCGGCTTCCTGCTGATCGACGGCGATGGGCGGGTCGTCTACGTCAACCCGAGCTTCACCTCGATCACCCAGTACAGCAGCGAAGAAGTCCACGGGCGGCGAATCGCCGAGCTACCGGCCATGGAGAACCTCGGCGACCTGCTGTTCGACACCCAGTCGGGGCTGGCCGAGCGCAACAGTTGGCAGGGCGAGTTCCGCAGCCGGCGCAAGAACCTGGAACCGTACTGGGGCCATCTGTCGATCTCCAAGGTGTACAACGATGACGGCGAACTCACCCACTACATCGGCATCTACGAAGACATCACCCAGAGCAAGATGGCCCAGCAACGCATCGAGCGCCTGGCCTACAACGACAACCTCACCGGCCTGGGCAACCGCCCGTACTTCATCCGCAGCCTGGATGAGCGCTTCAAGCGCAACAATGGCAAGCCGTTCAGCCTGCTGCTGGTGGACATCGACAACTTCAAGCGGATCAACGACAGCCTCGGCCACCAGACCGGCGACAAGCTGCTGATGAGCCTCGCCCGCCGCCTGCGCAATACCCTGAACAAGAACAGCAGCCTGGCCCGCTTCGCCAGCAACGAATTCGCCGTGCTGCTCGATGGCGCCGACGCCGGTAACGGCCTGCAACTGGCCAGTACCGTGCTACAGACCCTGGACAAGCCGTTGTTCGTCGACAACCAGTTGATCAACGTCACCGCCTCGGTCGGCCTGGCCTGCGCGCCTGAGCATGGCGCCGATCCGAACATCCTGATGAAGCACGCCGGCCTGGCCCTGCATAAGGCCAAGGCCAACGGCAAGCATCAGGTGCAGATTTTCACCGAGTCGATGAACGCCGAGGCGCACAACAAGCTGTTCGTCGAAAACAACCTGCGCCGGGCGCTGACCCAGAACGAGCTGGAAGTCTACTACCAGCCCAAGCTATGCCTGCGCACGGGCCGTCTCAATGGTCTGGAGGCACTGCTGCGCTGGCAGCATCCGGAAAAAGGCATGATCCGCCCGGACCAGTTCATCAGTGTCGCCGAAGAAACCGGCCTGATCATCCCGATCGGCAAGTGGGTCACACGCCAGGCCTGTCGCATGTGCAAGGAGTTGGCCGCGCTGGGCCTGGGCGAAGTCCAGGTGGCGATCAACCTGTCGGCCAAGCAGTTCACCGACCCGGACCTGGTTGGCTCGATCGCCACCATCCTCCATGAAGAACAGATGCCCGCCCACCTGCTCGAACTGGAACTGACGGAAAGCCTGCTGCTGGAAGGCGACGAGGAAACCCGGCAACAAGTGGCACGCCTGAAGACCCTTGGCCTGTCGCTGGCGATGGACGACTTCGGCACCGGCTATTCGTCGCTGAGCTACCTGAAGAAATTCCCCATCGACGTGATCAAGATCGACCGCAGCTTCGTCAAGGACATCCCCGAGAACCAGGACGACATGGAAATCACCTCGGCGGTGATCGCCATGGCCCACGGTCTCAAGCTCAAGGTGGTCGCCGAAGGCATCGAGACCGCCGCCCAGCTCGCGTTCCTGCGCAAGCAGAAGTGCGACGTCGGCCAGGGCTACCTGTTCGACCGCCCGATTCCCAGTCGCGACCTGGTCGAGCGACTGCGCCGTTATCCACGCCAGGGCTGAGCAGGACACACGGAACGCCCGTACGGTTTTTCGTTCCGCGCCCCAACCGCCACGTTTGCCCCTAAACTGGGTGCCCACGCACCGTCATAGCCCCGGAGACAATCATGGTCCTGCGCTCCCAGATCCTCGTGCACAAGCAAAACCTGCCCACCGCCGAGCAGGCCCTGCCCGGCCGGGATGTTCCAGTCCCGGTTCCCCAGCATCACTATGTCAACGGCAATCCACTACAGGGGCCTTTCCCCTCCGGCCTGCAACAGGCGGTGTTCGCCATGGGCTGTTTCTGGGGCGTGGAACGTCGTTTCTGGCAACAGCCCGGCGTATGGAGCACGGCAGCCGGTTATGCCGGCGGCCTGACGCCGAACCCGACCTACGAAGAAGTCTGCTCCGGCCTGACCGGCCACACCGAAGTGGTGCTGGTGGTCTTCGACCCGCGCCAGATCGCTTACGACGACCTGCTCAAGCTGTTCTGGGAGGCCCACGATCCAACCCAGGGCATGCGCCAGGGCAACGACACCGGCACCCAATATCGCTCAGCCATTTATTGTCAGGACGAGAAACAACTGAGCGCCGCCCTGGAGAGCCAGGAACGCTTCCAGGCACAACTGGACAAGGCCGGCCTGGGCGCGATCACCACGCAGATCAGCCTGGCGCCGCCCTTCTACTATGCCGAGGCCTACCACCAGCAGTACCTGGCCAAGAATCCGAACGGCTATTGCGGCTTGCGCGGCACCGGCGTCTGCCTCGTTTGAGTGCCTGAACGCGCGCTGTTGCGCATTTCTGGTGCGCGACAGCGACAACTGACACATGCCTCCTGTAGATTCGCGCTGAAGCAGCCCTGCGCCGGCTGCCAAATGGACATTCCGCAGCAGTATCACGGAGGTTAGCGTGAGTCGAATTCTAAAAAGCGCGTATATCGTGGCCCTTGCCCTGTTCAGCCTGAATGGCACTGCCGCCGAGCCGATCGTCATCAGCTTCTCCCATGTGGTCGCCGACGACACGCCCAAGGGCCAAGGCGCACTGCTGTTCAAGAAACTGGTCGAGCAGCGCCTGGGCGGGCAGGTCAAGGTCGAGATCCACGCCAACTCCAGCCTCTATGGCGACGCCGACGAATTGCAGGCGCTGCTGGACGACAAGGTGCAGATGCTCGCGCCGTCGTTGGCCAAGTTCAGCGACTACACCAAACAGTTGCAGGTGTTCGACCTGCCCTTCCTGTTCGATGACCTGGATGCCGTCAACCGCTTCCAGAAGCGCCCCAAGGGCAAGCAACTGCTGACGTCGATGGAAAAGCGCAACATCACCGGCCTGGCCTATTGGCACAACGGCATGAAGCAACTCTCCGCGACCCGCGCGCTGCACGCTCCAGTCGATGCCCGTGGCCTGAGCTTCCGCATCCAGGCCTCGCCCGTGCTGGAAAGCCAGTTCGAGTCCCTTGGCGCCAAGGCGGTCAAGATTCCCTTCGCCCAGACCCTCGACGCCATGCGCAACGGCCAGGTCCAAGGAACGGAAAACACCTGGTCGAACCTGCTGAGCCAGAACTATGCGTCCGTGCAGCCGTACATGGTCGAAAGCAACCATGGCGTGCTGGACTATATGCTGGTGGCCAACAGCACGTTCTGGTACTCGATACCGCACAGCGTGCGTACCGAACTGGAAGGCATCATCGACGAAGTGACCTATTCAGTGAACAACGCCGCCGACACCCAGAACCGCGAAGCCCGCCAGCAACTGGCAAGCGACGCCAAGGTGCACCTGATCAGCCTCAGCAACGAGGAACGCAATGCCTGGCGCCAGGCGATGCGGCCGGTCTGGCAGCAATATGAAAACGAGATCGGCAAGGACATCATCGAAGCCGCACAAACGGTCAATCGTCGCCGCTGACCGAACACGCCAGAAAACCGACCTGCCCGGCGGGTCGGTCGGCGCTTCATCTGCCCCCGCGTGAAGGCCGCAGCTTGCGGCTAGACTAGGCTCTTATCACCTCGCTCCTCTTCCCGGACCGGCCAGAGCCTGCATGCCCGACAAGACCCAACTCATCACGCCAGAACAATTGTGCGTCGGCTTGTACATACACCTCGATCTCGCCTGGTGGGAACACGGTTTCACCTTCAGCAAGTTCAAGATCAAGGACGAGGCGCATATCGCCGCCCTGCACAAACTCGGCCTCAAACAGGTGCGCTACGACCCATCGCGCAGCGACTGCGAGCCGCTGCAGTTGCAGCCAGAGGCCCCACAAACAGCGACGCCCGCAGGGCCCGGCCCCGCGAGCGTAGAAGAGCAGGCTCGCCAGGAGCGGGTCGCCAAGCTCGGCGTACTACGCAAGCGCCTGGCCGAAGTGGAGCGCAAATTCGTGCAGACCAGCCAGATGGTCAAGCAGCTCAATCAGGCCTTGCGCAACAGCCCCGAAGACGTAGTCAAGCAGACTGGCGCGGTGGTCAACGAACTGGTCGCCGCGATCATGACCGAGGACGGCGTGGTGTTGCACAGCATCAACGGCAAGGCGGCGGAGGATGCCTACTTCCATTCGCTGAACGTCGCTGTCCTGTCGATGCTCCTCGGCCGCCAGCTCGGCTACGACAGCGAGGCTTGCCACACCCTGGGCATGGGCGGCCTGCTGCATGACATGGGCAAGCTCGACGTGCCGAGCCAGGTGCTGCTCAAGACCACGCCGCTGAACCGCGCCGAGCTGCAATTCCTGCAACTGCACACCGAGTTCGGCCTCAAGCGCGGGCAGAAACTGATGCTCGACGACGAGGTGCTGCGCATCATCCACGAGCATCACGAACACTGCGACGGCACGGGTTATCCGCGCAAGCTGGTGGAGTCGTAGATCGGCCGCCTGACCAGGGTCGTGAGCATCGCCAACCGCTTCGACAACCTGTGCAACCCGGTCAACCCTCGCGACGGGCTCAGTCCCCATGAAGCCCTGGCGAACATGTATGGCCAGGAGCGCAGCCATTTCGACGAGGTGATGCTCAAGGCCTTCATCCGCTGCATGGGCGTCTACCCGCCCGGTAGCCTGGTGCAGCTCAGCGACGAGCGCTACGCCCTGGTGCTGGGCATGAGTCCGACCCAACCGCTGAAGCCGACCCTGATCGTCTACGACGCCGAAGTGCCCAAGAGCGAGGCGCTGATCGTCGACCTGGAACAGGAACGCGACCTGTCCATCGCCCGCAGCCTGCGCCCGGCACAGCTTCCCCAGGCCGAACTGGAATACCTCAACCCGCGCCAGCAGGTGAGCTACTACGTCGATCCTCGGCAACGAGGGAAATAGACGCGGCCGGGCATTTTCGCGGGCAGAGAATATGCGCTCGACTGGCTGCGCCGCCCGGGCAGCACGGCGTCGGCCCCTTGGCCGCTCACTTGTCCTCGATCAACCAGTCCAGCCGCCAGTCACCCGCACTCTGCGCCAGATGCCCGCTCAACCAGGGCAACAGCCCGCGCAATTCATCCTCCAGCCCCCATGGCGGATTGGCGATGACCAGTCCCGAGCCGCTGAGACGGGTCGCATCGTCCGGCGCATGCACGAACAGCTCGGCACGCAGCAGTTTGGGGGCGCTGGATTTCTGCAGCTGTTGGTAGAAACGCTTGAGCTGGCGCTCGTCCTTGATCGGGTACCAGATCGCCACGACCGTCTGGCGCATACGGCCAATGGCTTCATCCAGGGCGGTGACGCAGCGCTCCAGCTCGTCGGGCTTCTCGAACGGCGGGTCGATCAACAACAGGGCACGCTTCTCCGGCACCGGCAGCAAGGCCCGTGGCACATGCCAGCCTTCGCCACGATGCACGGCCACGCGGCGATCGCCGCTCATGTTGTCCTTGAGCAACTGGCCATCTTGCGGATGTTTCTCGTTGAGCAGCACACGGTCCTGCTCACGGGTCAAGGCGCGGGCCAACTCGGGCGAACCAGGGTAGTAACGCAACGCGCCGTCCGGGTTCAGCGCCCGGATAACGCCAAGGTAATCGGCAGTCACCCCGGGCAGGTCGTCGGCCTGCCACAAACGTGCGATGCCCTCCAGCCACTCGCCCGTGCGGCTGGCCTGGTCGCCTTGCAGGTCATAGAGGCCGACGCCAGCGTGGCTGTCGAGGCAGACGAAGGGCGCATCCTTGCGTGACAGCAAGGCGATGATCCGGCTCAGGACAATGTGTTTGAGCACGTCGGCGTGGTTGCCGGCATGGAAGGCGTGACGGTAGTTCATGATCTAGGGTTCCTCGCGAGGCGCGCAGTTTACCAGCGGCCAGGGTTCTGCCGCGCCATCATCGTCATCGATGGTAATGGGCGCCGCGCATTCACAGGCCTACACTCGTCGCGACAATCAGGAGACCCGTCATGGCCGAAACCCTGCTCTGTGCCCGCAACCTGGCGTTCGAACTCTATGAAGTGCTGGATGCCGAAGCCCTGACCCGGCGCGAACGTTTCGCCGAGCACAACCGGGAAACCTTCGCTGCGGCCCTGGATACCGCACGCAGCATCGCCGAACAGTTGTTCGCCCCGCACAACCGCAAGGGGGATGAATACGAGCCGCAGTATCACGACGGCAGCGCCACCTTGATCCCCGAGGTCAAGCCGGCGGTCGATGCGTTTCTCGCCGCGGGTTTCCACAACGCCGCGCGCAGCTTCGAGCAGGGTGGCATGCAGTTGCCAACGCTGCTGTCCCAGGCCTGCTTCGCTCACTTCCAGGCCGCCAACGTCGGCAGCTCGGCCTATCCGTTCCTGACCATGGGCGCGGCCAACCTGATCGAGAGTTTCGCCAGCGACGAGCAGAAACGGCGTTTCCTGCAACCGATGATAGAGGGCCGCTGCTTCGGCACCATGGCCCTCACCGAGCCTCATGCGGGCTCCTCGCTGGCGGATATCCGCACCCGCGCCGAGCCGGCGGCAGACGGCAGTTATCGGCTCAAGGGCAACAAGATATTCATCTCCGCTGGCGACCATCCGTTGTCGGCAAACATCGTGCACCTGGTCCTGGCCAGGCTGCCGGACGCCCCTGCCGGGGTAAAAGGCATCTCGCTGTTCATCGTGCCCAAGTTTCTGCTCAATCAGGACGGCTCCCTCGGTAAACGCAACGATGTGGTCCTCGCCGGTCTGTTCCACAAGATGGGCTTTCGCGGCACCACCTCCACCGCATTGAATTTCGGCGACCACGGCGAATGCGTCGGCTACCTGGTGGGCAAGCCCCATGCCGGGTTGTCGTACATGTTCCAGATGATGAACGAGGCCCGCATCGGCGTCGGCATGGGCGCGGTGATGCTCGGCTACGCCGGCTATCTCTACGCCCTGGACTACGCCCGCGAGCGCCCGCAGGGCCGCCTGCCCGACGGCAAGGACCCGGCCAGCAAGCAGGTGCCGATCATCGAGCATGCCGACGTGCGGCGCATGCTGTTGACCCAGAAAGCCTATGTCGAAGGCGCCTTCGACCTCGCGCTGTACGCCGCGCGTCTGGTCGACGACAGCCAGACCCTGGCCGATGCCGAACAACGCAGGCAGGCCCATGAACTGCTCGACCTGCTCACGCCCATCGTCAAGTCCTGGCCCTCGACGTTCTGCCTGAAGGCCAACGAGCTGGCGATCCAGGTGCTCGGCGGTCACGGCTATACCCGCGAATATCCGGTGGAACAGTACTACCGCGACAACCGTCTCAACCCCATCCATGAAGGCACCCATGGCATCCAGTCCCTGGACCTGCTCGGCCGCAAGCTCGCGCAGAACGGGAGCGCCGGCCTCAGGCAGTTGCATGGGCTGATGCAGGACTGCTGCCAGCGGGCCCGCGCGCACGATGCGCTGGACGCACTGCGCCAGCCACTGGAACGGCTGCTGGGGCATCTGTCGACGGTCACCCAAACCCTGCTCGGCGAGCTGGAGCAGGGCAACGTCAACCTGGCCCTGGCCAACTCGGCGCTGTATCTCGACACCTTCGGCCATGCGCTGATCGGCTGGCGCTGGCTGGAGCAGGCGATTCGTGCCGAGGAGGGCCTGGCGCGAGGCAATGCCGAGGACACCGATTTCTACAAAGGCAAACTGCAGGCGGCGAAATACTTCCTGACCTGGGAAATACCCGGCTGCCATCATGCCCTGGCGCTGCTCGAAACGCGCGACCCGACATGCCTGGACATGCGCGCCGAGTGGTTTTGAACGACGGACTGCGGGCGGCTGATCGCCGGGCGCGACCTTGCAGTGCCCAAGCGCCTACCTGGATTCCCGTATCGCCCGCGATAGCCTGCCGAGCGTCTTGATCGACTCTGCGCTCTGACTTGACTGCGCCTGCCAGGTAGCCCGCCCCCTCTCGACAAGGGCTATCATCCGCGCCCTGGATCATTCCCCACAGGACCCACCCAGTGGCTCTACGACTCAGCGTGATCGACCAGACGCCCGTGCACGGCGACCGCCCGCGCCTCGCCGCGCCCCAGGCCTCGGTGGAACTGGCCGTGGCCTGCGAAGCCTTTGGCTACCACCGCTACTGGCTCGCCGAGCACCATGACAGCATCCAGTTCGCCGGTCCGGCGCCGGAGATCCTGCTGGCCCGTATCGCCAGCGCCACCGAGCGCATGCGCATCGGCAGCGGCGGCGTGATGCTGCCGCACTACAGCCCGTTCAAGGTGGCGGAGACCTTCGCCCTGCTCGGTTCGCTGTTTCCCGGTCGCATCGACCTGGGCATCGGCCGCGCACCGGGCGGCAGCCAGCTCAGCTCCATGGCCCTGGCCGCTCCGGGGTTGCTCGACCAGCACGACCACTACCCGCGCCAGGCCAGCGAACTCTGCGGTTTCCTGCGCGGTGATCTGCCGGCCAGCCACCCGTTCGCCCACCTGCATTGCGCGGTCGACGACAGCACGCGCCCGGAGCTGTGGATGCTCGGTTCCAGCGGCGGCAGCGCGGGCTTCGCCGGGCAGCTCGGCATGGGCCTGGCCCTGGCTCGCTTCATCGACCCGCAAGGCTGCGATCCGGCGATCTTCCACAACCACGCCCAGCAGTTCGAGGCCGCCGGTCATGGCTCGCGGCCGCCGCGCCTGCTGGCCCTGGCGGTGATCTGCGCGGCCTCCGACGAGCAGGCCCGCGACATTGCCGGCAGCGCCGCCCTGCGCAAGGTGCTCAGCGGCCAGCGTCCTCAACTGCCGCTGCTCAGCCCCGGCGAGGTCGCCGAACGCTATCGCGGCATGAGCGCGGCGCAACGCGAAGCGTTCGATAGCACCCTGGGCAACATGGTGGTCGGCTCACCGGCGACCTGTCGCCAGCAGATCATCGATCTGGCCGAACGCTTCGGCTGCGAGGAAATCGGTATCGTCACCGTCACTCACGGCCTGGCTGAACGCCTGGAGAGCTATCGACTGCTGGCGCGGGCGCTGCTCTGAGGCGAGAAGGGCATCGGCGCAGGAGCAGAGGCTCAGGCTTCTCCAGGCGCAGCGCCGTCCTCTACCGCGCTCGTGCTTTCGACTATCGGCAAGGCAATACAGAACCTGGCGCCCTGCCCGACGTTCTCCACGCTCAGCGTGCCGCCCATCTGCTGGACGATGCCGTAGCTGACCGACAGGCCCAGGCCGGTGCCCTTGCCGACCGGCTTGGTAGTGAAGAAGGGTTCGAAGATACGGCCGAGGATGCGCGGCTCGATACCGCCGCCGTTGTCCTCGACCCAGAGTTTCACCTGCTGCTCGTCGTGGCTCGCGCTCAGGCGAATCCAGGGTTGCAACCGCGGCTGTTGCTCCTGCTTGCCGAGCATGGCGTCGCGGGCGTTGACCATCAGGTTGATCAGCACCTGCTCAAGCTGATCCGCATGCCCCTGTACCGGCGCGGTAGCCTCGGGCACCTCGACCCGCAGCTCGACCCCCTTGCCGCGCAGGCCTTCGTCGAGCAGTGACAGGGCGCCTTCCAGCGCCTGCAACGGATCGAAGACCTGGCGCTCGATCTCCGAACGCCGACCGAACACCCGCATGTGATCGACGATGCGTGCCGCACGCTGGATCTGCGCCTCGATGCGCACCAGCTTGTCCTGCAGGTACTGGGGCGGCATCTGCGTATCCGATGCCAGCCGCTTGAGCACATTGGCCACGGCCATGCGCATGACGTTCAACGGCTGGTTCATTTCGTGGGCCATGCCGGTGGCCATCTCGCCCAGGGTGGCCATCTTCGCGCCCTGGAACAGTTGCTGCTGGGCGTGCCGCACTTCAGTGTTGTCGCGGCCCACGGCCTGGATTTCCAGCAGCCGCCCCTGTTCGTCGAAGATGCCACGGTCGGCCCAGATCCACCAGGCCTGCTGGCGGCCGGGCAGTTGCAGGTAGATTTCCGCCGTGCCCAACGGCTGCTCCGGCGTCAGTGCCAGCAGGCGCTCGTTGAAGGCCTGGCGCTGCTCGTCGGACAGCCAGTCGCCGAGGTTGGCGCCGACCATCTGCTGCGGCGTACGCTCCAGGTAGTCGGCCAACGGCCGGTTGGCGAAGATCAGCCGCAGATCGGGGGAATAGCGGCAGATCATCGCCGGCGAATCCTCGACCAGGATGCGGTAGCGCTCCTCACTCTCGCGGATACGTTCAGCGGCCTGGGTCGCCTCCGTTACGTCCAGCCACAGGCCGACCGCCTCGCGCGGCTGGCCCAGCTCGTCACGCAGCAGCTTGGCTTCGTCCAGCAGCCAGTGGTAGCTGCCCTGGTTGTCGCGCAGGCGATAGCGGCGGCTCACGCCACCTTCGCGCAGCAGCTCACGGGTGCGCGAGAAGAACAGTTCGATGTCTTCCGGATGCACCTTGTCGGCCAACTGGCTGGCGCGCAGGTCTTCAGTACGCCAGCCCAGCAATGGCGTCAGGCTGTCGCTGCAGAACTCCAGCTCCAGCGCACCTTCGGCATAGGCCTGCACGTAGATCACCGCTGGCGCGCTGGCCACCAGGTTGCGCAAGCGGGCATGGGCGGAGGTGGCCCGGGCCTCTTCATGCTTGATGTCGCTGACGTCCAGGGTGCAGCCGACGATGCGCCGCTGGCGGCCTTCGCTCAAGGCGAGGGCCTGCACCCGCTGCCATGCTTCGCCGTCCCTGCGCAGGCGCAGGCTCTGGACGAAGCCGGCGCTGCCCGACTCGACCCCGCGCAGGCGCACGCGGAACTCGTCGCGGTCGGCGGGATGGATCGCCTCCAGCCACTGTTCCAGCGAGGGCTGCTGCTCCAGTCCCCATACCTGGGCAAGCTCAGGCGCCACATCGAAACGTTGAGTCTCTGCCTGGTACTCCCACCAGCCACTGCCCAGCAAGCGCTGCAACGCCTGCATCCGCCCGAGGCGATGGGACTGCTCATGCTCGGCTAGGCGTCGCAGCAGCGGGCCGACGATCACCGCACAGAACTGCAGCCAGTCTTCGACCGGCACGTCGGGCGCCGCACCGCGTGGGTCGTAGCCCACGGCAATCAGGCAGGCCTGGCAGCGGCCGGCTTCGTGGAAGGGCACCAGCCAGCCGGAGCGATCGCCCAGCAACGCGGCGAGAGCGGGCGAAACGTCGATTGCCAGCGGGTCGATCAACGCAGGCCGCGCAAGGCCATTGTCCAGGGCTTCGCCCAGCGCCTGGCAATCACGCCACAAGCTCTCATCGCCCAGGCGATGGTAGTGGGCATAGACCTGCCAGCCCCGTTCGCCATTCAGGGCCAGGGCCAGGTTCGGCATGCGCAGGCGCTGGGCCAGTTGTTGCAGCACCTCGGCGCAGTTCTCGCGCATGTGCGCATAGACCGAGTCACGCAGGCGGGCGCCCAGGCGCCAGCTTTCCAGCAGCCCCTGCAGGCGCGACTCGCCGCTACGCGCCTGGGCCAGCACGTCGGAGATGTCCTGCAACACCAGTAGCCAGCCATCCTGCTCGCGCCGCAGCCAGCCACGGGTATTGAGCGGGGTTCCGTCCAGGCAAACGAAGTCCAGGTCCAGGGACGCGCCAAGGTGGCTGGCCAGCTCATCGTCCAGATAGGCCGCGCTCTCGCGGCTGAGGTACTCGCGCAGCGGGCGCGCGCCTTCGCTCCCGGGCAAGCGGGTCGAACGATCGCCACCGACCGCCAGCACCGTGCCCAGACGGTCGAGCTGCAACGCCAGGCCTCCCGGTGGCGCCTGCAGACCGAGGGCGTCGCTGACCTGCGGTTGTCCGAACAGACGCATGGGCGCTCACTCCGTAAGCTTGAGGGTCGAGGTGGAAACCAGGGTCGCCGGTACGTCGGGCAGCTTGCCGATACCCGGCAACAGCAGTGGCGGGATCAGTGGGTGGTTGCCGTAGTCGTACTGGATGCGAACGGTCAAAAGACCGTTGACCAGGGTGGTCTGGCTGCTCAGGTAGGGGCGGAAGGCCGCTGGCAGCCAGCTCATGCGCTGGCTCACCACGGTGTTGGTCTCCGCCGTGGCCAGGGCGCTGAAATTGCTCACCGCCGGATTGATCGCAATGACCCGCCGTACCGCCTCGGCCGAGGCTTCGTTGAGCGACTGCACCAGCAGGATCGGCAGGCTGTAGCTGACCGCGCCATAGAACAACGAGAAGAACATCACGAATACCAGGGCGAACTCGATAGCCGCCGCGCCACGCTGGGAATGTCTGCCTGAGCGGATCGGATTGTTCATCGATGGATACCTGTGGATGCCGCGCCCAAGCGGCGCCTGGACAGCGACGAATCGACGATTTGCCGCATACGACGCGGGTGCCAACTACACTGCGCCCAGTTGCCCTGAGCATAGAACCACTCCCCCGGACTTGCCCCGCACCCTCTATGGAAGCACTGATACTGCTGGCCTGGCTGGCCCTGTGTACCTGGCATGACCTGGCCGGATTGCGCATTTCCAACTGGCTGACCCTGGGTGGCTGCGCGGTTGCCCTCGCCTGCCTGCTGGGCAACGGCCAGACATGGCTCGGCGCGTCTCCCGCTGCCGCGCTTGGCGGCTTGGCCCTGGCCCTGTTGCTGGGCCTGCCCGGCTACGCCTTGCGCCGCTTCGGTGCCGGCGATGTGAAGCTGCTGTCGTTCATCGCCCTGGCCGCCACGCCCGGGATTCTCCTGCGCTGCGTGGCCGCTGCCGGCATCGTCCTGGCGCTGTGGGCGCTGGCGTCGCGGCCACTGTGGCCACGCCTGCCTGGAGCCATGCGTACCCGCCTGCATTACCTGGCGCCGGAAAACCTCCATGGCTATCCCTTCTCGCCTTTTCTGTTTATCGGCTACCTGATCAGCTGTTTTTGACTTGGCAGGCCGTTCATCTACAACTAGATAACAGTCAGGCGGGCCAGCAAGCGCGCGCCCAGACCAGCATGTCGCCATCAATCCATCCGGCCTTCGGGAAACCAGGTGAGGCGCTCGTGACAATAGACAAGGGGCGACTACGACATGGAACGGTTGAAGAAAGGCGTCAAACTGCTGATCGTCGATGATGACCACGCGGCCTTGCAGGAGCTGTGCGAATACCTCGACGACAGCGATTTCATCTGCCTGCCCTGCCAGCAGCCGCGCGAAGCCATCGAGCTGTTCCAGGCCGACCACGAGATCGGCCTGGTGCTGTGCGACCTGGACATGCCGCAGATGGATGGCATCGCCCTGGTCCGCGAACTGGAGCGCATCGCGGGCGATGATCATCCGTTCGAAAGCATCCTGTTGACCGGCAAGGGCCAGGCCAGCGACGTGGTCGACGCCATGCGCGTGGGCATCGCCGACTATTACCAGAAGCCGGTGGACATGACCCTGCTGCTGCTCGCCCTGCAGCGCCTGGAGCTCAAGCTGCGCGACCGCCTGGAGCACTACAACATGCTCGAAGCCCTGAACCAGAAGCTGCATTTCGTCGCCACCTCGGTGGACGAGCTGTACCGCGAGTTCAGCCATGCCAAGCGCAGCAGCGGCAAGACCGAACCCACCACGCTCAAGGAGCAGCAGCCCGTGGTGCTGCCGGCCTACTTCGAGGCACTGTCGCCGCGCCAGCTCGACGTTGCCCGCCTGGTCTGCAAAGGCATGACCAACTACCAGATCGCCTGCGAGCTGGGCATCACCGAAAACACCGTGAAACTGTACGTCTCCCAGGTGCTGCGCCTGACCCACATGCACAACCGCACGCAGTTGGCCCTGGCCCTGTCGCCGGGCAAGAGCGGCCGCGCGACGACCCACTGACCCCCGGCTCATCGCACCAACTGCGGTGAGCTGAGATGGACATCCTCCAGCGTCACGTCGGCGAAGCCTACCTTGATGCCCAGGGCGGTAAGCAGCGGGTTGAGGATAGCGCTGCTCAGTTGACTGACTGCCATGTTGAGCAATGCATCCGGTCCCCCCGCCAGGGCAAGCACCGCCTGCACCACCGCATTGGTCGCATACTGGATGACCCCATTGAGCAAACATCCCAGGTTCAGGACCGTAGGGACACACTGGCTGTAGAGAATCTGGACATTATCGACGACCACCGAAGGAAGACTGACGCTCACCGGCGAGTAAAGGGTCTGGGGATTAGGCGTGATGGTCTTGCTCAGGGTGCCGTTCGAATTCGCCGTGGTCGTCACCGTGTAGGCCAGGGTTCCCGATGCGCTACCGATCACGGCGCTATTTCCGCCCAGTTTCAGGTCAGCATTGAGAATCGTCAGCGCCCCCACACTGAGCCGGATGCTTCCTGGATTTGATTTCGAGCTGCTGGAGGTCAGCGCGATGCTGTCGGTGCTGGTCTGCGCTTCGATTTCCACCCTGCCAGGGTTTGTGCATTGAATACTCTTCAAACCGGCGGTCGCCTCCGCCAGGCCAACGCGAACGGCGATATCCACATCGGCATCGATCACATTGGTCCCGATGGGTAGCAGTTTGGATAACGAAGGATTGACCTTCAGCACCAGGCTCATCTGCCCGGTGCTGGCCTGGGTACGCCAGGTGCCGGTTGCCGGGTCGATGCCGGCCGGGCCGGAAGCGAACTTCGGCGCCTCGGTGATCTCCAGCGTCGCACTGGCCAGGTTGGCGACACTCAACGCCAGTTCCACCGAACGCGTGCCATTGGCAGCGATGGCCCCCACGGTCAGCAGGTCGAACAGGTTGACGGTGGTCTTCAGCGCCTCGCGGCCGGTCCCGGCGGCGAGGCCGAGCACCTGGCCCAAGGTCGTGGTCACGCCCGGCAGATTGAGCAGCTTGGCCCCTGACAGGTCCACGCTGCTGAGGCCACTGGTCTTCATCAGCGAGCCGACCACCTGTACATACGGCAGCACGCCGATACGCGTATCCAGCAACTCATCGAGCGTGCCGATACCCGCCTGGGCCTGGAGCAGGTCGAGAAAGTCCAGCAGGCTCACGTTGGCCGTCGCAATACCTTGCGGGGTCAGTACGCCAAGGTTGACGTTGCCGTCGAGTACGCCCTTGAGTACCGGCGCCAGCAATGGCGATGCACTGCCATCCAGGCGCAGCAGGCCACTGCCGACGGTGAAACTGGCCACCGCGGTGCGCCGCGCGATGGCTTCGGCCGGCAGCTCGACGGTGGCGCCGAACAGGCCACCGAAGATCAGGCTCGCGGCGACCTTCTTGCGCACCTTTACCTTGACCCCGTCGACCAGGGTCGCCGAGGCGTTCAGGTCGCGCTTGGCGTCGCTGCCGATCACCACCCCGCCGATCGTCGCTTCCAGCGTCGCGTTGGCGCCCGGAGCGAAGCCATTGCGCAGCGCACTCTGTAAGGCGCGGCCCTGGGCCGTGGCATTGTTCCAGGTAACGCCCGCAGCCGCGCACTCGCCACCGAGGTTGGCCGCCTCCAGCGCCGCCATGTCCGCCACGCGCTGCAAGGTGCGCTTCTCCATGTACAACCGGCCACTGTCCACCGCCAGGGCCACGAACAGCAGCAACAGGCCCAACAGGACCACCGCCATCAGGCCGATGGCACCGCGCTGGCGAGAGAAGGAGGCAGCCATGGTCGTTACCTCAGTCGCTGGAACCGCCCTGCTCGCCCGAACTGTCGTCGAACCATTCCGGGATCGCATGCTTGTAGCTCTCCAGCCAGCGCTGGTAGCTGAGTTCCCGCTCGCTGGGCGTCTGTACCTGCGCCTGGGCCGACGCCTGTTGCCCGCTGCGTTGCAGTTCCAGCCAACTGTCGACGTTGTCCGGCTTGCCCTCGCGCTCGGCGGCCTGCCCGCCCAGGGGCGACAGCAGCACGGCGATGACCAGCCATATGCGTGGGCTATTCATGCTTCACCTCCTTTGACGACTCGTTCAGCACGGGCCCGGCATCAGCCAACGGCAGCGCCGCTCCGGACGAAGCCCCCAGCTCCCGGGCCAGCGCTTCGGCGCTGCGGGTCTGCGCACTGCTCAGGCCAACCTTGTCGATCAGCTTGGCCGCCTGCTCCCAGCGTTCCTGATACAGCAGCAGCGCCAGCAGGTTGATCGCCGGGCGGCTCTGCGCCTGGTTCAGCTCCAGGGCCGTAAGCAGTTCGAAGCGGGCCGCCTCGACGCGGCCCTGGCGCAGGTAAAGCACGCCGAGGTCATTGCGGATACGCGCGTCGGTGGGCTCCAGGCGCGCGGCTTCGCCCAGTTGCAGCTCGGCCTCGCGCAGATCGCCACGACTCACCGCCAGTTGTCCCAGGCCGTGGTGCCCGGCAGCGCTCAGGCAGGTATCGAGCAGGCTCTGGTACAACCCACGCGCCTCGCTACGATCCAGCCGGCGCAGCAATTGCGCCTTGCCCAGGCGCACATCCGGCAGGCTGTCGGGCAGTCCCTGCAGATGCGCCAGCGCGGCGTGCAGGCGTCCCTCTGCCGCCATATCACGGGCAAGGTTGAGCTCCAGGTTCTGCTCCTGATTCGGCTTGGCACACGCCGGCGCCAGCGGCCCGCCCGCCTGCCGGGCCTGCAACAGTTCCGGGAGACTGGCGCAACCGGAAAGCCCCGCCAACGTCACTGCAACGATCCATCCTTTCATCCAGCCATGCCTCGCAATGCATGGCCGATCGCATTGAAGCCGGGGCCGGCCAATACGATCAGCAACGCGGGAAAGAGAAACAGCATCATCACCACCGCCATCTTCGCCGAGAGCCTGGAGATGTACTCCTGCAGCCGCGTCAGCCGACGCTGGTCGAGTACGCGCTTGAGCGCCAGCAAGGAATTCATCGCCCCGCCCCCCTGGCGAATCAGTTGCTGGAGAATGGCCAGGCAATCGGTCACTTCGTCCACCGCCAGCAAGTTGCCGAGCTGGCTCAACTGGTCGGCCAGTTCCGCACCGGAATCCACCCTGGCGAGAACGATGCGCAGCTCCCAGCTCAGTTGCGGCAGGATCTGCCGCGCCTCCTGGCTGAGCACGCGGATCGCCTGTTCCACGGTCAGGCCGGACTCGAACAGCACCCGCAGCAGCGGAATGAAGGTCGTGATCTCCACGGTGAGCTGCCGCTGGCGGCGCGTGGCCGCCATCACCAGCAGGCGCTTGGGCAGCAGATAACCCGTGCCTGCCGCGAGGAACGGCCAGATCCAGGCGTACTTGGAGGGGGTGGAAAACGCCTGGAACAGCACGGTGACGAAAATCAACAACAACGGCAGCAGGAACTGGCTGACCAGGAACATCGCCCGCCGCCTGGCGCGGCGCCAGCCGACACGGTTGAGCAGGACCAGGGTCTCGCTGTCCTTGGCCAGCATGCGCAGGCCCCAATCGCTGCTGCCGATACGAATCAGCAAGCCGTTCCAGAACGCCTGATCGCCTTCGTCGTCCACGCCGCTGTGCAGGCGATGCAAGACCCGGTTCGCGCGCTGCCCTTCCTGCAGCCAGGCGACGATCAGCAGTGCCGCCGCCAGGGCCAGGCACAGGGTGAACAGTAACCAGGGCATCACACCGACCTCGTCATGCGCCAGAGCAAGAAACTGCCGAACGCTTCGAGGCCCAGCGAGACCATCAGCATCTGCCGACCGTCGGCCTGGCTCCACATATTCATCAGATAGCTCGGGTTGACCGAAAGGATGTATACCGCCATCAGCAGCGGCAAACCGCCCAGCACCCAGGCGGTGATCCGTGTTTCGCCGGTCATGGCACGGAACTGGCGGGCGATGTGATCGCGCTCCTGGATCAGGTTGATCAGGTTCTGCAGCAATTCGCTCGCACTGCCGCCGTAGCGATGATTGACGCGTATGCCCAGGGCCAGGATCTGCAACTCTTCCAGGCCATAGATAGTGGCCGTCTCCTGCAACGCTTCATCCAGCTCCACGCCCAACTGCACGTTGCGGCTGACCCGGTGCATCGAGCCCCTGAGCGGCTCCGGCGCGGCGAGGATGGCACGAATCATCGCGTCGCCCAGGGTGCGTCCGGTCTGCAGGCTGCGCAGCACCTGATCGAGCATCAGCGGAAGCTGCTCGATCATGCGTTTATTGCGCCGCCGCGAACGCCAGTCCAGGTACAGGCGCAGCAGGATCGGCGGCAGAATCATCATCACCAGCCACAGGAACAGGCCGCCGAACAGCCCGCCGGTCATCATCAGGCCCAGCCACGACAGCAGTATCAGGCGCATGCGCTCGCTGGGCACGTTCAGGCCGGCGCGCAGGAACGCCCTTTCCAGCAGGGTCAGCGCCACCGTCCCGCGCAGCGCCGGCTCGCCGACCGTCACCAGGCCGAGCCGCGCCAGCACCTGTTCTTCCACGGTCTTGCGCTTGCCGCTCTGCCACAGCATTACCGCGCAGGCGGTCATCAGCAGCGCGAGCACGAGCATGATCAGTACCGCGGTCACCGTAGTTCACCTTGCATATGACGCAGTTTATCGCCCGCCGGATTGACCGCCTCGCGGGTGAAGCGGCCGGCGAGGCGGTCGAAACGGAACAGGGTGTTGGTCACATAGATATCGTCACGGATATCCACCACCTCGACGATCTCGGTGATGCAGCGCTTGCCATTGGGCAGGCGGGTGAGCTGGACCACTACGTCCAGCGCGGCGCAGATCATCTGCCGCAACGTGCGTTCGGCG
The DNA here is from genome assembly GCF_965644255.1 of Pseudomonas sp. LRF_L74. Classification (NCBI taxonomy): domain Bacteria; kingdom Pseudomonadati; phylum Pseudomonadota; class Gammaproteobacteria; order Pseudomonadales; family Pseudomonadaceae; genus Pseudomonas; species Pseudomonas sp. LRF_L74. Next base: position 184,450 of record NZ_CBFFRH010000006.1, on the reverse strand, counting down.
ACCTGCATGCCAGTGAGGCCGACCAGGGTTTCCAGGCGCAGCAGCGCGTCGAGGGCGTTGTTGGCGTGCACCGTGCTCATCGAGCCGTCATGGCCCGTGTTCATCGCCTGCAGCACGTCGAGCACTTCCACGCCACGCACCTCGCCGAGAATGATCCGGTCGGGACGCATGCGCAGGGCATTGCGGATCAGGTCGCGGGCCGCCACTTCGCCGGCGCCCTCGGCATTCGGCGGACGGGTTTCCAGGCGCACCACATGGGGGTGGTTGAGCTGCAACTCGGCGGTATCCTCGATGGTGACAATCCGCTCGTGGCTATCGATGAGCTGGCTGAGGACGTTGAGCAAGGTGGTCTTGCCGGTGCCGGTGCCGCCGCTGACCAGGATGTTGCAACGCTTGCCGACCGCCGCGCGGATGAAATTCAGCATCGGTTCGTCGAGGCTCTGGTAGGCGATCAGGTCGGTACTGCGCAGCAAATCCTTGCGGAATTTGCGGATCGACAGGCAGGGGCCGTCGAGAGCCACCGGAGGGATGATCGCATTGACCCGGCTGCCGTCCGGCAGGCGCGCGTCGACCATCGGGCTGGACTCGTCCAGGCGCCGCCCGAGGGGCGCGAGGATACGCTGGATCACCCGCTGGACGTGGCTGTCGTCGATGAAGCGCAGCTCGCTTTGCGCCAGCACGCCTTCGCTTTCGACGAAAATCCGCGCAGGACCGTTGACCAGGATTTCCGTCACCGTGGGGTCACGCAGCAACATCTCCAGAGGACCGAATCCGGTGAGCTCATCCACCAGTTCCTCGGCCATGTGCTCGACTTCGTAGCGCGACAAGGCCAGGCGATGGCGGTTGACGTACTCCACCACCTTGTCGGTGACGTACTGGGAAATGGCCGGACGCGCGGCCTCCAGCACATTCACCGCGTCTTCGTCGATGGAGTCGATGATGTAGCGGTGCAGCACCAGTTTCAGGCGCTGGCCATCGTTCGGCGTCGCGGCCTGGACGGCAGGCTGGGCAGGCGCGGCCTGGGCCGGTTGCGTGGGCACCGCGGCCGGACGCGCGCTGGCACCGCCGAAAAAACCCTCGGACTTCATGGCCGCCCGCTCCAGCGGCGGAACCAGCCGGTATGCGCCTCATGCTCGTGACCGATCAGCGCCTCGCCAAGCTGGCGCAAGGTCTGGCTGACCTTCTCGCGCGGTGCCGTTTCATACAGCGACTGGCCGAGGTTCTTGGCATTCAGCCGCGCTTCCGGGCAGAACGGCAGCACGCCATACACCGCCAGGTCGAAGGTTTCCCCCAGCGCCTTGGCATCCGGCGCCACACCTTTGAGGTAGCGGTCGACCAGCAGTTGCACATGGTCGAGCTTGAGCCCCGCGTCACGCCAGAAATTCAACAGGGACAGATTGCGCCGCGCCCCCGGCACGCTCTGGTCGCAGAGCCACAGCACATGGCTGGAGCGGTTGAGCAGGATGCGCAGCGCCTCGCTGTCGGGTTGCCCGGCAAGGTTGACCACGATCTGCTGGAACGACTGGTTGAAGGCACCCAGCAACAGGTAGATCTCAGCGGCGCTGGCGCTTTCCAGGGCGTCGCCATGCTCGGCGCAGGCCAGGATGCTCAGGCCTTGGGCATGCTTGGCAAAGGCACTGCTGATCAGGCTGGTGTCCAGGCGCCGCAGGTTGCGCAGCGCATCGCCGAAAAAGAAGGTCGACTCCAGCCCGAGCAGCCCCAGGCTGTCGGCGGCGGGCAGGCCGAGGTCGAGCAACAGCGTGCGTTGCCCGGCCGCCTGCATGGCCATGGCCAGGTGGGTGGCGACCAGTGCGCTGTCGCCCCCCTGGTCGCGGGTGAATATCGCGGTCATGCGCTCGCCCTGCCACACCGGCGGCACACTGGGCAGGCGCTTGGTCAGCCGCCTGGCCAGGCCAGCCACTTCGCTGGCACGGGCGCCATAGGCGATGAAGTCCCGGGCGCCGGCACGCATGGCGTTGAGCACCAGGTGATTGTCCAGGCCATCGCCGAGGGCGACGATGGCCAGCAGCGGCCGCGCCTCGACCATGCCTTCGATCAGCGAACTCTGCGTGGTCAGGTTGTCACGGTCGAGGCCGATGAACAGGATGGACGCGGATGTGGCATCGACCAACGAGAGCAATTCGTCCAACGACCCCCTGCCGGCGCTGAGCACCTGGCCCACCGGAACCAGGGCGCTCTGCAGCCAATCCATGTCGGTGGCGTTGCGGGTCAGGGCGAGGAAGGTCTGACTCATATCGAATCACTCCGATAAACCGGCGCGACTGTCGAAGTCGCCGTTTTCCTTGAAATAAAGCTCGAACGCACTGGGGTCGTAGCGCCGCAGCCGCTCCCCCGGCAGGTCGGGCAGGCGGGCGCCGACGGCCAGTGGCTGGACCAGGCGCGGGGTGACGATCATCAGCAGCTCGCGGTCCTGGCGATTGATGTTCGAGTTGCGGAAAAACGCCCCGAGCACCGGGATGTCGCCCAGGCCGGGAAACTTGTCGACACTGGCGGCGTTGCTGCTGCTGATCAGGCCGCTGATGACGAAGCTCTCGCCATCGGCCAGGGCAATGCTGGTATCGGTACGCCGCACGTTGAGCGCCGGCACCTGGGTGCCGGCGATGGAGATACCGGCGGTGAAGTCCAGCTCGCTGACCTCAGGCGCGACCTTGAGCAGGATGCGCTGGCTGCCGATCACCGTGGGCGTCAGGGTCAGGCGTATGCCGAACTCCTTGTACTCGATGCTGATGTTGCTGCCGTCGCCGCTTGGCACCGGCACCGGGAACTCGCCACCGGCCAGGAAGCTCGCGCTCTGCCCACTCAACGCCACCAGGCTGGGCTTGGCCAGGGTGTAGGCGAAGCCGCTGTTTTCCAGGGCATTGAGGATGCCCAGCACCTTGCTGCTGCCACCGCCCCAGACGATGTTGAAGCCGTCGTTGTTCAGCGGAATGGCCGAGGTGACCGAACTGACCGCCCCCGGTGAAACGGTCGTATCAGGCACCGTCCCCGGCGCGCCGAACAGGAAATTGTTCGAGCCCTTGCCAAAGATCGAGGTGCCCACTTCCTTGAGCTTGCCGCGACTGACTTCGACGAAGCGGATATCGGTCTGCACCTGGCTGGGCGCGATGTCCTGCGGCTGGGCGACCGAGGCGAGCAGTTCCGCCGTGGCCTGGCCTGCGACCCGTACCTGGCTGTAGCGTGGCGCCTTGCTGCAGGCGGTCCAGACCATCAGGCTGGTGCTGCCCGGCTTCTTGCCGGTGAGCAGGAATGCCTTGTTCCCCACCGGCTGCACATCGGCAATGCCTGGGTCGCCCACCGCGATGCGCTGTACCGGCAACGGAAACGGCACCTCCTGCTGGCTGCCCTGGACGATATCCACCACCGCAGGCGCCGCACTCAGCGCGGAGCAGGACGATGCGGCGTGCACGGCCTGGGCCAGCCCCCCTCCGATTAGAAATACCGCTGCGTACCTAGCGATTCTGCCCATGGCGTTCCTGCCTCAAGGTGTATTGCGGTTGGACTCGCTGCCACGAATGACTTCGATGCCGTTGCCTGCCTGCGCCCGTGGCGCCGGCCCCGTGGCTGGCCGCACGGCAGCGGCCAGCGGCACGGCCGGCACCCGCGCGGCCGCCGCGAGCTGGTCGATCTGCACCAGGCGCCGCTGCGCCTCGTCCTGGGCGACCTCGGGCACGCCATCCGAGCTCATGTACTGCGCCAGCAATTTCTCGTCGGCACTGCGCACCGCCAGGCGCAGCAATCCGGACTGGCTAGCCAGCAACAGCCGGGTGACCTGGGCTTCGGGAACGGCAAGCACCGCGGAATGCGCGGTTTGCCGGACAATGCCGTCTTCGGCGGATGTCGCAGGATTGGCCGGCTGGCCATCGTTCTTCAGGCCCAGCACCGGGCCGATGCCAAGCAGGCGCATGGAGGGCAGCACCACCTGGGCACTGTCGGCGTGGAGCGCATCGCCAGCGAGGAACAGCAGCACATCGACATAATCGCCGGGGCGCAAGTGATGGCCTGCGACGGTCACCTCGTCCACCGCCACCGCCACCGCGCGCTCGCCAGGGCGAATCATCTGCGCCAGCGAGCTGCCCGTGGCGAAACTCGACTCATTGAGCCAGGAGCCAGTCGGCAGATCGACCCAGGCGGTGCGGCCAACAACCTTGTCCGGGGAACCGAAACTGCCCGGCGGCACATTGCGCACGTGCTCGATGGCCAGGTCCTCGGCCACGACCGGGGTGAAAGCCTTGAGCGGACGGATCAACACCACGACCGGCGCACTGAGTGCCTGCTCGACCTGCTCGCCAGTCGTAGTGGCGGTGCCAGGCACCTGCCCGGGTGCGGCCGGCTGTGGCGCTCTGCTGAGATAGACCCCCCAGTAGCCGGCGGCCATCGCCCCGATCATCAAAAGCCCCGCCAGAGACAAAGTAACGCGGCTGTTCATACGGCAGACTCCTTCGCCGTTTCATCCAGAAAAAGCAGCCCCTAGAGACCGGCCCATGCGCACCCTGTGAACGATGCGAAGCACGGTGCCGTTCGTCAGCAGCATAGGTTCAATTCCATGGATGCGCAGGCAAGACATACGAGGAACTCCACTGCCGTGCCGCCAGAGCGAAACGCTTGCCAAGCGCGGCACGCACGCCAGTAAAACAACGCCACAAAATCGTCAGGATGGCCACTATCACTTTACGACTAATACTTTTTCGAGCTTGCACGAGCAGCGGCCACCGACTAACTCTCAAGACGTAACTTCGTCCGCAGTTCAGGAGTGCACCACGATGCTTAATCGAATCATGTTCAACATCCTCAGTCGTTTCGTCCGGGATGAGCGGGGTGCATCCGGTATCGAGTACGCGATCATCGCGGCGATGGTGGCCCTGGTCCTCATCGCCTTCGTCGCCGACGACGGCATCAGCGGCAGCATCAAGGGTATTTTCGAGGCCATCAAAACCTCGCTCTCCGGCGCGACCGACGAATAGCATCGCCCGCCGACAAGGAGCAGCCCATGCCGCTACCCGCCCGCCAGGAAATCCTCCTCGTCGACGACGAGGAGGACATTCTGCTCGAACTCGCCGAGCTGATCGAAAGCGAGGGTTTCGTCTGCCACACCGCGTCCTCGGTCCGTGCCGCGCTGGCGCAACTCGAACGGCACCCCGGCATCGCCCTGGCCATCACGGACCTGCGCATGCCCGAGGAGAGCGGTCTTCGTTTGATCCAGCGCCTGCGCCAGAACGAAAGCCGCCGCGACCTGCCGGTGATCGTCACGTCAGGCCACGCCGAGATGGACGATGTGGTCGAAGCCCTGCGCCTGCAGGTCATCGACTTCTTCCGCAAGCCGATCTACCACGACATGCTGTTCCAGACCCTGAACCGGCTCTTCCCGGTGGCCGGAGGCTAGCCTGGCGTTTTTCTCCAACCTTGTAGCTCAAGGCCCGCTGCCCGAGGCGGCCTTGAACGCCTTTCGTCCTCGCCATGATCGCCATTCATGTGCCAGCCCCCTGCGCTTGGGGTAGAATCCATGCCCTCTCACTACCGCCCAGCTGACTCCAGGGGATTTGCCATGTTCAGCCGTGATTTGACCATCGCCAAGTACGACGCCGAGCTCTTCGAAGCCATGCAACAGGAAGCCCTGCGCCAGGAAGAGCACATCGAGCTGATCGCTTCCGAGAACTACACCAGCCCCGCCGTGATGGAAGCCCAGGGCAGCGTGCTGACCAACAAGTACGCCGAAGGCTACCCGGGCAAGCGCTACTACGGCGGTTGCGAGTACGTCGACATCGTCGAGCAGCTTGCGATTGACAGAGCCAAGCAACTGTTCGGCGCCGATTACGCCAACGTCCAGCCGCACGCGGGCTCGCAAGCCAACGCCGCGGTCTACCTGGCCCTGCTCAGCGCCGGCGACACCATCCTCGGCATGAGCCTGGCCCACGGCGGCCACCTGACCCACGGCGCCTCGGTATCCTCCTCCGGCAAGCTGTACAACGCCGTGCAGTACGGCATCGACGGCAACGGCCTGATCGACTACGACGAAGTCGAGCGCCTGGCCGTCGAGCACAAGCCGAAGATGATCGTCGCCGGTTTCTCCGCCTATTCGCAGGTACTGGACTTCGCCCGCTTCCGTGCCATCGCCGACAAGGTCGGGGCCTACCTGTTCGTCGACATGGCCCACGTCGCCGGCCTGGTCGCCGCGGGCGTGTACCCGAACCCGGTACCGTTCGCCGACGTGGTCACCACCACCACCCACAAGACCCTGCGCGGCCCGCGCGGCGGCCTGATCCTGGCGCGCAAGAACGAAGAGATCGAGAAGAAGCTCAACTCCGCCGTCTTCCCTGGCGCCCAGGGCGGCCCGCTGGAGCACGTGATCGCGGCCAAGGCCGTGTGCTTCAAGGAAGCCTTGCAGCCTGAGTTCAAGGCCTACCAGGAACAAGTGGTGAAGAACGCCCAGGCCATGGCCCAGGTGTTCATCGACCGTGGTTTCGACGTGGTTTCCGGCGGCACCAAGAACCACCTGTTCCTGCTCTCGCTGATCAAGCAGGAAATCTCCGGTAAAGATGCCGACGCCGCCCTCGGCCGCGCGTTCATCACCGTGAACAAGAACTCGGTGCCGAACGACCCGCGTTCGCCGTTCGTGACGTCCGGCCTGCGCTTCGGTACGCCTGCCGTGACCACCCGTGGCTTCAAGGAAGTCGAGTGCCGCGAACTGGCCACCTGGATCTGCGACATCCTGGAAAACATGGGCGACGAGTCGGTAATCGACCGCGTCCGCGAGCAAGTCAAAGCCATCTGCGCCAAGCTGCCGGTTTACAAATAACCCGTAGCCAACCGCTAAAAAGAAACCCGGCCTCGAGCCGGGTTTCTTTTTGCTGCGTCATTTTCACTGCCAGCACCCTTGCAGAACGTTCACCCGATGCCTCAACGATAAAGCTTCTCTTTTTCGACAAAAAATTGTCAAAAATAAAACCTTTAAAATCATTCATATAAAATCACAAGAACAGAAAAGCCAAAATACCGCCGAACGGTCGTAGGCAGATAGCAGCAAAATCTTTAAACCATCTCGCTTCCGGTCTTTACCGCCGCACATCTGCTGCGGGCCGGATTCGGGGAACACGACATGGCAAACGACGAGGAAGGAGCAATCAAGGCCCAGGCATTGGAAACGAACGAGACAACAGCCAGAGACAGTCATGCAGTCGTCGCCTCGCTCGTCCTTCGTGACGCAAGCCGGCTTTCAAACACGCAACCACTTGTGCTCCTGCTGGGCACGGCAGCCAGCGAAAAGCTCAACGGCAGCGCTGCCGACGAGTACGTGCTCGGCCTGGAAGGCAACGACAAGCTTTACGGCAATGCTGGCAACGACCTGCTGGAAGGTGGCGCGGGGCGCGATACGCTCACGGGCGGCGAAGGCGCGGATACGTTCCGTTTCAGTTCCCGGCTGGACAGCTACCGCACCAGCACGACCGCCTACACCGACAACATCACCGACTTCGACGGCAGCCAGGACTGCATCGACCTGACCGGCCTCGCCTTCACAGGCCTGGGCAACGGCTACAACGGCACGCTCAAGGTCAGCTACAACGGCACCAGCGACCGCACCTACCTGAAGTCCTATGAAGCCGACGCCGATGGCAATCGTTTCGAACTGAGCCTGCTGGGCAATCAGGTGGACAGCCTCAATGCCGGCACGATCATCTTCAATCGTGTCTCCGGCACCGATGGCAACGACGCGATCAATGGCGGCGAGGGCAATGATCTGCTGCTGGGCAACGCCGGCAACGACAAGCTCAACGGCAGCGGTGGCGACGACACCCTGGTTGGCGGGGCTGGCAAGGACACCCTGAACGGCGGCGCCGGCAGCGATGTGTTCCGCTTCGACGACCTGCTCGACAGCTACCGCAACTACGGCGAGGCCAATATCGCCGCGGCCGATACCATCCAGGACTTCACCGTCGGCGTCGACAAGATCGACCTCTCGGCCCTGGGCATCGTCGGCCTCGGCAACGGCTACGACCATACCGTCTACATGACCCTCAACGACTCGGGCACCAAGACCTCGCTGAAGTCGCGCGAGCCGGACGCCGACGGCAATACCCTGGAAATATCCCTGACGGGCAACTTCATCGGCAGCCTGAGCGAAGCGGACTTCATCTTCGCCGAGGCCTCGCCGCAGAACACCCTGTTCGTGCCGACGCTCGGCCAGTCCAATGCGCGCATGCTGCGCATGAAGATGGACGACGAGCAATCCGGCGTCACCGAGATGGTCAAGGATCTGGCGCGCTACACCGACTTCGACAAGGTCGAGAGCCTGTTCTTCGATGCCAACGGCAACCCGGTGGACATCGCGGTTGGCGGTAGCACCGTGACGGGCCGCTCAACGGCATCCGAGGCCGAGAAAGCCAAGGCCTGGTGGTACAGCGATACCGACGCGCCTGGCCAGGCCTTGCTCAACGCGGTGGCCAACCTGAGCAGCCAGCTCGCCTCGCTGCAAGCCAAGGGCGACGTGACCATGGCCATCGTCTGGGGCCAGGGCGAAGACGACGCCATGACCTACGCCCTGGCCGAGGACAAGCAGGCGGCCATCGAGTTGTACAAGGCCAACACCCTCAAGGTCTTCGATTACCTGAAGGCCCAGCTCGGCCTGCCCGAACTCAACGTCTACGTGATGCTCACCGGCAACTACCAGGCCGAAGCCGCCGACCTGCGCGGCTACAGCGCCCAGGAAATCGCCGACATTGTCGCCGGCACCCAGGCCATCCGCCAGGCTCAGCTGGAAATCGCCGCCAGCCGCGACGACGTGAAGATCGCCGTCGACTACAGCGACCTGCCGATGCGCTATGACGTCGACCCGCTGCTCTACTACTACTACGACGTGTGGCACATGCCCGGCGACGCGGGCGAGATCATCGGCCAGCGCCTGGCCGACTTCATCGCCAGCGACCTCGGCTATCCGAGCGACCCCTGCGACAATGGCGACCCGGATGCGATCTCGCGCTACCCGGTCAATCACATCGCCGGCAGCGAGCAGGACGACGTGCTGGTCGGCACCGCCGCCGGCGACCTGATCGACGGCGGCGGCGGCAACGACTACATGGAGGGCGGCGAGGGCGGCGACGTGTACATCGTCGACAGTGCGGGAGACGTGATCGTCGAGAACGCTGCCAATGTCGTCGACGTCTATGACATGGTCATCGCCTCGGTGGACTGGAGTCTCGGCGCCAACCTGGAGAACCTGTCCCTGGCCGGCGAGGCACGCAACGGCACCGGCAACAACCTGCGCAACATCATCGGCGGCAACGACCACGACAACCTGCTCGACGGCGGCGCCGGCGTGGATGCGCTGATCGGCGGCAAGGGCAACGACAGCTACATCGTCGACGACGCCGAGGACGAGGTCGTCGAAGGCAGCGACGCCGGCCATGACCAGGTGTTCAGCTACGCCGCCGCCTACACCCTGTCGGCCAACGTCGAGGACCTCTACCTGCTGGCGCCCCACAACGCCAATGGCACCGGCAATGCCCTGGACAACGTGATCTACGCCAACGCGTACGACAACGCAGTCAACGGCGGTGCCGGCAACGACACCCTCTCCTACCAGTTCGCCGAAGCCGGCGTGACGGTACGCATGACCACGTCCCAGGCCCAGGCAACCGGCGGCTCCGGCTACGACAGCCTGCGCAACCTGGAGAACCTGATCGGCAGCGATTACGACGACAACCTGGCGGGCAACGCAGTCGCCAATATCCTCAAGGGCGGTGCCGGCAACGACGTGCTCAACGGCCGCGAGGGCGACGACGTACTCGACGGCGGTGCCGGCAGCGACAGCCTGACCGGCGGCAGCGGAGCCGACCGTTTCGTATTCGGCAAGCTGGAAGACATGGGCCTTGGCGATCTGGCCGACCTCATCCGCGATTTCAACGCGGCCGAAGGCGACCGCATCGACCTCTCCGCCCTCGACGCCAACCCGCTGACCGAAGCGCGCGACGCCTTCAGCTTCATCGGCAACGAGTCATTCAGCCCGTGCGACGCCACCGGTCAACTGCGCTTCGCCGATGGCGTGCTGTACGGCAGCAGCAACGCCGACAGCGCCGCGGAGTTCATGATCCGCTTGTATGGAGTGAATCAACTTTCGCAGAACGACGTGATGGTTTAGCCATCGCCGGTGGGTATCGCTGCGCTCAGGTACGCGATACCCATCACGCGTCAAGACGACAACGCCGCGAACCCCGCGCGAATCCGCTCTTCCGGCAGGTTGTCGCCGATGAACACCAGCACGCTTTCCCGTGTCTCGTCGTCGCGCCATTCGGCATCCCAGTCAAAACCGTAGAGGCGCAGCACACCCTGGAACACCAGGCGCCGGTTCTCGCCGGCGACGTTGAGCACGCCCTTGTAGCGCAGCAGCGCATTGCCGTGCTCCTCCAGCAGGCTTTCCATGAAGGCACTGAGCCGGTCGATATCCAGCGGCGCATCGCTGCGCAGCACCAGGCTGGCAATGCGGTCGCTGTTCTTGCTGGTCACGACCGGGCGCAAGGTCAGCGCCGGGCCGATATCGGCATCCAGTTCGAAACCATGCACATCGAGCAGTTCGGCCAGGTCGATGCGACCATGCTCGACGAGACGGACCGGCGCGCGGCGGTTGATGCGCTGCAAGCGCTGGGTCAATGCCTCGACCTGCTCGGGCGTGCCCAGGTCGGTCTTGCTCAGCAGGATGCGGTCGGCGAAACCGACCTGGGCCTGGGCGATGCTTTCCTGCAAGTGGCGCTCGGCATTCACCGCGTCGACCAGGGTGATGATGCCGTCGAGCATGTAGCGCTGGGCCAGTTCCTCGGTGGCGAAGAAGGTCTGCGCCACCGGCGCGGGATCGGCCAGGCCAGTGCACTCGATCACCAGCCGCTCGAAGTCCAGCTCGCCGCTGTCGAGCCTCTCCAGCAGCAGGAACAGCGCCTTCTCCAGCTCGACGTGGATCGAGCAGCAGACGCAGCCATTGGCCAGGGTCATGACCTCGACCGGCTGGCTGCCGAGCAACTGGCCATCGATGGGCGTTTCGCTGAATTCGTTTTCGATCACCGCCAGCTTCAGGCCATGCTCGGCCAGCAACATGTGGCGCAGCAGGGTGGTCTTGCCGGCACCGAGAAAGCCGGTGAGGACGGTGACGGGAATGGGGCGTTGAGACATTCGCGTTTTCCTTATCGGAGGGACGAAGCGCAGGCAGCACTTCGCTCCCCCCTGAAAATGAACACGCCACGGCAAGCGTGGCGTGTGGAGGTTACCTGAGGATTAGCAACAGCGGATCGGCCGTCCCTTGCCGCCCCCATAGCGAGCATCCTGGCGTTCGCGAAAGAACGCCTCGTAGCTCATCACCGGTTTGTCCGGATGCGTGTTGCGCATGTGTTCGACGTAGTTGTCGTAATCGGGCATGCCGACCAGCATCTTGGCGGCCTGCCCGAGGTATTTGCCCATGCGGCTCAAGTCATTGAACATCGCGTGCGCCTCAGTTGTTCGGGATCGACCGGAACGGCGACTCCTTGTCGCTGCGCTCCGGCTTGACCCACGCCTGGCGGCCGATCTTCAGGGCGAAGAGCAGCACGCTCAGCACCACGAACAGGAACAGCACGGTCAGGGTGGCATTGGTGTAGGCGTTGAAGATCACGTGCTGCATCTGGCCGATGTCCTTGGCCGGCGCCAGGACCTGGCCGGCGTTCAGTGCATCGCTGTACTTCCTGGCCAGGGCCAGGAAGCCAACGGCCGGGTTCGGATCGAGCAGCTTGATCAGGCCAGCGCTGGTGGTGCAGATCAGCAGCCAGGAGGCCGGGATCAAGGTGACCCAGACGTAGCGCTGACGCTTCATCTTGATCAGCACCACGCTGCCCAGCATCAGGGCGATGCCGGCGAGCATCTGGTTGGAGATACCGAACAGCGGCCACAGGGTGTTGATGCCGCCCAGCGGATCGACCACGCCCTGGTACAGCAACCAGCCCCACAGCCCGACGCAGCCGGCGGTGGCAACGATGTTGGCGCCCCAGGACTCGGTTTTCCTCAGGGCCGGCACGAAGTTGCCCAGCAGGTCCTGCAGCATGAAGCGCCCGGCACGGGTGCCGGCGTCCACCGCGGTGAGGATGAACAGCGCCTCGAACAGGATCGCGAAGTGGTACCAGAACGCCATGGTGTTCTCGCCCGGCAGCACGTTGTGCAGGATCTGCGCGATACCGACGGCCAGGGTCGGCGCACCGCCGGCACGGGCCAGGATGGTGTGCTCGCCGATGTCATGGGCCGTCTGCTGGAGCAGTTCGGGCGTGACCACGAAGCCCCAGTTGCTGACGGCCGCCGCCACGGCATTGACGTCACCGCCAACCACGGCGGCCGGGCTGTTCATCGCAAAGTACACGCCCGGCTCGATCACCGACGCGGCGACCATGGCCATGATGGCGACGAACGACTCCATCAGCATGCCGCCGTAGCCGATGTAGCGGGCATGGGATTCGTTGGCCAGCAGCTTGGGCGTGGTGCCCGAGCTGATCAGCGCGTGGAAGCCCGACACCGCGCCGCAGGCGATGGTGATGAACAGGAAGGGGAACAGCGTGCCTTTCCACACCGGGCCGGTGCCGTCGGTGAACTGGGTCAGCGCCGGCATCTTCAGCTCCGGCATGGTGACCAGGATGCCGATGGCCAGGGCGATGATGGTGCCGATCTTGAGGAAGGTCGACAGGTAGTCGCGCGGCGCCAGGATCAGCCACACCGGCAGCACGGCGGCGACGAAACCATAGCCGATCAGCATCCAGGTGATCTGCACGCCGGTGAAGGTGAAGGCCGGGCCCCACACCGGGTCGCCGGCAACCACGCCGCCGAGCCAGATGGAGGTGAGCAGCAGCACCACGCCGATGATCGAGATTTCGCCGATGCGCCCCGGACGGATGAAGCGCATGTACACGCCCATGAAGATCGCGATGGGCAGCGTGGCGATCACCGTGAACATGCCCCATGGGCTCTCGGCCAGGGCCTTGACCACGATCAGCGCCAGCACCGCGAGGATGATGATCATGATCAGGAAGCAGCCGAACAGGGCGATGGTGCCGGGGATGCGGCCCATTTCCTCGCGCACCATGTCGCCGAGGGAGCGACCGTTGCGACGGGTGGACATGAACAGGACCATGAAGTCCTGCACCGCGCCGGCCAGTACCACCCCGGCGATCAGCCACAGGGTGCCGGGCAGGTAGCCCATCTGTGCGGCGAGCACCGGGCCGACCAGCGGGCCGGCGCCGGCGATGGCGGCGAAGTGGTGACCGAAGAGGATGTGCTTGTTGGTCGGGACGTAGTCCAGGCCATCGTTGTTGAGTACGGCAGGGGTGGCGCGAGCGGGGTCCAGTTGCATCACCTTGGTGGCGATGAACAGGCTGTAGTAGCGGTAGGCGACGAGATAGATCGCCACGGCAGCGACGACTATCCACAAGGCATTGATGGACTCACCACGATTCAGCGCCACAGTACCCAGCGCACAAGCGCCCAGTACGGCAACGGCGAACCAGGCGACATGGCTGGCCATTCTGGTCATTGGATTCTCCTGCCACGCGCGATGGCTGTGGCGATACTTGTTATTGTTCGAGCCCGACCCGAGACCACGAGAACGCGCGACGACGGTCCGGCAGAGCCGGTCAACTATCCCTGTCCGAGCTGGGCGAAGACATTCGCAGAACTACCGGCAGCCACTACGTAGAACTACGCAGAAAAACATCCAGTTCCCCCTTGGTTACCGTCGAAGGTCCGATAACCTTCGCCAGCAAGCTTAGTCGCAGATTGAGACCTTTTGGGGCTCGTTTGGATGACGGCTTCGAGGCAGGAGCGGACGTTCGTGCGATGACCGTTATTGCTCGGTGTATTTAGCCGTCACTCCCGCGAAGGCGGGAGCCCAAAAAAGCGCTTCTGGATTCCCGCCTGCGCGGGAATGACGGTGAACGTAAGCGTCCGCAATTGCCTCAAAGCGGCCTTGCCCGAAACCTGAAACAAAGCGCCAACAGCCCCCAGAGAACCCTCATGCAACTCAAACACAAGATCGTCGCCCTCAGCGTACTGCCCCTGCTTCTGGCGGTCGCCGTGGTCTGCCTGCTGGTGCTGGTGCAGAACCAGCGCCTGGGCGAGCAGCAGGCGCAACTGATCGAGCGCAGCATCCTCGCCAGCAAGCAGGCCGAGCTCAAGCACTACGTGGAAATGGCCCTGAGCACCATCGAGCCGCTCTACGGCAGCGGGCGCGACGACGAGGAAACCAAGCGCCAGGTACTCGCCCTGCTGGCGCGAATCAACTTCGGTGCCGATGGCTACTTCTTCGTCTACGACAGCAACGGCAAGAGCCTGATGCATCCGCGCCAGGGCGACCTGGTCGGCAAGGACCTGTGGAACATGACCGACGCCCATGGCCTGCTGGTGATCCAGGCGCTGGTCAAGAGCGCCCGGGACGGCGGCGGTTTTCAGCGCTACGGCTGGCAGAAACCCTCCACCGGCCAGCCCTCGGAGAAACTGGCCTACGTGACCATGCTCGAACGCTGGGACTGGATGCTCGGCACCGGCATCTACCTGGAGGACGTCGATCATGCGATCGCCCAGGTGCGCCACGACGTGGGCAACGGCATCCGCACCACCATGCTGGCCATCGCCGCCGTCGCGCTGATCGCCGTGCTGCTGGTATTCGCCAGCGGTCTGACCCTCAACGTCAGCGAGCAGCGCCTGGCCGACCGCAAGCTGCAACAACTGACCCAGCGCATCGTCACCTCCCAGGAAGAAGAGCGCTCGCGCCTGTCCCGCGAGCTGCACGACGGCATCAGCCAGTTGCTGGTGTCGATCAAGTTCAAGTTCGAACTGGCGGCCCATGAACTGGCGGCCGGCAAGGCCAGCGCTGGCGAGACATTACGCCAAGGCATCGAACGCCTGGCCGGTGCCATCGGCGAAGTACGGCGCATCTCCCATGACCTGCACCCCTCGCTGCTCGACACCCTCGGCCTGGCATCGGCGATCGGCCAACTGGCCAGCGAATTCGAGCAACGCAGCGGCCTGCGGGTGAACTACGACAACCGCCTGGGCGACACGCGCCTGAGCGACGGCATGAACGTCGCACTGTTCCGCATCCTCCAGGAGGCGCTGACCAACATCGAACGCCACGCCCATGCCCGCCAGGTCGATATCGCCCTGGCCGGCAACGAGCACCGGGTGACCTTGCGCATCCGCGACGACGGCCAAGGCTTCAATCCACGCCAGGTCGAGCAACACAGCGGCGGCATCGGCCTGCGCAACATTCGCGAACGGGTCGAGCATTTCGGCGGCACCTTCAGCATTGTTTCCACGGCTTCCGGCACCGAACTCGACGTGGCCCTGTTACTCTCTGCCGCCCCGCCCGTTGCCGAGGTGCAACTGCCATGACCCCGATTCGCATCGCCCTGGTCGATGACCATGCCCTGGTACGCGATGGCGTGCGCACGCTGCTGTCGATGGTCGAGCGCTTCGAGATCGTCGGCGAGGCCGGCAGCGGCAGCGAGGCCCTGGAACTGGTCGGACGTGAACAGCCGGACATCCTGCTGATGGACATCGGCCTCAAGGACATCAACGGCCTGGAGCTGACCGGCATCATCAAGAAGCGGCACCCGGCGATCAAAGTGCTGATCCTGAGCATGTACGACAACCAGGAATACGTCAGCAGCTCGCTGCGCATGGGCGCTTCGGGCTACGTGCTCAAGGAGGCGCCGTCAACGGAAATCATCTCGGCCATCGAGGTACTCGCCGTCGGCGGGCGCTTCTACTCCGGCGACATCGCGCAGAAGCTCGGCGGCGGTGGCGGCGACGAGCAGGAGCTGACCCCGCGCGAGCGCCAGGTCCTGCTGATGATGGCCCAGGGCCTGAACAACAAGGCCATGGCGCGGGAGTTGCAGATCAGCGTGCGTACCGTGGAAACCCACCGCCTGAGCATCCGCCGCAAGCTGGACATCGAAAAGCCCGCCGACCTGGTCAAGCATGCGATGGACTATGGCTGGGCGCCGCAGGCCTAACAGGCCGTTGAACGAGTACCGTAGAGACCCGCCCAGCATCTCCACGCGCGTTCGACGTTGCTACTTGCACCCCGCCTCCAGAGGCTTGTAGCTTAGCGCCCCACCATGCGCACCCTTGCCTTTTTCTGCCTCTTCCTGCTCCTGGCCGGCTGTCCTGCGGACGCGCCGCCGACGCCGCTCGACCAGCAGGTTTACATCTGGCAACGCCAGTGGCAGCCGGCCCATGCCCAGGTGCTGGCGCAGACCCGCGGCGATTTCTCGACCCTGCGCGTGCTGGCCTTGCAGGCCCATCCCAAGGCGGGATGGGCGCGGGCTTATGCGGACCTGCGACTGCTCGCCGAGGACCGTCGCCCGGTGATCGCCGTGGTGCGCCTGGATGGCCAGTTGCCGCGATTGGACCAGGGCGAAATCATCCGCCAGATCACCGATCTGCTGCGCGACTGGCAGGCGGCTGGAATCGACTTGAGAGGCGTGGAGATCGACCACGATTGCGCCACCGCACGCCTGCCCGCGTATGCCGAAATGTTGCAGTCACTGCGCCCTGCGCTGCCGGCCGGCTTGCCGTTGAGCATCACCGCACTGCCGACCTGGCTGGACAGTGGCAGGCTGGATGACCTGCTGCGCCAGGTCGACGGTTCGGTATTGCAGGTCCACGCGGTGAACGATCCGCGCGATGGCCTGTTCGACCCGCAGCAAGCGCTGCGCTGGGCCGAACGCTATGCCGAGCGCAGCGAGCGCCCATTCCTGCTGGCGCTGCCCGCCTATGGCGTGGCCTTGATCGACTCATCGACCCTGGTCGAGAGCGAGGCGCCGCTGAATGCCAGCGGCACCCGCCGTGAGCTGATGGCCGATCCGCAGCAGGTCGCCGATCTGCTGGCCGCCTTACGCGGACGGCATCCACCCAACCTGAGCGGCATCATCTGGTTTCGCCTGCCCCTGCCCGGCGATCGTCGGGCCTGGCCGTTGTCGACCTTGCAGGCCGTGATCCATGGCGAACCGCTGCAAGCGGCCCTGGACGTCGAGGCCAGCCAGCCCGGCCCGCTGCACGAACTGGCCCTGTTCAACCCTGGCAATCGTGACGCCGAGCTGCCCAGACGCATCACCCTGGCCCATAGTGACTGCGAGGCGGCAGACGCCCTCCCCGGCTACCGTCTGGAACGCACGCCCACAGGGCCGGCCTTCATCCGCAAGGAGCCCGCTCGCCTGGCCGCCGGGCAACGACACGCACTCGGTTGGGCGCGCTGTACAACGTTCGATCAAGGAGCGATTCATGTCTCACCCTGAGTGGCAACGCCACCTGTTCGCGCTCGGCCTCGGCATGCTGCTGCCGTTGGCCTCGGCCATGGCCTGCGGCCCGGACTTCCCCTACCGCCTGCTGGAGGATCGGGAGAACGCGCTGGCCCAACTGCCCGAAGGCAGTTTCAGCAATGAGGTCCGCCTGTTCGGCAACCCCGTCGCCGGCCTGGGCCAGGCCAGCGATGCGACCCTGACGCAATACTGGGGTAACGCCGAGCGTCTGCCGGTGCAGCGTGACGAGATAGAAAAAGCCCAGTTGAGCGACGGTCGCTATGAGCGCGTCCAGCATCTGCGCAGCCTCGCCGATGCCCATCAGGCTGAGCGGGAAGGCGCCGACCTGTCGGCCGAGCTGCGCCTGTACACGGCCGGCGCCGTGGCGTTCGCCCAGGGCGACGCGAGCCTGGCCGCCGAGTATTTCAACCGCGTTCTCGCCCTGCCCGGGGCAGAACGCCAGTTGCGCAGCACCTGGGCGGCCTATTCCCTTGGCCGCAGCCTGGCGCGGATCGCAGTCGGCGCAACCGACCCAGTACTCGGCGACGAACAGCGCCAGCACGACTATCGGGAGCAGGCCCGTCGTGCCTTCGAACAGACCCGCGAACTGACCGTCGCCGGCTTCGACGACCCGCTCGAACTGGCCATCGCCAGCCTTGGCGAACAGGCACGCCTGGACCTGGCCGAGAGGAACTGGAGCCAGGCGATCCAGCTTTACGCCAGCCAGTCTATCCATCGCTCGGAGACCGGCACCAGCTCGTTGCAGGAAGTCAGCGCCAGCCTCTCCGCCCTGAGCGATGAAGAACTGCTGCCGCTGTTGCGCCAGCCAGCTGTTCGCCAACTCCTGACGGCCAGCCTGTTGGCCAACCTGGGCAACCAGGCGCTGTCGGCATCACGTCTGCTGGCGCTGATCCAGCGCGCCGGCATCGAACGCCTCGACGATGCCGACCGCCTCGCCGCCCTGGCCTATCGCCAAGGCGACTACGTCGCCACCCAGCGTTTTCTCGAGCATGCCGACGACAGCGGCCTGGGCTGGTGGCTGAAGGCCAAGATGGCCTTGCGCGCGGGCGACAAGGCCGCCGCCAGCCTGGCCTATGCCCAGGCCGCCAAGCGCTTCCCCGATGAAGAAAGCTGGGGCTTGCGACGCAGCGGAGACTGGCTCTATGAGTCGGTCAAGCCGAAGTGCCGGATCGAAGGCGAATCCGCCATCCTGGCCATGGAGCGCGGCGACTACCTGGAAGCCTTCGACCAGCTCTATCGCAGTGGCGAACTGTACTGGCAGGACGCCGCCGCGGTCGCCGAGCGGGTACTCGCCAGCGACGAATTGAAAGGCTACGTGGACAGCCATGTGCCCAGCGTGCCGAGCGTCAAAGCCGGCGAACGGGTGGACTCCTGGAGCCGGCAGCCGGCCATGGAGCTGCGTGAGCTGCTGGCTCGCCGCCTGATGCGCGATGGCCGTTATAGCGAAGCGATTCCCTACTTCGCCCACCTGGACCTGCAGGAAGCCGCACGCCATTACCAGAATGCCTTGCAGGAGGCCAATAGCGCCTGGACCGACATCGGCCGCGCCGAGGGCTACTTCCAGGCCGCGCGTATCGCTCGCCGCCATGGCATGGAGCTGCTCGGCTACGAGCTGGGCCCGGACAACCGCGTCTACGACGGCAACTTCGGCAATGACGAGGCGTCAGGCAGCCTGCCGATCAAAGCCGCGGCCCTGCTCAGCGCCGACGAGGCGCAGCGCTGGAACGCCACGACCGCCAAGCCCTACCGGCGCTATCACTACCGCTGGATCGCCGCCGACCTGGCCAGTCGCGCCGCCGACCTGGTGCCGGAGCGCAGCCAGGCCTTCGCCACCACCCTGTGCGCGGCGACCGACTGGATGATCAATGTCGATCCGGAAAAGGCGCAGGGCTACTTCCAGCGCTATATCGATCACGGCGCCTTGCGCCGGCCACTCGACACAGCCTTCGTGTTCGGCGTCGGCGCCTGCGAGGAACCGGATTTCGACCGTGCCCGCGACCGCTTGTGGGTCGAGCGTGGCCAGGCGATACGTGATGCAGTTCGCAGCAATCGCTACGCCCTGGGCGTTGGCCTGCTCGCCGCGGTCGCCGCCGCCATCTACTGGCGGCGGCGCCGGGCAGGCTTGGCTATAGTGGACAAAACCGCAGAGGACAACCGCCATGAGTGACAACAACGAGCGTCGGCGCTTTCAGCGCATCGCCTTCGACGCCGCCACCGAGCTTGCCCAGGGCGAATGCCATTGGCCGGTGGAGCTGCATGATCTTTCCCTGAGGGGACTGCTGGTCGAACGCCCGGTCGACTGGAACGGCCACGCCGACCAGCCATTCACCGCGACCATCACCCTCACCCCGGAGACCCGCCTGCAGATGGAGGTGGAACTGGCCCGCGTCGACGACGGCCTGCTCGGCTTCGTCTGCCGTCACATCGATCTCGACTCGATCAGCCATCTGCGTCGGCTGGTCGAACTCAACCTCGGCAACGAAGACCTGCTGGAGCGCGAGCTGGCGGCGCTGGGTAGGACGGAGTAGGTTTTCTGCCAGGATGCAGGATGGGGCGGACCGCTTGGTTCCACCCTTCCTGCCAAAAGCGTTCACTTGCGAGCCAGTACGGCAGACCCTAGGCCTTCACTTCCCCCAGCACGCCGCATCGGCTTCCTGGCGACGGGCACGACGTGCCTTGGTCCGCTGCGATTCAAGATGGATGACCGAACGCCCATCGCGGGCACGCTTGGGTGGCTCGGCATCGAAGGTGAAAGCCTTGGCGAAGATATCGAAGAACAGGAACATGAGGGAGTCTCCTCTATGGACACGCCCTCATCCTGCGACCGCTCCAGCACGGCAAACTTGATCTCGATCAATCGTCGCAAAACCGCTCCAGCGGCAGAACGCCGCAGTCACTCGAACAAGGCATCCAGTGCCTGTTCCAGACGGGTCACAGCGATGATCTGCAGGCCGGCCGGGGCTTCCTTGGGCGCATTGCCCCTGGGCACGATGGCGCGTTTGAAGCCATGCTTGGCCGCCTCCTTGAGGCGCTCCTGGCCACTGGGCACCGGGCGAATTTCGCCAGAAAGGCCGATCTCACCAAATACCAGCAGGTCATGCGCCAAGGGTTTGTTGCGCAAGCTGGAAATCACTGCCGCCATCAAGGCCAGGTCGGACGCGGTTTCCAGCACCTTGACCCCGCCGACCACGTTGAGGAACACGTCCTGGTCGTAGGTCGGGATGCCGCCATGGCGGTGCAGCACCGCGAGCAGCATGGCCAATCGGTTCTGGTCCAGGCCAAGGGTGACACGGCGCGGGTTGGCCATGTGGCTGGTGTCGACCAGCGCCTGCACCTCGACCAGCATCGGCCGGGTGCCTTCCCAGGTGGCCATGACCACGCTGCCGGGCACCGACTCCTGGGCGCGGGTGAGGAAGATCGCCGAGGGGTTGGTGACCTCCTTGAGTCCCTTGTCGGTCATGCCGAACACGCCCAGCTCGTTGACCGCGCCGAAGCGGTTCTTCACCGCCCGCAGCAAACGCAGGCGGCCATCCGGGTCGCCCTCGAAATACAGCACGGTATCGACCATGTGCTCCAGTACGCGAGGCCCGGCCAGCGCGCCTTCCTTGGTGACATGGCCGACGAGAAAGACCGCCGTGCCGCTCTGCTTGGCAAAGCGCACCAGCAGCGCCGCGCTCTCGCGCACCTGGGCAACGCCACCAGGGGCCGATTGCAGTTGCTCGGTGAAGATGGTCTGGATCGAGTCGATGACCATCACCTTGGGTTTTTCCTGGCGCGCGGTGGCGATGATCGACTCGATGCAGGTCTCGGTCATCACCTTGAGCCTGTCCTGGGGCAGTTCCAGGCGGCGGGCGCGCATCGCCACCTGCTGTTGCGACTCTTCGCCGGTGACGTACAGCGCCGGCAGGCGCTGGGCGATGTTGCACAGGGTCTGCAGGAGGATGGTCGACTTGCCGATGCCCGGGTCGCCACCGATCAGCACCACCGACCCCTCCACCAGGCCGCCGCCGAGCACGCGGTCGAGTTCGCCGGAAACGGTGGAGAATCGCGGCACCTCTTCGACGCTGACCTCGGCCAGGGTCTTGACCTGCGCCTGCTGTCCGGCCCAGCCGCCGCGACCGCTGGGCGTCGCCGAACCGGCTTCGAGCTGGGTTTCGGTCAGGGTGTTCCAGGCGCCGCACTCGCCGCACTGCCCGGCCCACTTGGGAAAGGTCGCGCCACATTCGGTGCAGCCATACATGCGCTTGGCTTTGGCCATGGAAATCGTCCTGCCTGATGAGCGAAGGCGGCAAGGATAGCGAAATACTGTATGGATTTACAGACAGCCCTCGTGCCGGGGTGTTGATATCCGGCTACAACCCGCGTCAATATTGGGCTGTAGTTAGTTAGCAAACTACTTTCGGTATGCCCTGTGCGGGATGATAATGGCCATCCGGCTGTCGAGGTGTCTGCCATGTTGATCGAACTCGTTCCTACCTGTGCAGAGCAGTCACCACTGATCCGCAACCTCTACCAGTTCTATGCCTACGAGTCTTCGGACTGGGAACAGGAAGACGTCGACCTGGACGGTCGCTTCTATATCCACGATCCGCATCTGCAGCGCTACTGGCAGGAGCCGGACTGGAGCGCGCAGTTGATCCTGGTCGACGGATTCATCGCTGGCTTCCTGCTCATCGAGCGCAACCAAGAGCCCAGTGTCGACGCCCTGGAGTTCGCCGACCTGTTCGTCCTGCGCAAATACCGGCGCAAGGGGATCGGCAGTGCGATCCTGCGCCAGGTGATCACGGGCGGCGGTCGCTGGCTGGTCAGCTTCTACGAACAGGACCCACTGGCCAGCGCCTTCTGCCGGCGAGTCCTGGAAGACTTGCCACTGGCGCTGTCCAAGCTGGCCGACTCGGCAGACGAGCCCGGACTGCAGCGTTACCTGCTGGTGCCACAGCCGTAGCTAGTGCGCTGTCATTTGCCCGCGCAGTTTCTGCCACAGTTGCAGCAACCGCCTTCAGCCTTGCGTGTCTGCCGCGCCAGGTCCTCGCGCAGGCCGGAGCGTTGCAGTTTGAGTGCCGACAGGGGCATGTCGTCCGGACGCTCGATACCGATCTCGATACGCTCGATGCGCCGGTCGATATCGTCGTATTGCTCGGCCAGGGCCGCGTAGCCCGTGCTGGTGCGGCGCAGTTGCGGCTTGTGGTCGGGTTCGGCTTGAGAGAAGTAGTCGATGTGCATGGTCGCATTCCCATTCGCTGAAATTTCGACCACTCTAGTTGCGCACCTCGCCTTGTCCGTTGATCCTGATCAAGGATGGCACCATCGCCCTCGGCGGCCCGCCAGCTACGCAGGCCGCCTCGCCCAGGTTTCCAGGCACAGTTGACCGGAACCGTCCCCCAGCGGCAAAGTCACCACTTTCAGTCTCTACAGACCTATCAAGGAGCATCAATGAGCATCATCAGCGAGTTCAAAGCCTTCGCCGTCAAAGGCAACGTGGTCGACATGGCAGTGGGGATCATCATCGGCGCCGCGTTCGGCAAGATCGTGTCGTCCTTCGTCGGCGATGTGGTCATGCCGCCACTGGGCCTGCTGATCGGCGGCGTGGACTTCTCCGACCTGGCCATCGTGCTCAAGGAAGCCCAGGGCGACACACCCGCCGTTCTTCTCGCGTACGGCAAATTCATCCAGAGCATCTTCGACTTCCTGATCATCGCCTTCGCCATCTTCATGGGCGTGAAAGTGATCAACAAGGTTCGCAACCAGGCCGAACCGGCCGGCCCGACCAAGGACCAGGCGCTGCTCGCCGAGATTCGCGACTTGCTCAAAACGCAACAGGACAAGAATCCTTAAGCCGATTCAAGAGCACTGGAACGCTGGAGGCTGAAGAACGGCAATCAGCCTCCAGTGCTTTTCAGTCGCAAGCGTCTATTGCGGTATCAGTAACAGTCGGCTGATCCGCCTTTCCTTCACTTCGACCACCGTCAGCCGCCAACCGGCGAACTCGACCACATCGCCGATCACCGGCAAACGATCGAGCAGGCTCATGGCCAAGCCAGAGAGCGTCTGATAATCCTCGGTCGCCTGGGCGCGCAAGCCGGTACGCTCGCGCACCACCGACAGGTTGAGGGCACCGTTGACGCGGAAGCCGCCCTCCACCGTCTCGATATCCGGCCCGTCCACTTCGCTGGCATCCGGCAGCTCGCCGGCAATCGCCTCGAGGATATCGGTCAGCGTCAGCATGCCCTCGAAGCCGCCGAACTCGTTGACCACGAACGCCACGTGCGTCGAGGCCTGGCGCATCTGCTCCAGGGCGCCGAGCACGGCGCAGCTATCGGGCAGGTTGAGCGGACGGCGCAGCAGGCTTTCCAGATCGGGCTGCTCGCCTTTGAGCAACTCCTTGAACAGCTCTTTCTTGTGCACGTAGCCCAAGGGCTCATCGACCTGGCCATCACGGATCACCAGCAGGCGTGAGTACGGCGACTCCAGCAACGCCTGGTGAATCTTTTCCGAGGTGTCACTGAGGTCGATGTGGTGGGTCTCGACCCGGTCGGTCATGACATTCTTGATCGACAGCTCGGCCAGGCCCAGCACGCCACTGATCATCACCCGCTCGCGGCGGTCGAACAGCGCGGCCTGGCCATCGTCGCCATCGAGCATGTCGGCGATGTCCTCGCCCACTTCCGCCGCTTCGTACTTGCCTCCGAGCAGACGCAGCACGGCATGGGCCGTGCGCTCACGCACGCCCCGCTGGCCCCGCAGGTGGCGCTTGCGCTTGAAGCGGGTCAATTGGTTGGCCAGCTCGATGAGAATCGAGAAGCCGATGGCCGCATACAGATAGCCCTTGGGAATGTGGAAGCCCAGGCCTTCGGCGGTCAGGCTGAAGCCGATCATCAGCAAGAAGCCCAGGCACAGCATGATCACCGTCGGGTGGGCGTTGACGAAGCGGGTCAGCGGTTTGCTCGCCACGATCATCAGGCCGATGGAGATGATCACCGCGATCATCATCACTTCCAACTGTTCGACCATGCCCACGGCGGTGATCACCGCGTCCAGGGAAAACACCGCGTCGAGTACGACGATCTGCGCCACCACCGGCCAGAACAGCGCGTAGGTCTTGTTCGCGCCAGCCTGATGGGTGCGCCCTTCCAGGCGTTCGTGCAACTCCATGGTCGCCTTGAACAACAGGAACACACCGCCGAACAACATGATCAGGTCACGCCCGGAAAATGACTTGCCGAACACCTCGAACAGCGGCTCGGTCAGGGTCACCAGCCAGGAAATGCTGGCCAGCAGGCCCAGGCGCATGAGCAAGGCCAGGCTCAGGCCGATCAGCCGCGCGCGGTCGCGCTGATGCGGCGGCAACTTGTCGGCGAGGATGGCGATGAACACGAGGTTGTCGATGCCCAGGACGATTTCCAGGACGATCAGGGTCAGCAGGCCAAGCCATGCCGTGGGATCGAGAAGCCACTCCATGTCAGTGGCGCCTCGGCGAGCGGGAGGATGGAACGGGGAAAAGGGCCAAGGTCGGCCGGCAACAGTCGCTGTCCATGAGGTTCGATCAGAGAAAAGGGACGTCCATGCTAAGGGCAATCCCCGGATGGACTCAGCGCTAAAGCGTTACCAATTCTTAACGCTGTCCGCCGCCAGCCACAGCCGTTACCAGTAATTCTCCACCGCCACCGCACCGGGGCGGCGACTGAGGGACAGTTGCATGTCGCGGGTCTTCAGCACCGCGCGGGTGTCTTCGATCATCTGCGGATTGCCGCACAACATGACCCGTGAGTGTTCCGGGGTGAGTTGCAGACCGGCGGCGCGCTCCAGCTCGCCATTCTCGATCAGCGTGGTGACCCGTGCATTCAACGCCCCGGGAACCTGCTCGCGCGTGACCACCGGCACATAGACCAGCTTGCTCCCCGCGCCTTCCAGCCACTCGCGCTGCGGCAGCTCGGCGATCAGTTCCTGATAGGCCAGCTCGCCAGCGTCACGGGCGCTGTAGACCAGCACGATGCGTTCGAAGCGCTGCCACGCCTCCAGGTCCTGGAGGATCGACAGGAACGGCGCCAGGCCGGTGCCGGTGCCGATCAGCCACAGGTCGCGGCCATCGGGGAAACGGTCGAGGGTGAGGTAGCCGAAGGCCTGCTTGTCGACCAGCAGTTCGTCGCCGACCTGCAGGCGGCTCAGCTCGCTGGTGAATTCCCCGTCCGGCACGACGATGGAGAAAAACTCGAGGTAATCGTCATGCGGCGCCGAGAGCATCGAATAGGCGCGCCAGACGATACTGCCATCGGCCTTGCGCACGCCGAGACGGGCGAACTGGCCGGCACGGAAACGATAACCCGCGTCGCGGGTGCAGCGCAGGCTGAACAGGCTGGGCGACCAGACGCGAATATCGGTGAGGGTCTGGCGGGTGAACTTCTCGTCGCTGCTGGCCATGCCGGGCCTCCGTCGTTTCGGGGGCGCTAGTGTCGCCGAAAGCGACGTCCAGAAACACCCGTGGCCATTGCGCCAATTATCCAGGCAAGCGCCGGGCACTGGCAGCGCCCGACGCCGACCGGGCTGCCACGGGCTCCGGACAGACGCGGTTCAGGCCTTGTGCAACAGGTCCAGGGCGACGTCGACGATCATGTCCTCCTGGCCACCGACCATCCGTCGCTTGCCCAACTCGACGAGGATATCCAGCGTTTTCAGGCCATAGCGGGCCGCCGCCCGTTCAGCATGGCGCAGGAAGCTGGAGTAGACCCCGGCATAGCCCAGGCCAAGGGTTTCCCGATCAACCCGGACCGGACGGTCCTGCAGCGGACGCACGATATCGTCGGCGGCGTCCATCAGGGCGTAGAGCGCGCAGCCATGGTTCCAGCCCAGGCGCTCGGCGGCGGCGATGAACACTTCCAGCGGTGCATTGCCGGCTCCCGCCCCCATGCCGGCGAGGCTGGCGTCGATACGGTCGCAACCTTCCTCCACCGCGACGATGGAGTTGGCCACGCCCAGCGACAGGTTGTGATGGGCATGCATGCCCGTCTGGGTTTCGGGCTCTAGGATCGCCTTGAACGCGCGCATGCGGTCACGGATATCGTTCATGTTCATGGCGCCACCGGAGTCGGCCATATAAATGCACTGGGCACCATAGCGCTCCATCAGCTTGCCCTGCTCGGCGAGTTTCTCGGCCGGGATCATGTGGCTCATCATCAGGAATCCGACGGTGTCCATGCCCAGTTCGCGGGCGTATTCGATATGTTGCCGCGCGACATCGGCCTCGGTGCAGTGCGTGGCCACACGGACTACCCGTGCGCCAGCGTCGTAGGCGGCCTTGAGGTCGTGTACCGTACCGATGCCAGGCAACAACAAGGTGGCGATCCGCGCATGGCTGACCACATCGGCCACCGCCTCGATGTACTCCAGGTCCGAGTGACGGGCGAAGCCGTAGTTGAAGCTCGAACCTTGCAGGCCATCACCATGGGCGACCTCGATCGAGTCAACCCGCGCCTTGTCCAGCGCGCGCGCAATGTCACGGGCATGGTCCAGCGTGTACTGGTGCCGAATGGCATGGCTGCCGTCGCGCAGGGTCACGTCGGAGATGTAGATTTTCTTGCCGTTCATAACTGCGCTCCTCAGCCGTTGATCATCGACACGGCCATGCGCTCGGCGGTGGCCAGCGCGGCGGAGGTCATGATGTCGAGATTACCGGCGTAGGCCGGCAGGTAATGGGCGGCGCCCTCCACTTCGAGAAACACCGAAGTCTTCAGGCCGCTGAAGCGACCGTGGCCGGGAATACTCAGTGGCGCAGAGGCGGGAATCTCTTCGAACTGCACCTGCTGCTTGAGGCGATAACCTGGCACGTAGGACTGCACGGCGGCGGCCATCTCCTCGATGGATGCACGCACCCGCTCCTGGTCTGCCGGCGCCGATAGCACGAACACCGTGTCGCGCATCATCAACGGCGGCTCGGCCGGGTTCATGACGATGATCGCCTTGCCCTTGGCCGCACCGCCGATCACTTCGATGGCCTTGCTGGTGGTTTCGGTGAACTCGTCGATATTTGCGCGAGTACCAGGGCCAGCCGACTTCGAGGCGATGGAGGCGACGATCTCGGCGTAATGCACCGGCGCCACCCGGGAGACCGCGGCGACCATGGGTATGGTCGCCTGGCCGCCACAGGTAACCATATTGACGTTGGTCTTGCCCAGGTGCTCTTCGAGGTTGACCACGGGCACGCAGTACGGGCCGATCGCCGCCGGTGTCAGGTCGATCAGGCGGATACCGGGACGGACCTGGCGCAGGAAGGCGTCGTTGTGCACGTGAGCGCCTGCCGAGGTGGCATCGAAGACAAAATCGATATCCTGGAAAACGGGCAACCGCACCAATCCCTCGACCCCCTCATGGGTCACCGCCACCCCGAGTCGCGCGGCGCGGGCAAGACCGTCGGACGCCGCATCGATGCCGACCATCGCGCCCATCTCCAGGTGCCTGGCATTGCGCATTACCTTGATCATCAGGTCGCTGCCGATGTTTCCGGACCCGACGATGGCGACTTTCAGCTTTCTACTCATGCATCTGCTCCAGATCGACTCAGGACGCCTGACCGAGCGCATTGCCGCGTTCACTCAGGGTCTTCTTTTCCAGTTGGGTGTAAACGATGTAGGTAAGCAGTACGCCGCTGATCATCACCGCCGAGAGGAAATACAGGCCGGAGGCCAGGCTGCCGGTGTATGCCTTCAACGCCCCGATACCGAACGGTCCGATATAGCCGCCAAGGTTGCCGAACGAATTGATCAGGGCAATGCCCGCCGCCGCGCTGGCGCCACTGAGAAAGCGGCCAGGCAGAACCCAGAAGATCGCGGTCACCGAGAACAGGCTGAAGCCGGTCAGGCACAACGCCAGCAGTTGCAGCAGCGGAGCGCCCAGCCAGGCGCTGAGGAACAGCCCTGCCGCGCCGAGCACGTAAAGCACGGTGAGGTGGCCGTAGCGATCATTGAGGCGGTCGGAACTGCGCGGAATCAGCAGCAGGCCGATCACGCCGAAGACATAGGGGATCGCGGAGATGAACCCGGTCGTCAGGTCGCTGCCACCGAACTGATGGACCAGCGTCGGCAGCCACAGGCCGAGGCCATAGGTGCTCAGCGTGCTCGGCAGATACAACAAGGCGAGCAGTAGCACACGGCGATCGGCCAGGGCACGCAGCGGATTGGCGTGTTCGGTCTGCCCATATTCCTGGCGATCCCGGTCCAGTTCGGCGAGCAGCCACTTGCGGTCGTTGTCGGCCAGCCAGCGCGCGTCATGCGGGGTATCGGGCAACAGGATGAGCGTCGGCCAGGCGAGCAGTACCGCAGGCAGGCCGATGGTGATGAACAGCCACTGCCAGCCATGCAGCCCGGCCATGCCATCCATGCCGAGCAGGGCCCCTGACAGCGGGCCGGTGACCATCAGCGCAATCGGCTGCGAGAGGATGAAGAACCCCAGCACCTTGCCGCGATGACGTACCGGGTACCAGCGGGTGATGTAGTACAGCACGCCAGGGAAGAACCCAGCCTCCGCCGCGCCGAGCAGGAAGCGCATGACATAGAAGCTGTAGGCGCCCTGGACGAACGCCATGCCGATGGTGATCAGGCCCCATGTAATCAGAATGCGGGCGAACCAGCGACGTGCGCCGAAGCGTTCGAGCAGCAGGTTGCTAGGCACCTCAAAGATGAAATAGCCGATGAAGAACAGGCCGGCGCCGAAACCGTAGGCCATGTCGCTGATGCCCAGGTCGGCATTCATGTGCAACTTGGCGAAGCCCACGGCGGAGCGGTCAATGAAGGCGACGAGATAAAGCAGGATCAGGAAGGGGATCAGCCTGAGCGTAAGCGTGCGAATGATCCGAGTGTCCGGATTCATGGCGGTCTCCACAGTTGTTTTTGTTATGGAACGGTTGCCTGGTGGTGCCTGGGTCGGGTGCCGTTGGCATCATGCCAAGTCAGCCAGACAATAAAGTATTACTTTTTACCGTGCAACTCTTTAAAAACCACTTTAATAGCGGTAGATTCAGCGCGTCACTATCAAATTAGTAATACAATAAGAGTTGACCGCGCCATGACTGACCAAAAAAACCCGCTTCGCTCCGCGCAATGGTTCGGTACCGCCGACAAGAACGGCTTCATGTACCGCAGCTGGATGAAGAACCAGGGCATCCCGGACCATGAATTCCAGGGCAAGCCGATCATCGGCATCTGTAACACCTGGTCAGAGCTCACACCGTGTAATGCCCACTTCCGCAAGATCGCCGAACACGTGAAGAAAGGTGTGCTGGAAGCCGGCGGTTTTCCCGTCGAATTCCCGGTGTTTTCCAGCGGCGAGTCCAACCTGCGCCCCACCGCCATGCTGACCCGCAACCTGGCGAGCATGGATGTCGAGGAGGCCATTCGCGGCAACCCGGTGGATGCCGTGGTGCTGCTCACCGGCTGCGACAAGACCACGCCAGCCCTGCTGATGGGGGCCGCCAGTTGCGACGTGCCGGCGATCGTGGTCACCGGCGGGCCGATGCTCAACGGCAAGCACAAGGGCAAGGACATCGGCTCCGGCACCGTCGTCTGGCAAATGCATGAAGCTTACAAGGGCGGCCAGATCAGCCTGGACGAATTCCTCAGCGCCGAAGCCGGCATGTCCCGCTCGGCCGGCACCTGCAACACCATGGGCACGGCCTCGACCATGGCCTGCATGGCCGAGGCGCTGGGCACCTCGCTGCCGCACAACGCGGCGATCCCGGCGGTGGACTCGCGCCGCTACGTGCTCGCCCACCTGTCCGGCATGCGCATCGTCGACATGGTCCACGAAGACCTGCGCCTGTCGAAGATCCTGACCAAGGCCGCCTTCGAGAACGCGATCAGGATCAACGCCGCCATCGGTGGCTCGACCAACGCGGTGATCCATCTCAAGGCCATCGCCGGACGCATCGGTGTCGAACTCGACCTGGAAGACTGGACCCGAATCGGCAAGGGCACGCCAACCATCGTCGACCTGCAACCCTCCGGGCGCTTCCTCATGGAGGAGTTCTATTACGCCGGCGGTTTGCCCGCCGTGATCCGTCGCCTCGGCGAAGGCGGCCTGCTGCCCAACCCACAGGCCCTGACCGCCAACGGCAAGAGCATCTGGGCCAACTGCCAGGCTTCGCCGCAATATGACGACGAGGTGGTGCGGACCCTCGACAATCCATTGATCGCCGATGGTGGCCTGTGCATCCTGCGCGGCAACCTGTCGCCGCGCGGCGCGGTGATCAAGCCCTCTGCCGCGACCCCGGCGCTGATGCAGCATCGCGGTCGTGCCGTGGTGTTCGAGAACTTCGACGACTACAAGGCGCGGATCGCCGATCCGCACCTGGACGTCGACGAAACCTGCGTGCTGGTGCTGAAGAACGCCGGACCCAAGGGTTATCCGGGCATGGCCGAAGTCGGCAACATGGGCCTGCCGCCCAAGGTTCTGGCCAAGGGCATCACCGACATGGTGCGCATTTCCGACGCCCGCATGAGCGGCACCGCCTACGGTACCGTCGTCCTGCACGTCGCCCCGGAAGCCGCCGCCGGCGGCCCACTCGCCGCCGTGCGCAACGGCGACTTCATCGAACTCGACTGCGCCAACGGCCGCCTGCACCTGGACATCAGCGACCAGGAGCTGGCCGGGCGCCTGGCCGACCTGCAAGCGGATACCAGCGCGAAGATTTTCGACAGTGGTTACGCACGCCTGTATGTCGACCACGTGCTACAGGCCGACCAGGGTTGCGACTTCGACTTTCTGGTCGGCTGCCGCGGCTCCGCCGTGCCTCGCCATTCGCATTGATCCCTTTGGCGCCTGACCGCGCCCGCTCATTCGATACCGGGGCGGCAATGCTGCCCCCCACCACCACTCGGGCGTCGGATGCCCACGCTCGCCAACCGCAAGACCGGGAGTACAACAATAATGACCCGTACCGCCACGCACCTGACCACCTGCCTGCTGGCCACCATCAGCCTGCCCGCACTGGCCGATGACGCCGGCTTCTTCGAAGGCGCCAGCGCCAGCCTCGACACGCGCAACTTCTACTTCAATCGCGACTTCCGCCAGGCCGGCGCCAGCCAGTCCAGGCAGGAGGAATGGGCCCAGGGCTTCATGCTCAAGGCGCAGTCCGGCTATACCCCGGGCCCGGTCGGCTTCGGCCTGGACCTGGTCGGCATGCTCGGGGTCAAGCTCGACAGCGGTGCCGGGCGCGCCAACAGCGGCTTGCTGCCGACCCACGACGACGGGCATGGCGCGGACGAATTCTCACGCCTGGGCGCGGTGGCCAAGGTCAGGCTCTCCCAGACAGAGCTGAAGGTCGGCGAACTGTTCCCGGAGTTGCCGATCCTGCTGCGCAACGATGCCCGCCTGTTGCCGCAGAGCTACCAGGGCGGCATGCTCACCTCGCGTGAAATCGACGGCCTGACCCTGCACGGCGGCCAGTTCCGCTCCGCCAGCCAACGCAACTCCACGGACGATGCCGACCTCGCCGCCGAAGGCCTGAGCGGCTTTACCTCGGACCGTTTCAACTACGCTGGCGCTGAATATCGCTTCAACGCCGAACGGACCCTGGTCGGTATCTGGCAGTCCCAACTCAAGGACATCTACCGGCAGCGCTACTACAACCTCACGCACAAACAGCAGTTCGGCGACTGGACGCTGACCGCCAACCTGGGCCTGTTCACCGGTGAAGAAGACGGCAGTGCCCAAGCGGGCGACCTGGACAACAGATCGCTGACCAGCCTGTTGTCCATCGCCCACGGTGGTCACACCCTCCATGCCGGCTACCAGCGCATGTACGGCGATGACGGCGCCCTGCTGCTCAGCGGCGCCAGCACGCCGCTGGTCAACGATATCCAGGTGCGCAACTTCATCCTCGCCGGTGAGCGCTCCTGGCAATTACGCTACGACTACAACTTCGCCGCAGCCGGCATTCCCGGCCTGACCGCCTTCGCCCGCTACGTGCGCGGCAGCGATGTGGAACTGAGCGGCGCCACCACAGGGCACGAGTGGGAGCGCAATCTCGATGTCACCTACACCGTGCAGAGCGGACCGCTGAAGAACCTCGCACTGCGCTGGCGCAACGCGATGGTGCGCTCCAGTTTCGGCGCCGATATCGACGAGAACCGGCTGATCATCGCCTACACCCTGCCGCTGAAATGAGCAACGGTGGCCGGCCTGGGTCCCGCTCGCCGAATCGGCGCGCCAGCGATGCTATGATGCGCGGCATTTCGTCGGACCTCTGCCGCCCCCATGGATTACCAGAAACCCAAGCCCCGCAAGAGCATGCATGCCCGGATCGTCCAGGAGCTGGGCATGCACATCGTCTCCGGCCGTTTCAAGCCCGAAGAGAAGCTGCCGCTGGAAGCCAGCCTGTGCGAGGAGTACCAGGTCAGCCGGCCGGTGCTGCGCGAAGCCACCCGGGTGCTGGCCGCCAAGGGCCTGGTCTATGCCAAGCCTCGGGTCGGCACCCTGGTGCGCTCGCGCCGGGAATGGCACCTGCTCGATCCCGACGTCCTCTATTGGCTGGTGCAATCCACCCCGCAGAGCGAATTCTTCAACACCCTGGCCGGTGTGCGGCGCATCCTCGAGCCGGAAATCGCCGCGATGGCCGCCACCACCGCCACCGATGCGGACATCGCGGCCATCGAAGCGGCCTATGTGCGCATGGAGAAAGCGCAAACCCGCCAGGAGTTGCTGCAACCGGACCTGGACTTCCATCGGGCCATCGCCGAAGCCACCCACAACGACCTGCTCGCCTATATGTGCAACATGCTCTCGTTGCCGCTGAGCGAATCGATCAACGTCACCAACCTGCGGCCCAATACCCAGGCCCTCAGCCTGCCGCGGCACAAAGCCATTCTCACCGCGATCAAAAACCGCGACGCCCTCGGCGCGCGCCATGCGTCGCTGGTCCAGCTCGACGACACGCGCATGGCCCTCGATACGGTGATGAACGAACTGACACCGTTGTAGCGGCCCGCCATGCGGGCCGTCCCCATTCATTCCGAAGGAGCCCGTGATGACACTGCCCGCCACCGACACCAGCCGTGCGCCCCTGCCCGTCGCCCTGTGCGAAGCGCTGAGCGCACGCCTCGGCGAACGCTTCAGCACTTCGCTCGCGATGCGTGAGCACCACGGCCGCGACGAATCGCTCTACGACCCGCTACCGCCCGATGCCGTGGCCTTCGCCAATGACCAGGACGATATCGTCGCGATCCTGCGCCTGTGCCACCAGCACCGTGTACCAGTAATCCCCTACGGCAGCGGCTCCTCCCTGGAAGGCCACCTGCTGGCGGTCAACGGCGGCCTCAGCCTGGATGTATCGCGGATGGACCAGGTCATCGATTTCGTCCCCGAAGACCTCAGCATCACCGTGCAGCCCGGCATCACGCGCAAGGCCCTCAACGAGTACCTGCGCGCCAGCGGCCTGTTCTTCCCGATCGACCCCGGCGCCGACGCCAGCATCGGCGGCATGTGCGCCACTCGCGCCTCGGGCACCAACGCGGTGCGCTACGGCACCATGCGTGAAAACGTGCTCGCGCTGACCGCCATCCTGGCCGACGGGCGCGTGGTGAAGACCGGCTCGCGGGCAAAGAAATCCTCCGCCGGCTATGACCTGGCGCGCCTGTTCATCGGCAGCGAAGGCACCCTCGGGGTGATCAGCGAAATCACTCTCAAGCTACACCCGCAACCGGAGGCGACCTGCGCAGCCGTGTGCAGCTTCGCCTCGGTAGAGGGCGCCGTGCAAACGGTGATCGAGACCATCCAGCTGGGTATTCCGGTGGCCCGCGCCGAACTGGTCGACGCCCTGGCGATTCAGGCCATGAACCGCTACTTCAAGCTGACCCTGCACGAAACGCCGACTCTTTTCCTGGAGTTCCATGGCAATGAACACAGCGTTGCCGAACAGGCCGCCAGCGTGCAGGAACTGGCCGACGGCAATGGTGGCAGCGGCTTCCAGTGGGCAACCCGGCAGGAGGAACGCAACCGCCTGTGGAGCGCCCGGCACAATGCCCTGTTCGCCTTCCTGCAACTGAAACCTGGCTGCCGCGCCTCGTCCACCGACGTCTGCGTGCCGATCTCGCGACTGGCCGAATGTGTTCTGGGCACCCAGGAAGACTTGCGCCAGTCATCGTTGCCAGCCCCGATCTTCGGCCATGTAGGCGACGGCAACTTCCACGTCTGCCTGCTGCTCGACCCCAATGATCCGGCCGAAGTCGCAGAGTCCGAACGGATGAACCGCCTGATCGTCCAGCGCGCCCTGGCCGCCGGCGGCACCTGCAGCGGCGAACACGGCATCGGCCTGCACAAGATCGGCTACCTGCTGGAGGAACACGGCGAGGTGGCGGTCGATGTGATGCGGGCGATCAAACACACGCTCGATCCGCACAACCTGATGAACCCGGGGAAAATCTTCAGCTTCCAGGCTTGAAGCGTGGGCAAACGCTAATCGGCGCTTCGCCGGCAAGGCGCCTGCTCCCAGGTAGTGCGGCGTCATCCACCGCCGCTACGGACTACACCGGCTCGCGGCT
Organism: Pseudomonas sp. LRF_L74; assembly: GCF_965644255.1. NCBI lineage: Bacteria > Pseudomonadati > Pseudomonadota > Gammaproteobacteria > Pseudomonadales > Pseudomonadaceae > Pseudomonas > Pseudomonas sp. LRF_L74. The sequence continues at coordinate 149,592 of NZ_CBFFRH010000006.1, read as the reverse complement.
GCTGGAACCGTTCAGCAGCCGGACGATGCCCAGTGGGTTGGCGTTCTTCAGCGCATCCGGCAGCAGCGCATCCGGGTAGTTCTGGTAGCACACCGGGCGTAGAAAGCGGTCGATGGCCAGGCTGCCGACAGACGTACCACGGGCGTCCGAGGTGGCCGGGTACGGTCCACCGTGCACCATGGCGTCGCACACCTCCACGCCAGTCGGGTAGCCATTGAGCAGCAGACGACCCGCTTTCTGTTCGAGCACCGGCACCAGGTCGGCGAATGCAGCCAGGTCGGCCGGCTCGGCGATCAGGGTGGCGGTGAGCTGACCGTGCAGGCCATGCAACGCCTCGATCAGTTCAGCCTTGTCGGCGACTTCGATGACGACGGTGGTGGGGCCGAAGACCTCTTCCTGCAGCAGTTCGTCGCCGTTCAACAGCAGGCTGACATCGGCCTGGAACAACTGCGGCCTGGCCTGGCTGCCTTCCTGGTTCTGCCCGGCCAGGTGCTTGACGCCCGGGTGGGCGTGCAGCGCGGCCAGGCCTTTCGCGTAGCTCTTCAGGGTGCCGGCATTGAGCATGGTTTGCGGCACCTGGTCGGCCATGCGCGCCGACAGGCTATCGAGGAACTGGCTGAACGGCGCGGAACGGATACCGATCACCAGGCCCGGATTGGTGCAGAACTGGCCGCAGCCCATCACCACCGAACCCGCCAGCTCGCCGGCGACCTGCTCGCCGCGCTGCTTGAGCGCTTCAGGCAAGACCAGCACCGGGTTGATGCTGGACATCTCGGCGAATACCGGGATCGGCTGCGCACGCGCCGCCGCCATGTCGCACAGGGCGCGGCCGCCACGCAGCGAGCCGGTGAAGCCGACCGCCTGGATCGCCGGGTGCTTGACCAGGGCTTCACCGACGCCAGCGCCGTAGATCATGTTGAACACGCCGACCGGCATGCCGGTTTTCTCGGCGGCGCGGATGATCGCGTCGGCCACGTATTCGGCAGTCGCCATGTGCCCGCTGTGGGCCTTGAACACCACCGGGCAGCCGGCAGCCAGCGCCGCGGCGGTGTCACCACCGGCGGTGGAGAAAGCCAGGGGGAAATTGCTGGCACCGAACACCGCAACCGGACCGACGCCCAGGCGCACCTGGCGCAGATCGACGCGCGGCAGCGGCTGGCGCTCGGGCAATGCCGTATCGATGCGCGCGCCGTAGAAATCACCACGGCGCAGGACATTGGCGAACAGGCGCATCTGGCCGCTGGTGCGGCCACGCTCGCCCTGAATGCGTGCAGTAGGCAGCGCCGTCTCACGGACCACCAGGGCCACGAATTCGGCGTCCAGCGCATCCAGTTCATCAGCCACGGCATCGAGGAATTCGGCGCGCCGGCCCGCGGGCAACGCCCGATAGCGCGGATAAGCCGCCGCCGCGGCCACGGCCGCGGCGTCCACCTCGTCGGGCGTCGCCTGGAAGAAGTCATACGGCAGCCGTTCACCCGTGCTGGCATCGTAGCTGTGGATAATCGTGCGGCCTTCGGCGCTACGACGCCCTGCCACGTAGTTCTTTCCGCAAATATTCATATCCTCACTCCTCACTCTCGGTAGGGCTCATGCTGCTCGCGTAGAAAGCGCTCATCTCACAGGCGACGAAGCCCGCTCAGGTGATCGCACCGATCTGCCAGGGCACGAACTCGTTCTGGCCGTAGCCATGCCGTTCGCTCTTGCTGCGCTCGCCCGAAGCGACACGCAGCATCAGTTCGAAGATGTGCGCGCCGCGCTCTTCGATGGTCGTGCTGCCGTCGGCGATGCCTCCGCAGTTCACGTCCATGTCTTCTTCCTGGGTCTCGAACAGGCGGTTGTTGGTAGCCAGCTTGATCGCCGGCGACGGCGCACAGCCGTAGGCCGAACCGCGTCCCGTGGTGAAGGCGATCAGGTTGGCGCCGCCCGCGACCTGCCCGGTGGCGGAGATCGGGTCGTAGCCAGGGGTATCCATGAACACCAGCCCGCGGGCGGTCACCGCCTCGGCATATTCATAGACATCCACCAGGTTGGTGGAACCGGCCTTGGCCACCGCGCCGAGCGACTTCTCGAGAATGGTGGTCAGGCCACCCGCCTTGTTGCCGGCCGACGGGTTGTTGTTCAGCTCGGCGTTCATCCGTGCGCAATATGCTTCCCACCAGTGGATGCGCTTGATCAGTTTTTCGCCAACGTGCTGGCTGACCGCGCGGCGGGTCAGCAGGTGTTCGGCGCCGTAGACCTCCGGGGTCTCCGAGAGGATCGCCGTGCCACCGGCGGCGACCAGGCGATCCACCGCGTTACCCAATGCCGGGTTGGCGGTGATACCGGAGTAGCCGTCGGAACCGCCACACTGCAGGCCGACGATCAGGTGCCTGGCGCTCACCGGCTCGCGCCGCACCTGGTTGGCCTCGCCCAGCAACGACTTGACCTGGGCGATGCCACTGGCAATGGTCTTCGACGTGCCGCCGGTGCCCTGGATGGTGAAGGTGCGCAGCTGATTGCCGGCAGCCAGGCCGCGGGCCTTGAGCAGGTCTTCGATCTGGTTGGTTTCGCAACCGAGGCCGATCATCAGCACGGCATGGAAGTTGGCATGGACCGCGTAGCCGCCAAGGGTGCGTTGCAGCATCGCCAGGGCTTCGCCACCCGGATCGACCGCGCAACCGACCCCATGGGTCAGCGCCACTACGCCATCGACGTTGGCGTAAGGCGCCAGCGCCTCGGGATGGATATCGCGGCGGAAATGGTCGGCGATGGCACGCGCCACCGTGGCCGAGCAGTTCACCGAGGTGAGGATGCCGATGTAGTTGCGCGTGGCGACGCGACCGTCGGCGCGGACGATGCCCTGGAAGGTGGCTTCGCTGCATGGCGTTTCGCGGGCATCGACGCCAAAGGCGTAGTCGCGGGAAAAGTCGCCCATCTCGACGTTGTGTACGTGGACATGATCGCCGACTTCGATCAGCTGCGAGGCGAAGCCGATGATCTGGCCGTAGCGACGCAGTGGCTCGCCTGCCGCGATGCGCCGGGTAGCGACCTTGTGTCCAGCCGGGATGGCCTGGCGCACGGTAATCCCCTCGGCCTCGATGCGCAGGCCGGCAGTCAGCGGCTGGCGTGCTACCAGCACGTCGTCCAGCGGGTTCAGGCGAATCACGGCGGCAGCGATATTCTGCTCGGCGCCGACCTTGGTTATCAGTTCCATCACGGGTACCTCTTTATCGTTATGGGCGAGCGCCTTCTCGCGCCCGCATCAGACGCTCAGGCGTGGCCACGCTCGCGGTAATCGATCAGGCCGGAGAACAGCACCAGGCCCATGGCCATGGCGACGAAGAAGATCAGCGCCAGGAAATAGGAGCCGGTGAACTGCACGATCAGACCGATCAGGATCGGCACCACCACGCCGGCCATGTTGCCCCAGAAATTCATGCTGCCACCGAGCACCCCGGAGCGTGACTTGCCGCCCAGAATCGCGGGCAGGCACCAGTACATGCCACACCAGCGGATGAAGAACAGGGCGACGCACAGCAGGGCGACCACGGCGGTCGCGTCGGGGGTATAGGCCACGGCCAGGATGCACAATGCGGCGATCAGTGCCGAGCCGCTGAACATGCTGCGCATCACCAGATTCGGCGCGCCACCGGCGGCCTTCCATTTGTCGGCGATGGCGCCGCCGACGATCTCGCCAACGAAACCGCACATGAAAATCAGGAAGGTCGCGCCGCCCATCGCCTTGATATCCATGTCGTGGGCCTTGTGCAGGTAACTCGGCATCCAGGTCATCAGGCCGTAGAACACGCTGTTGTAGCAGGCATAGCCGGCGAACATCGCCAGCACCGAGCGGCTGGCGATCAGCTCGCGCAGTTTCGGCTTGGCTCCGCTCGCGGTGCTGATCGGGTTGCCGCTACGGATATGTTCGAGTTCGAGCGCGTTGACCTTCGGGTGTTCGGCCGGGTTGTTGCGGATGTACCACCAGGCCCAGATACCAACCAGGATGGTGCCGACACCGGCGATCAGGAAGGCGATGCGCCAGGAACCGAACCAGGCGATCAGCCAGGCGGTGAGGATCGCCCCCAGGGCCGTGCCCAGTGGCGCGCCACCGTCGACCAGCGTGGCCCCGCGACCACGCTCGTTGGCCGTCAGCCAGTTGCCGTTGAGTTTGGCGCCGGCCGGCATGATCGGCGACTCGGTGACACCCAGGCCAATGCGGGTCAGCAGCAGCGAGATCCAGCCGGTGGAAGCCGCGCCGAGGGCCTGAAACGCGCCCCAGCCGACCGTGGCCAGGCCAACGATGCCGCGGGCGTTGAAACGGTCGAGCAGCATGCCGCCGGGAATCTGCATCAGGGCGTAGGACCAGAAGAAGGCGCTGAGCATCAGCCCTTCCATCGCCGGGGTCATGCTGAACTCTTCGGAAATCAGCGGCATCGCCACCGACAGCGAGGCACGGTCAATGTAGTTGATCGCCGCCAGCAACAGCAGGATGAGGAAGATGCGCCAGCGTACGGTGGTCGGGCGTTGGGCGTCGGAGAGCGGCACACTCGCCGCCGCCATGGCCTGGGCGTCAGTGGTTTTCATGGGCGTCTCGATTATTGTGGTTGTTGTTCAACGTCGCCGGGGTCGGGCCCGACGAATCATGCGGCCGTCACGGTAGGCCGAGTCCGTATTGCAAACTTAAAGTGCCTTGACCCCGCCCACGGCAAAGCTCGGTTCACGAACCTGCAGCCCATTGACCAGTGGCGCCCCGAACTCGCTCAAGCTGATTTCGAAGCGGTCGCCGGGCTGGGCTTTCACGCCGTCGGCGAACGACAGGGTGGCAGTACCGAAGAAGTGGATATGCACATCGCCGGGACGCAGGAACTGGGCGTACTTGAAATGGTGGAACTCCAGGTTGTCGAAGCTGTGGCACATGTTCTGTTCGCCGGAGATGAACGGCTTTTCCCAGAGCAGCTGTCCATCCCGGACGATACGCGAGGTGCCAGTCAGGTCCGTGGGCAATTCGCCCACCCTCAGCTCCGGGCCGTAGGAGCAGGCCCGCAGCTTGGAATGCGCCAGATACAGGTAACTGCGGCGCTCCATCACATGGTCGGAAAACTCGTTGCCCAGGGCGAAGCCGAGCCGGTACGGCTGGCCGTCCTGACCGATGACGTAGAGCCCCGCCAACTCCGGTTCCTCTCCGGCATCCTCGGCGAAGGACGGTGACGGGAAAGCCGCGCCAGGACGCACCACGATGCCGCCGTCGCCCTTGTAGAACCATTCCGGCTGGGCACCGACCTCCCCCGTGGCCGGCTTGCCGCCGTCGATGCCCCACTGGAACATGCGCAGCGTGTCGGTCATGGTCGACTCGTCCCGGGCCTTCTGCTGGTGCATCTTGTCCCGTGTCGAAGCGCTGCCCAGGTGGGTCAGGCCAGTGCCACTGATCAGGCAATGCGCCGGGTCCTCGTGGTCCAGCGGCGGCAGTACCCGGCCCGCCTCGAGCAACTCGGCGTAATCCGGCCCGGGTAACGTGCCACGGCTCAGCACTTCGTCCTGCAGGCCATGCCCCGCCGCGATGGCGGCCAGCGCCAACTCACGGGTCGAACCGGTGCGCTGTACCACCTGGACGGTATCGCCTTCGATCAGGCCGACCTGACGCTGGCCGTTGGTGTTCTCGAACTGGATCAGACGCATGGCGGATTCGCTCTTGTGTTTATCGATGGCGCCACTTTACGAACAGCCCCACAGGCTGCCTAATGACAACCCCTGATCACGCGATAACTTTCCCTCATCCCCATGATCGCCTCTTTGCCTGCCCTGGTTTCGCGCCTGCGCCTCAAACAACTGCGCCTGCTCATCGCCCTGGATGAACAGGGCTCGCTGCACAAAGCCGCCGAGCAGGTCGCCATCACCCAGCCCGGCGCGACCAAGGCACTCAACGAAATCGAGTCGGCCTTCGGCACGCGCCTGTTCAACCGCACCAGCCAGGGCCTGGAGGCCAACGACCTGGGACGTTGCGCGATCCGCTATGCACGCCTGATCCACACCGACCTGAAACACCTGCGCGAAGAGATGCTCGGCATCCTCCAGGGCCAGGGAGGCCGCCTCGCCGTGGGCAGCGTGATGGGCGCGGTGCCGTTGCTGGTGCGCAGTCTGTCGCGGCTGCGCCAGGCACAGCCGGAACTGTCGGTGGAGATCGTCGAGGACACCAGCGCGCGCCTGCTCGCCCTGATCGACCAGGGCCGCCTCGACCTGGCGATCTGCCGCACCAGCGTCAGCCAGCGCCCGGACGCCTATGACAGTGAGTTGCTCGGCCAGGAGCCCTTGCAGGTGGTGGCGCACCCGGACCATCCGCTGACCGAACTCGCCGCCTTGTCACTTGCCGAACTGGCCGCCTGCCGCTGGATCATCTACCCGGCGAACATGCCGATGCGCTTGGTGCTGGAACGCGAATTCAGCGAGGCCGGGCTGGAGTTTCCACGCTTCCCCATCGAAACCGCGTCGACCTTCACCACCCTGATGCTGCTGCAGGACGATCCACAGACCATCGCCCTGATGCCCCGCGAGGTCGCAGAACATGCTGCCCGCTTCGGCATGCTGGCGATCCTGCCACTGCAACTGCGCTCACGCAGCGAACCCATTTCTGCGATCAAACGCCACGGCTCGCCGCTGTCCGCCCCCGCGCGGTTGCTGCTCGACGAGTTACGCCGCGCCGCGAACAGCTGATCGCCGCGCCACGTGCAGGACGGCCACGACGTGAAGCGATCCGGGACATTTTCCCGCGACATACGTCAAACTTCCCTCTCACCCGCCCACGCCCGCCGACCATGCCCATACTCGATACCCGCACCGCCCGCCTGCTGCCCTGGATCGTCGCCATCGCCTTTTTCATGCAGACGCTGGACGGCACCATCCTCAATACCGCGCTGCCGGCCATGGCCCTGAGCCTGGGTGAAGACCCGCTGCGCATGCAGTCGGTGGTCATCGCCTACATGCTCACCGTGGCCCTGCTGATTCCCGCTTCCGGCTGGCTGGCCGACCGCTTCGGCACGCGGCAGATATTTTTCGGCGCGATCCTGCTGTTCAGCTTCGGCTCGCTGCTCTGCGCCGTGTCCCAGTCGCTGGCCATGCTGGTCATCGCCCGGATCATCCAGGGCCTGGGCGGTGCGTTGATGATGCCGGTGGGGCGCTTGATCGTGCTGCGCGCCTATCCACGGACCGAACTGGTGCGGATCATGAGCTTCATCACCCTGCCCGGCCTGCTCGGCCCGTTGATCGGCCCGACCCTGGGCGGCTGGCTGGTGGAGTACACCAGTTGGCACTGGATCTTCCTCATCAACCTGCCGGTCGGCGCCCTCGGTTGCTGGGCCGCGTTGCGCTTCATGCCCGACCTGCGCGGCGCCGAGCGTACGCGCTTCGATCTGCCCGGTTTCGCCCTGTTCGGCACCGCCATGTTGCTGCTCACCTTGTCCCTGGAGGGCCTTGGCGAACTGCATATGCCCCATGTCCGGGTGATGCTTCTGCTGCTCAGCGGCCTGGCCTGCCTGGCAGCCTATTGGCTGCGGGCCGGACGCACCGAACATGCGCTGTTTCCTCCGCTGCTGTTCCACACCCGCAGCTTCGCCGTCGGCATCCTCGGCAATATCTTCGCCCGCCTGGGCAGTGGCGCGCTGCCGTTCCTGACCCCGTTGCTGCTGCAACTGGGCCTGGGCTACTCGCCGGCCGAGGCCGGCATGGGCATGATTCCCCTGGCGTTGGCGGCGATGGCCATGAAGCCGCTGGCCAAACCGTTGATCGATCGCCTCGGCTACCGTCGCGTGCTCACGGGTAACACCCTGCTGCTCGGGGCACTGATCGCCAGCATGGCACTGGTCGACGGGCAGACCTCGACGCTGCAACTGGCGATCCAGCTGGGCCTGATCGGCGCCTTCAACTCGCTGCAGTTCACCGCGATGAACACCGTGACCCTGATCGACCTCCCCGACCAGCAGGCCAGCAGCGGCAATAGCCTGCTGTCGGTCGTGGTGCAGTTGTCGATCAGCATGGGCATCGCCACCGGTGCGGCGCTGCTTGGCGGCTTCAACCTGGACCGAAGCGAGGTCGACAGCGTACTGGGCGCCTTCCAGGGCACCTACCTGTGCCTCGGCCTGTTGTCGATGATGGCCGCGGCGATCTTTCTCCAGTTATCCGCGGAAAGCGGGCGCAGTGCCCGCCAGGTCAAGGTCGACGTCGAGGAATAAGGCAACAGACGAGAACAGCGCTCTTCCCGGCGGTTCGCGGGTCTGTGCGAGAATGCCCGCCTTTTTCCAAGAACACCGACCATGCCGCTTCTCATCACGCCTTTCGCCGAACGGGAGCTGATCCGTCAGCCGCATCAGCCGAACGAGCCCTTGCAGGCCTTCGACGCCGCCGACGAGTACCTGCTCAAGCATATCCACGAGCAGGGGTTGCCGAGCGGCTGCCGGGTGTTGCTGCTCAACGACGGCTTCGGTGCCCTGGCCTGTTCACTCGCAGGGCATGCGCAGGTGACCAGCAGCACTGACTCGTACCTGGGCCAGGCAGCCTTGCACAAGAACCTGCAGGACAACGGCCTGCCCCTGGCGTCGGTGAAGTTCGTGCCGGCCAGCGAAACGCCCCACGGGCCATTCGACCTGGTGCTGATCCGCGTGCCCAAGACCCTGGCCTTGCTCGAGGAACAACTGATCCGCCTGCACGGCCAACTCGCCGACGGCGCCCAGGTCATCGCCGGAGCGATGATCAAGCACCTGCCTCGGGCGGCAGGCGACCTGCTGGAACGCTACGTCGGCCCGGTGCAGGCATCGCTGGCGGTGAAGAAAGCCCGCCTGCTGGTCGCCACGCCCGCGTACAAACCCCAGCCGACCTCGCCCTATCCGACCCGCTATCGCCTGGACAAGCCGGCCATCGAGCTGCTCAACCACGCCAACCTGTTCTGCCGTGAAGGCCTGGATATCGGCACCCGCGCCTTTCTGCCGCATCTGCCGCAAGCCCTCGGCGAACGCCGCGTGGCCGACCTCGGCTGCGGCAACGGCGTGCTCGGCATCGTCTACGCCCTGAGTAATCCCCAGGCTCATATGACCCTGGTCGACGAATCCTACATGGCCGTGCAGTCGGCCCGGGAGAACTGGCGGGCGGCGCTGGGCGAACGCCCGGCAGATATCCGCGCGGGAGACGGCCTGGCCGAGCAAGCGGCGGACTCCCTCGACCTGGTGCTGTGCAACCCGCCGTTCCACCAGCAGCAGGTGGTCGGCGACTTCCTCGCCTGGCGCATGTTCCAGCAGGCACGCGCGGCGCTGGTAGCGGGTGGTGAACTGTGGATCGTCGGCAACCGCCATCTCGGCTACCACGCCAAGCTCAAACGCTTGTTCCGTGGCGTGGAGCAGGTTGCCGCCACGCCGAAGTTCGTCGTGCTGAAGGCTGGCAAATAATCGACAGCGGCGATATTTACCATTACAGATATCGACTTTTTTATCTGATCATTGAATTTAACAATAGGCACCACTTCCCCAACGACCCCAATGAGGTGCCTCAAATGAAACGTCCACTCTTCGCCCTGCTGCTCGTCGCCGGCCTGTCTTCCGCGGCGTTCGCCACACCACGCGACGGCAGCCATGGCAACAATGCACTGAACAGCGACAGCAGCCAGCAGTCCCATGCCGCGATCACTGTCGCCGAGCACAAGCCGGTCATTCGCAGCGGCAGCCACGGCAACAACGACTACGCCGGCGTGATTCGCTTCACTACCCTGGTCGCATGAACGTGACGGCGCCGTTCAGGCGCGCAGAAAAGACAAGGGCGCCCATGCAGGCGCCCTTTCCATTTGTGCGGCTGACTCAGAAATCCACGGTCGCCGAGACTTTCAGCGTGCGTGGCGCGCCCTGGGTCAGGTAGCCGCCGTTGGTCGAGGCCCAGTAGTCCTTGTCGGCGACGTTCTCCAGGCTCGCGCGCACGGTAACGTCGCGCTGATCGACCTTGAACGCGTAGCGAGCGCCCAGGTCGACACGGGTCCAGGCCGGGATGCTGTAGACGTTGCCGGTGTCATAGAACTGCCCGCCGGTGCGCAACAGCAGGCCATTGAGCGCCAGGCCGGGGACGCCGGGCACGTCCCAGTCCGCACTCACGTTGAACTGGAACTCCGGCACGCCCACGGCGCGATTGCCATCGTTGGTTCCTCCCGCCGTACCACTCAGTTCGGTGTCGATCAGCGTACCGCCGGCCAGCAGGCGCAGACCGGGCAGAGGCTCGCCGAACACACTCAACTCGATGCCCTGGTTACGCTGTTCGGCATCCACGCGATATACCAGGTCGGTACCGGTCACGCCCTGGGGCAGCTCGATGCGATACACGCCCAGGCTGCCGCCGTAGGTGCCCCAGTCCAGCTTGACGCCCACCTCGGTCTGATTCGCCCGGTAGGGCGCGAACATTTCGCCATAGTTGCTCGATGCGCTCGGCGCGGTTGGTCCCTGAATGAGCGACTCGATATGGTTGGCGTAGATCGACAGGTAGTCGGTGGGCTTGATGACCAGGCCGTAGATCGGCGTGACGATGCTCTTGTCGTAATCCGACGTACGAATGCCGGTGCCTGCGTTCCAGGCGTCCGCGCCGATGGACTGCCGGCGCACGCCGAGCGTCAGCAGCACGCGCTCGTCCAGGAAGCCCAGGGTGTCTGAAAGCGCCAGGCTGCGGTTGCGCACCTTCGCCGTGGTGCGTGGGTCGTGAAGGTCGCCGGTCGCGGTCGCCAGCGGCGGGGCCACATCCACCGGCTCATAGAGATTGCTATAGCGACGATTGCCGGTCGCGGTCGACTCGAAGGCATTGCGCTTTTCCTGCCACAGGCCATTCACCGCCAGGTTCAGTTGATGGCTCACCGGCCCAGTCACCAGGCTGCCACGCAAGCCGGCCACCGTGCTGAGGGTCTCCTGGTCGAGCGGCGAGTAGAGGCGACCAATGCGCGAAGACCCATCGAGCGCGTAGACATAGGACGAACCATAGACACCGTTCTCACGCGTGTACTTGCCGCCCGCCGCCATGTACGCGGTCCAGTGCTCGCTCAGGTCATACTCGGCGTTGACCATGGCGAAGGTATCCTCCAACTGCGACCAGCTCCACGGCTGGGCATAGTTGGTGGTCGAGTCCGGGGCCTTGGGAACCTTGCCACCGAGCGCGGTGCCGGCGGTCAGGTACACCGGCGAGCGGCCCTCGTTGAGGCGTTGTTTCTGATAGCCGAAGTCAGTGGAAAGCCGCAGCCTTTCACCACGGAAATCCAGGCCGAATGCGGCCATCGTGAAGTGGCTGTGTTCATCCTCGACCGCCGTCTCGCCGTCACGCTTGGCCAGATTGGCGCGCACGCCGAAACGGTTGTCTTCGCCGAAGCGCTGGCCCAGGTCGACATGCCCGCCGGTCCGACTGTCGCTGGCGTAGTCCAGCGTGACGCTACGCGTGGGCGTGTCCTCGGCATGCTTGGAGACGACGTTGATCGCCCCGCCGATACCGCTGCCGCCGGGCGCCGCGCCATTGAGAAAGGCATTCGCGCCCTTGAATACCTCGACCCGCTCGATGGCCTCGGTGCCGATGATCTGCCGCGGCAGAATGCCGTAGAGCCCATTGAAGGCGATGTCATCGGTGTACAACTGGAAGCCACGGATCACGAAGACCTGGGAAAAGTTGCCGAACCCATAGGATTGGCGGACCGCCGGATCACTGTTGAGCACATCGCCGAGCGTCTGCGCCTGGCGGCTCTCGATCAGCTCGCGGGTATAGCTGGTGAAGCTGAAGGGCACGTCCTGCATGTCCTGGTTACCCAGCATGCCAATGCGCCCACCGCGGGCGACCTGGCCGCCAGCGTATGGGCTCGGCAGGTCGGCACGGCCATTGCCCTGGCCAGTGACGCGGGTGGCATCCAGTTGCAACGAACCGTCGGTGGCCGCCGGCAGCAGGGTGACCGTGCCATCGTCGCCGGTGTGGAAGGTCAGGCCGCTGCCCTGCAGCAGGCGCTGCAAGCCTTCGCTGATCGAGAAGTCGCCTTTCAACGCCGCGCTGGTCGCGCCGCCACGGGTCAGGCTCGCGTCATACAGCAGGCGCACATTGGCCTGTTCGGCGAAATCGGTGAGCGCGCTTTCCAGGCTTTGGGCCGGGACGTCGAGTTCGATGGCGAAGGCGCCGGATGCGCCAAGCGCGAGGGGAATGGCGAAAAACGCCGAAGACAGACGGGTCGACCGCATGGGAAATTCCTGTGCTCCGCAGAGTGGTTCGTATATGCGGGGACAGAAGACGAAAGCGGCGTGGATTTCTGAACCGGGATGAGAATTATTTTTTGCCGTTCGTCGGTAGCCACGGATCGGCATCACGACTCGTCACCAAGACCACCCCCGGCAGGCGCACCAGGCGTACCGGCAGGTTGTGCTCGATGGCGGCCATCACCGCTTGCGGGTCGTCGAGGGCGAACACGCCGGTGACCCGCAGATCGCGCGTGGCCTGGTCGAGGAAGACCACGCGGGCGCGCTGGCTGCGCTGCAGCTCGGCGAACACGTCGCTCAGCGCGCGTGAGCGGAACACCAGCTTGCCGCGTTGCCAGGCCAGGCGTTGGCGGGCATCCAGCGGCTGCACGGCCTCGCGCTGGCCTGCCAGCCATTGCACCTGTTGTTCGGCGTTGACCGCCACCGCCGGCTGGCTCGCGCTGGCGGCCTGCACTTGGCCGTGCGTCACCGCGAGCAGCACCTTGTCGTCGCCCAGGTTGACGTCGAAGCGCGTGCCGGTGACACGAATGCGCGCGGCGCCGGCTTCGACGAAGAAGGGTTTGCCGGCGTCCGGCGCCACCTGGAAATCCGCTTCGCCACGGTACAGGCGCACCTCGCGGCGGTCGCCATGCGGGCTCCAGTCCAGCGCGGTATCGCCGTTGAGGGTCAGCACCGAACCATCGTCCAGGCGCACCTCACGCACCTCGCCCGGCGCCGTGTGGATATCCGCGTAGAGACCGACCCACAGCCCTTGCGGCAGCCAGGCCGCCAGCGCCAGGGACGCTGCCGTGGCCAGCGGCACGGCCCAGCGCAACCGGCGGCTACGCCGCGTCAGCGGGACAACCTGGCTATCCGGCTCAAGGTCGGCCGCGCGCTCGCCAACCTGGCCGAGCAGCGCCCACAGGCTTTCCACCTCTCGCACGGCGGCCTCATGCTCGGGCGCAGCCTGGCGCCAGGCCGCTGCGGCTTCACGGTCGGCGGCAGTGGCGCGTCCGGAGTGCAGCAGCACCTGCCATTCCCGGGCCTGGGCGAGAAGCGTGGAACGTGAAATCACGGGAGGCTGTCCATGTGCTGCTGGCAATGTTCGAGAGCCTGAAGGATATAGCGTCCGGCCATTCTTTCCGAGACCCCGAGGCGCTCGCCGATTTCACGCTGGGTCAGGCCATCGAGTCGATTCCACAGCAGGGCCTGGCGCAGATGGGGCGGCAACGCCTGCAACACCTCACGCAGGCGCATCAGGCTTTCACTGCCGCTGGCGGCCCGTTCCGGGTCAGGCTGTTCGGATACCAGCTCATCGCTGACGATCTCCTGGCTGGGCCGCGCGTCCTGTTGACGGCGGTGATCGATGACCAGATTGCGCGCGATGCGGTAGAGGAAGGCGCGCAGGTTGCCAATCTCCGTCGCGCCGCGCCGATTGAAGCGCAGCCAGGTTTCCTGACGCAGATCGGCAGCCAATTCCGAGCACTTCACCTGACGCACGAGAAAACGCAGCAGTTCACCGGAGTGACGCTGGAACTGGCTGTCTTCTGATTGCGGGTCCGACACGACGCGCCCTGGCTGTTCGACGAGAAGACGGGAAAATATATCTGTTGAGAACAACTTTCAATTGTATTGCGACCATCGTGTCGTCACTTGGCAGAAAATCATCCTCATCGGGGCTCGATCAACCGGCGCAACGCGTCGCTGACCGGCATCCGCCGCACCGCACTGACTCGGGCCCGCCCACGCTCAGTGCGCATGGCCGTGCGCCCCGGCCAGTTCATCGCGGGCCTGGCGCAGCACCTGGATGGACGCGCTGATCGCCAGGCACCCCATGACCGATGCCACCATCAGGTCCGGCCAGGCACTGCCAGTACCGAATACCCCCAGGGCGGCCAGCAGGACCGCGAGATTGCCCAGGGCATCGTTGCGTGTGCACAGCCAGACGCTGCGCATGTTGCTGTCGCCCTCGCGGTAGGCATAGAGCAACGCGGCGACCGCCAGGTTGGTCAACAGCGCCATGACGCCGATCACGCCCATGGCCGGCGCGCTCGGCACCTCGCCCCGGAACAGTTGCCAGAGCGCCATGCCCAGTACGCCGACGCCGAAGGCCAACATGCACAGCGCCTTGAATTGCGAGGCGCGGGCGCGCATCGCCAGGCCCATGCCCAGCACCCAGAGGCTGATGCCATAGTTGGCCGCATCGCCGAGAAAGTCCGCCGAATCGGCCAGCAGCGCCACCGAACCGGCACTGACGCCCGCGATGATCTCAACGGCGAACATGGCGAAGTTGGCCAGCAGGGCGATCCACAGAATGCGCTTGTAGCGTTGCGAAGCACGTGGATCGGGTTCGTGGTTACAACAATGTGCGCTCATGGGTGTTCCTCCGATTCAGGACTGGCGCTACGCTAAACCCTGTAGCGACTACGGAGTCAACCATGAGCAAACCCCTGACCATCGGTGCCCTGAGCCGTGACAGTGGCGTCAACCTGGAAACCATCCGCTTCTATGAACGCAGCGGCCTGCTGCCCGCGCCCAAGCGCAGCGCCTCGGGCTATCGCCATTACGAAAGCGTCGACGTTCGCCGCCTGCGCTTCATCCGTCGTGGCCGCGAACTGGGCTTCAGCCTGGAGGAAATCCGCAGCCTGCTCGACCTGGCCGCCCACCCCGAACAGCCTTGCGATACCGCCGACCGCATGGCTCGCGAGCATCTGCTGGCCGTCGAAGCGCGTATCCGCGATCTGCAGAACATGCAGGCCGAGCTGCACAAACTGGCCGCCTGCCACAGTGGCCATGCCGAACATTGCCGGCTGCTGGAGGCCTTGGCAGACAAGGACTGCTGCCTGCCGGGACAGCAGGAAGGCGGTTGAAAACCGCACCCGCCACGGGGTCGTTTTGGCCACGGCCTGCTGAGTCGTGCCTCAGCGCTGCAGTGCGCCCGCCAGGCGCAACGCCTCTTCGGCAGAACGGAATCCGCTAATCACGATACGGCCATCGTCGATCGGCGCCTCGACCAGGGGCGCAAGACGCAATTGGCCATCGACCAGAATCGCCAGCGGTTGCCCCAGTTCGCCACGGGTCAAGCGCTCCAGATCATTGCGGCCCTCGGGATTGAAGGTCAGCAACACGACCGGTTGGCCGCTCTCGTCGAACAATGCCTCGGCGCTGTCCAGGTCGTACTCGTCGAGTCGGGCGCGCGGCTCGACCCAGTAGGGCAGTTCGCTGCGCTCGTAGCTCATGCGTATCCAGCCTGGGTGGTCGCTGGTTGCCGCGCGGTGCAACCCCAGGCCATGGCGTGACGGTGGCGAGTCGCTGGAGCAGGCGTTGAGGACGAACATGCCGGCCAGGACGAGCGCGAACGACCGCCAGCGTTGCATGGGTAGCCGATCCATGGGTTTTCTCCTGCGGCGTTGCGGTGTGTATCTGACCGGCCAGGAGCGCCGTGGTTCGCGTGGTCAGAAATTCACCAGGGCCTGGTGAGCTGCTATGATGCGCGCCTTTTTTCGACCGCCCGGCATGCACGCCCTGTGCTTGACTTGTGCCGGTCGCAACGCCGCCGAGATCGTCACCATGCTGGAAAGACTCTTCCAACTCAGTGCCCATGGCACCACGGTTCGCCGCGAACTGCTCGCAGGGCTGACCACCTTCCTGACCATGGCCTACATCCTCTTCGTCAACCCGGAAATCCTCGGCAAGACCGGCATGGACGTCGGCGCGGTATTCGTCGCCACCTGCCTGGCCGCGGCCTTCGGCTCGCTGGTCATGGGCCTGGTCGCCAATTACCCGATCGCCCTCGCCCCCGGCATGGGCCTCAACGCCTTCTTCACCTTCACCGTGGTCATGCACCTGGGCCACAGTTGGCAGACGGCACTGGGCGCGGTGTTCATCTCGGCCACGCTGTTCTTCCTGCTCTCGGTGTTGCGCATCCGCGAATGGATCGTCAACAGCATCCCGCTACCGCTGCGCTCGGCCATCGCCGCCGGCATCGGCCTGTTCCTCGCCCTGATCGCCCTGCAACAGGCCGGCCTGGTGGTGGACAACCCGGCGACCCTGGTCGGCCTCGGCGATCTCGGCGCTCCCGGCCCGCTGCTGGCGATCCTCGGTTTCTTCCTGATCGTCGCCCTGGAGGCGCGCCGCGTGACCGGCGCGGTGATGATCGGCATCCTCGCCGTGACCCTGATCGCCGTGGCCATCGGCCTCACGCCGTTCCGGGGCGTGGTGTCGATGCCGCCGTCGCTGGCCCCGACCTTCCTGCAACTGGACATCATGGGCGCCCTGGACGTGGGCATGATCAGCGTGATCTTCGCCTTCCTGTTCGTCGACCTGTTCGACAACACCGGCACCCTGATCGGTGTGGCCAAGCGCGCCGGCCTGATGCGTGCCGATGGCCACCTGCCGAAAATGGGCCGCGCACTGATCGCCGACAGCACCGCCGCCATGGGTGGCTCGCTGCTCGGCACCTCGACCACCACCAGTTACATCGAGTCGGCCTCGGGCGTCGCCGCGGGCGGGCGCACCGGACTGACCGCCTGCGTGGTCGCCGCGCTGTTCCTGCTCGCCCTGTTCTTCGCCCCGCTGGCCGGCACCGTGCCCGCCTACGCGACCGCGCCCGCCTTGCTGTTCGTCGCGGTGCTGATGACCTCCGGCCTGGCCGAGATCGACTGGCATGACATCACTGAAGCCGCGCCGGTGGTGATCACCGCCCTGGCCATGCCGCTGACCTACTCCATCGCCAACGGCATCGCCTTCGGCTTCATCGCCTGGGTGATGATCAAGACCCTGGCGGGGCGCTTCAAGGATCTCAACCCGGCCCTGGTGATTCTCGCCGCGCTGTTCGTCGTCAAGTTCGCCTTCGGTACCGCCGCATGAGCCTGATTCGCAACCCTGAAAGCTACGCCGTACAGCTCGACGAGAAAGCCGCCCGCCTGCGCGACCTGCTCGCGCCTTTCGCCGCTCCCGAGCCGCAAGTCTTCGACTCGCCTTGGGAGCACTACCGCCTGCGCGCGGAGTTCCGCCTGTGGCGCGAAGGCGAGGATCGGCACTACGCGATGTTCGCCGCCGGCGACAAGCACACGCCGATCCTGATCGACGACTTCCCCATCGCCAGCCAACGCATCAATCAACTGATGCCGCGACTGAAAGCAGCGTGGCAGGCCAGCAAGGCGCTGTCGTTCAAGCTGTTCCAGGTCGAATTCCTCACCACCCTTTCTGGCGATGCGCTGATCACCCTCTGCTACCACCGCCCGCTGGATGCCGCCTGGCAGGCAGATGCCGAACGCCTGGCGGCCGACCTTGGCGTGAGCGTGATCGGCCGCTCCCGTGGCCAGCGCCTGGTGATCGGCCGGGATTTCGTCGAGGAACAACTGCAGGTCGCCGGCCGCACCTTCCGCTATCGCCAGCCGGAAGGCGCCTTCACCCAGCCCAACGGCATCGTCTGCCAGAAGATGCTGCAGTGGGCCTACGACGCCCTGGGCGAGCGCCAGGACGACCTGCTGGAGCTGTATTGCGGCAATGGCAACTTCACCCTGCCGCTGTCGACCCGCGTGCGCAAGGTGCTGGCCACCGAGATCAGCAAGAGTTCGGTCAACGCCGCCCTGGCCAACCTGGCCGATAACGCTATCGACAGCATCGAGCTGGTGCGCCTGTCCGCCGAGGAACTGACCCAGGCCCTGAACAATGTGCGTCCGTTTCGCCGCCTGGCCGGCATCGACCTCGCCTCGTACGACTTCGGCACGGTGTTCGTCGATCCGCCCCGCGCCGGCATGGACCCGGACACCTGCGAGCTGACCCGTCGCTTCGAGCGCATTCTCTATATCTCCTGCAACCCGGAGACCCTGGCGAGCAACATCGCGCAGTTGCACGACAGCCATCGCATCGAGCGCTGCGCCCTGTTCGACCAGTTCCCCTGGACCCACCACATGGAGTCGGGCGTGCTGCTGGTGCGACGCTAGTGGCGCGCTCATTACCCGGTTATTTTAAAATGCAAAAATAGAATAATAACAACAGCTATAAATGCACTAGCATCGGCGCTCTACATTCATCGAGCGACCGTACCGGCGGAGCCCGAACCCTACCCGGAGTCCGTCCATGCGTTTATCTACTTTCACCTCCCGCGGCCTGCTGCTCAGCCTGCTCGTCGCCGCTGCCGCCCAGGCGCAAGAGCTCCCGACTCTGCGCCTGGGCGATGTGAAAGGTGACCGTTATGCCTCGCTACGCGCCAGCGGCGAGCTGGAAAACCTGCCCTACAACGTGAAGCTGACCCCCTTCGCCGCCGGCGCACCGGTGCTCGAAGCCTTGAACGCCGATGCCTTGGACGTGGGTTTCACCGGCGACATCCCGTTCCTCTTCGTGCATGCCGCCGGCGCCCCGGTCAAAGCGGTGGGTGCCTGGCGCTATAACACCCACACCGTCGCCCTGGTGGTGAATGGCGACTCGCCCGTGAACAGTGTCGCGGACCTGAAGGGCAAGCGCATCGCGGTCAATCGCGGTGGCTGGGGTCACTTCCTGGCCCTGGGTCTGTTGGAGAGAAATGGCCTGAGCGAGCAAGACGTGGTTTTCTCCTTCCTCGGTCCGGTCGACGGCCGCGCGGCACTGGCACGCCAATCGGTCGACGCCTGGGTGCCGTGGGAACCCTACACCTCCAATGCCTTGCTGGTGGATCACGCCCGCGTGATTGCCGATGGCGACGGCATCATGACCGGTTACTCCTACGCCCTGGCCAGCGAAAAGGCCCTGGTCGACACACAGAAAAAGGCCTTGATCGCCGACCTGCTGGTGCGCCTGGCCCGTGCCCAGCAATGGGCGCTGGCCCATCCACAGGAAATGGCCGATGCCCTCGCCGAAGACCTCAAACTGCCGCCGCAGGTGGCCAAGCGCTGGGTCGAACAGGCGCAGATCACCCCGGTCGCCCTCGATGACACGGTTGCCGACAGCCTGCAGAAAGCCGCCGATTTCTTCCACCGCCACGGTGTCCTGCCCAAGGCGCTGCAGGTGAGGCAAGCCTTCGACTTCAGCCTGAACCAGGGGGTGGAAAACGTCGTGGAGACGGCGGCACGCTGACAGGCATTGCGCCTGCCGCAGATAAAACAACGGGGACCTTGCGGTCCCCGTTTTTTCACTCGGCGTCTTTGCTGGCCAGTGACGAACGCTCGTCCCAGCCACCGCCGAGGGCCTTGTACAGGTCGACCTCGCTGGTGAGCTGGTTGAGACGATCGCTGATCAGTTGCTGCTGGGCGCTGAACAACTGGCGCTGGGCGTCGAGCAGGGTCAGGTAGCTGTCCACGCCCGTGCGGAAGCGGCGATCGGCCAGGTTGTAGTAGTTCTGGCTGGTATCGACCAGGGCACGCTGGGCCTGCAGTTGCTCTTCGTAGGTGGTCCGTGCGGCAAGGCCGTCGGAAACCTCCTGGAACGCCGTCTGGATCGCCTTCTCGTAGGTCGCCACCTGCAGGTTCTTCTGCACCTTCACGTAGTCCAGGCTGGCACTCAGGGAGCCGGCGGTGAAGATCGGCAGGCTCAGTTGTGGCTGGAACAACCAGGTGCCGGAACCGCCGTCGAACAGACCGGAGAGCTGGCTGCTGGCGGTGCCGGCGCTGGCGGTCAGGCTGATGGTCGGGAAGAACGCGGCGCGGGCGGCGCCGATACTGGCATTGACCGCCTTGAGCTGGTGCTCGGCCTGGAGGATGTCCGGGCGGCGTTGCAGCAGATCGGACGGCAGGCCGGCCGGCACTTCGGCCAGGACATCGTCGTCGAGCGCCTGGCCTTGCGGCAGGTCGCCCGGCACGCCAGTGCCAAGCAGCAGGGCCAGGGCGTTGCGGTCCTGGGCAACCTGGCGCTGGTACTGGGCCAGCGTCGCCTGGGCGCTCTGCACGGACGTGCGGGCCTGAGCCAGGCTCAGGGCGTCGCTCACACCGACGTTGAAGCTGCGCTCGGTCAGGGCGTAGCTCTTCTGGTAGGTGTCCAGGGTATCGCGGGTCAGCTTGAGCAGGGCTTCGTCGGCCTGCAGGGTCAGGTAAGCGTTGGCCACGCTGGCGACCAGGCTGATCTGCGTGCTGCGCTGCCCTTGTTCAGTGGCGAAGTACTGCTCCAGGGCCTGCTGGCTGAGGCTGCGCAGGCGACCGAACAGATCCAGTTCCCAGGCACTGACACCGATGTTGGCGCTGTAAGTGCCGCTGACGGTTGTCTGGCCGCTCTGCGACAGGTCGGCCGGGGTGCGTTCGCGGGCACCGCTGCCGGCGATCGACACCGTCGGGAACAGGTTCGAACGCTGGATGCGGTACTGCGCGCGATAGGACTCGACGTTCAGCGCCGCGATACGCAGGTCGCGGTTATTGCTCAACGAGGTTTCGATCAGCCGTTGCAGCGCCGGATCGCGGAAGAACTCGCGCCAGCTCAGCTCGGCAGCCGCCTTGCTCGCCTGGGCGTTGCCGCTGCCGGCGTAGGCCTCGCCTTGAGGCCAGGCGTTTTCCACTGGCGAATCCGGACGCTGGTAGTCTGGAATCAGGGTGCAGCCGCCGAGCACGAAGCTGGCGACCGCGACAGACAACAGGGACAGCCTCATTCGGCAGCCTCCTTCTTGATGGCTTTTTTGCTGGCCCGGTCTCCGGACAGCGAGCAGACCAGCACATAGAACAACGGAATCCAGAAGATCGCCAGCACCGTCGCGCTGAGCATGCCGCCGATCACGCCGGTACCGATGGCGTGCTGGCTGCCCGAACCGGCGCCGCTGGAGATCGCCATCGGCAGCACGCCGAGGATGAACGCCAGCGAGGTCATGATGATCGGGCGCAGGCGCATGCGGCTGGCTTCGATGGCCGCGTCGACCAGGCTCTTGCCCTGTTCGTGCAATTCCTTGGCGAACTCGACGATGAGGATGGCGTTCTTCGCCGCCAGGCCGATGGTGGTCAACAGGCCGACGAGGAAGAATACGTCGTTGGACAGCCCCCTCATGCTGGTGAACACCAGCGCACCGATGACCCCCAACGGCACCACCAGCATCACCGCGAACGGGATCGACCAGCTTTCGTACAATGCCGCCAGGCAGAGGAACACTACCAGGATCGCGAGGGAGAACAGAGCGGTCGTCTGCGAACCGGCCAGACGCTCCTCGTAGGACAGGCCCGTCCAGGAGTAACCGATCCCCTGCGGCAGCTTAGCCATGATCTGCTCGACCGCCGCCATCGCCTCGCCGGAGCTGTAGCCGGGGGCCGGCTCACCGAGAATCTCGATGGCAGGCACGCCGTTGTAACGCGACAGTTTCGGCGAACCATAGACCCAGTGGCCGCTGGCAAAGGCGCTGAACGGCACCATTTCACCGCTGTCGTTGCGCACGAACCATTTCTGCAGGTCTTCCGGCTCCATCCGCGAGTTCGGCTGGCCCTGCAGATAGACCTTCTTCACCCGGCCACGGTCGATGAAGTCGTTCACATAGCTGGAGCCCCAGGCGATGCTCAGGGTGTCGTTGACATCCGACAGACTGACGCCGTGGGCACGGGCCTTCTCGTCGTCGATGTCGAGCTGGTACTGCGGCTCGTCGCTCAGGCCGTTGATCCGGGTCCGGATCAGCACCGGGTTCTTCGCCGCTTCCGCCATGAACTGCCCCGCGGCCTTGGTCAACTCGTCGTGGCCGACACCGGCCTGGTCCTGCAGGAACACGTCGAAACCGGTGGCGTTACCCAGCTCCAGCACCGCGGGCGGCGGGAAGGCGAAGACCATGGCGTCACGGAAGCTGAAGAAATGCTGCTGCGCCCGACCGGCCAGGGCGAACACGCTGTTCTGCGCGCCGGCACGCTCCTCCCAGGGCTTGAGCATGATGAACGCCATGCCCGAACTCTGGCCACGGCCGGCGAAGTTGAAGCCGGTCACGGTGAATACCGACTTGACCGCGCTGGTCTCGTCCTTGAGCAGGTAGGCGCGCATCTGGTCGACCACCGCCTGGGTCCGCTCGGCGCTGGAACCGGCCGGCGTCTGTACCTGGGCGAACAATACGCCCTGGTCCTCGTCCGGCAGGAACGAGGTCGGGATGCGGGTGAACATCCAGACCATGATGCCGACGATCACCAGGTACATCAGCAGGTACGGCGTCTTGTGCCGCAGCATGCTGCCGACGCTACGCTCGTAGCGGTGCACGTTGCGCTCGAAGGTGCGGTTGAACCAGCCGAAGAAGCCGCGCTTGCCTTCGCCGTGGTCGCCCTTCTTGATCGGCTTGAGCATGGTCGCGCACAGCGCCGGGGTGAATACCAGGGCGACCAGCACCGACAGGGCCATGGCCGAGACGATGGTGATCGAGAACTGCCGGTAGATCACCCCCGTGGAGCCGCTGAAGAACGCCATCGGCAGCAACACCGCCGAGAGCACCAGGGCGATACCGACCAGCGCGCCCTGGATCTGGCCCATGGACTTGCGTGTGGCTTCCAGTGGCGACAGGCCTTCTTCGGCCATCACCCGCTCGACGTTTTCCACCACCACGATGGCATCGTCCACCAGCAGGCCGATGGCCAGGACCATGGCGAACATGGTCAGGGTGTTGATGGTGAAGCCGCAGGCCGCCAGCACGCCGAAGGTACCGAGCAGGACCACCGGCACCGCCAGGGTCGGGATGATGGTGGCGCGCAAGTTCTGCAGGAACAGGAACATCACCAGGAACACCAGGACGATGGCCTCGCCCAGGGTATGCACCACGTTCTCGATGGAGGTGGAAACCACCGGCGTGGTGTCGTAGGGGAACACCACCTTCATGCCAGCCGGGAAGAACGGCTCCAGTTCCTTGATGGTCTCGCGGATCGCCTTGGCGGTGTCCAGCGCGTTGGCGCCGGTCGCCAGCTTGATCGCCATACCCGAGGCGGCGTTACCGTTGTACTGGGCGCTGATGCTGTAGTTCTCGCCGCCCAGCTCGACCTGGGCCACGTCACGCAGGCGGACCTGGGAACCGTCGCGGTTGACCTTGAGCAGGATCGCACTGAACTGTTCCGGCGTCTGCAAACGGGTCTTGCCGACGATGGTGGCGTTGAGCTGGGTGCCGGGGGCAGCCGGCAAGCCGCCGATCTGGCCGGAGGAAACCTGGACGTTCTGCGCCTGAATCGCCGTTTTCACGTCGACCGGGGTCAGCTGGAAATTGTTCAGTTTGGCCGGATCGAGCCAGATGCGCATGGCGTACTGGGCACCGAACACCTGGAAGTCACCCACTCCCTTGGTGCGCGAAATCGGGTCCTGAAGGTTGGAGACGATGTAGTCGGCCAGATCGCTCCTGTCCATGCTGCCGTCTTCGGAAACCACGCCGATCACCAGCAGGAAGTTCTTCACTGCCTTGGTCACGCGGAGACCCTGCTGCTGCACTTCCTGCGGCAACAACGGCGTCGCCAGTTGCAGCTTGTTCTGCACCTGAACCTGGGCGATGTCGGCATTGGTGCCCTGCTCGAAGGTCACGGTGATGGTCATACTGCCGTCGGCGTTACTCTCCGAGCTGATGTAGCGCAGCCCGTCGAGGCCGTTCATCTGCTGCTCAATCACCTGGACCACGGTGTCCTGCACGGTCTGCGCGGACGCGCCCGGGTAGGTCACCTGGATACTGATGGCCGGCGGGGCGATGCTCGGGTACTGGTTGATCGGCAACTTGAGGATGGACAGGCCGCCCGCCAGCATGATCACCAATGCGATCACCCAGGCGAAGATCGGCCGGTCGATAAAGAATCTCGACATCTCGCGCTCCTTATTGGCCTTGTGCCTGGCCATCGGCCGCGCCTTGCTGCTTGGCAGCGGCCTCGGCGACGTTGGTGGCAGCGACGGCTTTCACTTCCGCGCCCGGCTGTACGTATTGCAGACCTTCGGTAATCAGTCGGTCGCCGGCATTCAAGCCCTTGCTGACCAGCCAGCGGTCGCCGACGGTACGCTCGGTCTCCAACTGGCGCAGCTCGACCTTGTTCTGCGCATCGACCACCAGAGCGGTCGGCGTGCCCTTCTGGTTGCGGGTGATGCCTTGTTGCGGAGCGAGAATCGCCTGCTGGCGCACGCCAGACTGCAACTGCGCATGAACGAACATGCCTGGCAGCAGAATATGGTCAGGGTTGGGGAATACGGCACGCAAGGTCACCGAGCCGGTGCCTTCGTCCACCGAGACCTCGGAGAACTCCAGGGTACCGCTCTGTGGATAGACGCTGCCATCCTCGAGGGTCAGGCTGACCTTGGCGGCATTTTCGCCAGCCTTCTCCAGTTGCCCGCTGGCCAGGTCACGGCGCAGGCGCAGCAGGTCCTTGGTCGGCTGGGTGACATCGACGTAGATCGGGTCGAGCTGCTGAATGGTCGCCAGGGCGGTGGTCTGGCCATTGCTGACCAGGGCCCCCTCGGTCACCGCCGAGCGGCCGATACGGCCGCCGATCGGCGCCAGCACCTTGGTGTAGCGCAGGTTGATCTTCGCCTGCTCCAGGGCTGCCTCGGCCTGCAGGCGCGAAGCACGGGCATCGTCATAGGACTGGCGGCTGACGGCCTGGTCATCGACCAGCGACTTGTAGCGCTCGGCCAGGGACTTGGCCGAGGCCAGGGTGGCTTCGGCGCTTTGCAGGGCGGCCTGGTAGACCGACGGATCGACCTGGTACAGCTGCTGCCCGGCCTTCACTTCGGAACCCTCGGTGAACAGGCGCTTCTGCAGGATGCCATCGACCTGTGGACGAACCTCGGCGACCCGATAGGCGCTGGTGCGACCCGGCAATTCAGTGGTGAGCGTGAAGCTTTCCGGCTGCAGGGTGACGACACCCACCTGCGGGACTTGTTGCGGCGCCTGTGCCGCATCTTCCTTGCATCCGGCAAGGGTGAGCGTGGCCACGGCAATGGCGGAGACCAAAGCGGTGAAGGCTGGCTTCTTCAGCATCGGAGAGAACCTCATTTTTCGAATTCTTCCCAGGCGGGAATACCTTGGCAGAGCGCCGAGGGTGGATTGTTTAGGCAGCTAACGAATATACTTACATCCGAGAATGTTTGTAAATAAGCATATAACTGTCTATGTGAAAGTTTGTGTCGCGTTTGACGCCCTTTCCAAACCGTATGGATCATTGAAGGCCCTGCCATGGCAAGACGAACGAAAGAGGAAGCAGAAGAGACGCGCATGCAGATTCTCGATGCAGCCGAGCGTACCTTTCATGACCATGGAGTCTCGCACACGTCCTTAAATGATATTGCGGCGGCGGCGGGCGTCACCCGCGGCGCCATCTACTGGCACTTCGAAAACAAGGGCGACGTTTTCCAGGCCATGCTCGACCGCCTGCGACTGCCCCTGGACGATCTCGCCCAGGCCTGCGAGAACGAGGACGAACCCGACCCGCTCGGACATATGCAGAAACTCCTGATTAAACTGCTCACCGATGTCGAGCACGATTCTCATCGGCGTTGCGTCAGTGAAATCCTCCACTACAAATGCGAGTACTCTGCCGACCTCGGCGACCTGCGCCAGAAGATGCAGGCGCTGAGCCGGGACTGCGACCAGCGCATCACCCTCTCCCTGAGCAATGCCATCAAGCGTGGCCAACTGCCTGCCGACCTCGATTGCCAGCGCGCGGCGACCTGCATGTACGCCTACATAGAAGGCCTGCATCGCCACTGGCTGCTCGACCCATCGCGCGGCTCACTGGCGGACAACGCCCAGTGGCTGGTCGCCACCCTGTTCGACATGCTGCGCCTGAGCCCGACCCTACGGCGCAACTGAACGACCTTAAATGCGGCGCAGGGCAAACCAGGCCCAGACAGCGGAAACCACTTCGAACAGCAATGCAACCAGGTTGAAGGTCTGCTGCTCACCGCCATCCAGCCATAACCCCGCCAGGCGTCCCAGGGCCAGCGCGGCATAGAGCAGCACCAGCAGCATCAGCGTCGCCCGCAGCAAATCGACGCGCAACAGCGCCAGGACCATGTACAACCCGATCGCCACTTGCAATGCTCCGTAATAGGCGCGTACATCGGTGATCGCAGCCGGAGCCATCAGCAACATACCGCTTGCATTGGCCATTTCCTGCGGCCGAACCAGGTAGGCCAGGCCGAAACCGACCAGGACCAGGGCCTGGACGATCAGCAGAATGCGGGCAGACAGCATGGCGATTCTCCTCGATGGGTTACATGCACAAACAAGTCACGTCCGGAACGGCACGACGCGTGCGCTACTATCCGGCTCCACTCAACCAGAGACCACCGCCATGCGCAAACTGCTCCTCGCTTTTGCACTCATCGCTCCGGCACTGCAGGCGGCCGAACCGTTGGCCATGGATGTCCACCGCGACGCCAATTGCGGCGGCTGCAAGGCCTGGATCAGCCATCTTGAGGCCAGTGGCATCCGGGTCAACGACCATGTGGAACAGGACATGAGCGCCGTGAAGCAGCGCCTGGGCGTGCCGCCACGCCTGTCGTCCTGCCACACCGGGGTGATCGACGGCCAGTTCGTCGAGGGCCACGTCCCCGCCGCCGACATCTTCAAGATGCGCGCACAACGCGACCTGCTCGGTATCGCCGTTCCGGGCATGCCCGCTGGCTCGCCGGGCATGGAGACTGGCGAGCGCCGCGACGCCTATGCTGTGATCGGCCTGCAACGCGACGGCCAAGAGCGTATCGTCGCCGAACACTGAACAAACCGTGCGTAGGCCTTGAGGCCTCTGCCCACAGATAGAATGGAGAAGATACATGCGCTGGCAACGTGGACGACGTAGCGACAATGTGGAAGACACACGCGGCAGTAGTAGTGGTAGTGGTGGTGGCGGCCTGCGCCTCGGCGGGGGTCGACTGAGCCTGGGCGGCGTGGCCGCGGTGGTGGTGGTCAGCCTGCTGATGGGGGCCAACCCGCTGGATATCCTCAGCCAGCTGGCGGGATATGAAGCGCCATCGGCCTCACAGCAGCAACAACAGCAACAACAAGCCGGCGACGATCCGCAGCGTGACTTCGTACGGGCCATCCTCGGCGACACCGAAGACACCTGGCGGGAGATTTTCCAGGCCAACGGCCGCCAGTACCAAGACCCCAAGCTGATCCTGTTCAATGGCGGCGTGAGTTCCGCCTGTGGCTTTGCCGACTCGGCGGTCGGGCCGTTCTATTGCCCTGGCGATCAGCGGGTCTACCTCGACCTGCAATTCTTCGATGACCTGGCCAAGCGCTATGCCGCGGCCGGCGATTTCGCCCAGGCCTACGTCATCGCCCATGAGGTCGGTCACCACGTCCAGACCCTGCTCGGCGTCTCGGACAAGGTCAATGCCGCACGCCGCAACGGCCAGCACCTGGAAGGCGCCAACGGTCTGCTGGTGCGCCAGGAACTGCAGGCCGACTGCCTGGCCGGGGTCTGGGCCCATCATGCTCAGCGGCGCCTGGACTGGCTGGAGACGGGCGACCTGGAAGAAGCGCTGACCGCCGCCAATGCCATCGGTGACGACCGCTTGCAGCGCCAGGCACAGGGACGCGTGGTTCCCGACTCATTCACCCATGGCACGTCAGAGCAACGAGTCCGCTGGTTCAAGACCGGCTTCGAACAGGGCCAGGTCGGCCAGTGCGATACCTTTTCCGCCAGGAGTCTTTGAGAACCTCAGCCGAGCCGCTGGAACAAGGCATGGCAGTCGACGGCGAAATCGTCCGTCAACTGCGGCCAGGGGTTTTCCGGCAGATTCACCAGCACGCCGCGCGCACCGGCGGCTCGTGCGCATTCGAGATCGAAACGGTAATCGCCGACCATCACCATATGCCGTGGCTCGACTGACCATAGGTCCGCCAGCTTCAGCAATCCTTGCGGATCAGGTTTTGGGGCGGCCTCATCGCGGCCGACCACATCTTCACTGGCGAAACAGCCGCCAAGACCGATGGCGGCCAGGGTCAGCAACGCCAACTCGTGAGCATTGCGCGTCAGGATGCCCAGCCGATGGCCACGTGCATGCAAGGTCTTGACCAGCTCGACCGCTCCCGACGCGGCCTGGGCAGCGATTGCCAACTCCCGCTCATGCTCCAGCAACCAGGCATGCTTGGCCTGCGCCTCGGCTTCCGGCAGTGCCGCCAGGTGATGCAGGATGTCGTCCTCCGGCGGGATGCCCAGGGCCACGCGGATGGCAGCGAAGTCATGCACGGCAACGGTCAGCGTGCCGTCCATGTCGAACACCCAGTGGCGGATCGCGGCCAGGTTCATTGCCAGTCCTCGCGCAGGCGGATCAGGCCTTCCTGGCTGGCCGAAGCCACCAGTTCGCCGGAGCGGTTGAAGATGCTCGCCCGGGAAAAGCCGCGCGCGTTGCCCGCCCAGGGACTGTCCATGGCGTAGAGCAGCCAGTCGTCCATGCGCAGGTTGGCGTGGTACCACAGCGAATGATCGAGGCTGGCGACCTGCATGAACTTCTGGAACACCGAGACCCCATGCGGCAGCAGCGCGGTGGTCAGCAGGTTGAAATCGCTGGCATAGGCCAACAGCAGCTTGTGCAGTTGTGGCTCGTCCGGCAGCTCACCAGCAGCTTTGAACCAGACGTACTTGATCGGCTCGGCCGGCTCGGGAGCGAACGGATTGACGCTGGTCACCGGGCGGATTTCGATGGGCTTGTCGCTGGTCATCAGGTCGCGGATACGTTCGGGAATCAGCGCCGCGACCTGTCGTGCCAGGTCGGTCTCGGATGCCAGGTTCTCCGGACCTGGCACATCGGGCATCGGCACCTGGTGATGAAAGCCGCCTTCGTCATGCTGGAACGACGCGCTGCAGGTGAATATCTGCTGCCCCTTCTGCACCGCCGTCACCCGGCGGGTGCTGAAGCTGCCGCCGTCGCGCACCCGGTCAACCTGGTAGACCACCGGCAGGCTGGCATCGCCGGGGCGCAAAAAATAACCGTGCAGGGAATGCACATGGCGGTTCTCTTCCACAGTCTGGTTGGCCGCCGACACGCATTGACCAAGGACCTGGCCACCGAACAACTGGCGAAAGCCAAGGTCCTGGCTCCGGCCGCGGAACAGGTTCTCTTCGATCTGCTCCATGCTCAGCAACGCGACCAGATCATCCAGCACTTGGCTCATACAGACCCTCCTTCGGGCACACATCAGGCATGCAGCGAATGGTAAAGGCTTTGCGCGCCACTGTCGGCTGTCTCGTGCAAACATCGCTGTTTTTCCGGGTTCGAACGCAGCGTCCGGCCCCCGCGCCCCGTGCGCCAATGACAGCGGGAGAAATCGACTAGTCTCCATCATCTATAGACCGTGTATCGCTGAACTTGCGCGCGCGCGCGAACTCAGGTAACCAAGTGCCTGTAGGTTGCATGCAGTTGGCTCGGCAGCGACTCCCGATCTCCACTCGCCGAGGGAGATCGGACGCTCGGGCCAGGCGCCACGTAGCTACGGAGATGATCCGTCCCGGTAACCCGAGGCTGATGCAGCGCCAGGCCTCAGGACAATGGAGCGTCGTGAATGTCTCAAAAGAACTACGAAGACCTGCAGCGTCAAGCCTCGGAAAACACCCTGGGCCTGAATCCGGTAATCGGTCTTCGCGGCAAGGATCTCCTGGCGACTGCCCGCATGGTGCTCGGCCAGGCGATCAAGCAGCCCTTTCACAGCGCCAGGCACACGGCCCGTTTCGCCCTGGAAGTGAAGAAGGTCCTGCTCGGCCAGACGGTGCTGCGACCTGCGGAAGGCGATCGCCGCTTCAACGATCCGGCCTGGAGCCAGAACCCGCTCTACCGCCGCTATCTGCAACTCTATCTCGCCTGGCGCAACGAACTGCACGAGTGGATCGAAGAAGCCAACCTCAATGCCCAGGACATCAGCCGTGGCCACTTCGTCATCAGCCTGATGACCGAGGCCTTCGCCCCGAGCAACAGCATGGCCAACCCGGCAGCGGTCAAGCGCTTCTTCGAGACCGGCGGCAAGAGCCTGCTCGACGGCCTCGCCCACCTGGCCAAGGACATCGTGCAGAACGGCGGCATGCCCAGCCAGGTCAACATGGATGCCTTCGAGGTCGGCAAGAACCTGGCGATCACCGAAGGCGCGGTGGTCTACCGTAACGACCTGCTCGAACTGATCCAGTACGGCCCGGTCACCGAGCAGGTGCATGAGCGGCCGCTGCTGGTGGTGCCGCCACAGATCAACAAGTTCTACGTCTTCGACCTGTCGCCGGAAAAGAGCGTGGCGCGCTTCCTGCTGCGCAACGGCGTGCAGACCTTCGTGGTCAGCTGGCGCAACCCGACCAAGGCCCAGCGCGAATGGGGCCTGTCCACCTATATCGAAGCGCTCAAGCAGGCGATCGACGTGGTCCTGGCGATTACCGGCAGCAAAGACCTCAACCTGCTCGGCGCCTGCTCCGGCGGCATCACCACCGCCTCGCTGCTCGGCCACTATGCGGCCCTCGGCGAAACCAAGGTGCATGCGCTGACCCTGCTGGTCAGCGTGCTCGACACCCGGCTCGATACCCAGGTCTCGCTGTTCATCGACGAAGAAACCCTGGAAAGCGCCAAGCGCCGTTCCTACCAGGCCGGCGTGCTGGAAGGCAAAGACATGGCCAAGGTGTTCGCCTGGATGCGCCCCAATGACCTGGTGTGGAACTACTGGGTCAATAACTACTTGCTCGGCAACGAACCGCCGGTGTTCGACATCCTCTACTGGAACAACGACACCACGCGCCTGCCGGCCGCCTTCCATGGCGACCTGATCGACCTGTTCCAGACCAACCCGCTCACCCGCGCCAATGCCCTGGAGGTCTGTGGCACGCCGATCGACCTCAGGCAGGTGACCTGCGACATCTTCTGCCTGGCCGGCGCCACCGACCACATCACGCCCTGGGAGTCCTGCTACAGGTCGTCGCTGCTGTTCGGTGGCAAGGTCGAGTTCGTGCTGTCCAACAGCGGCCATATCCAGAGCATCCTCAATCCGCCCGGCAACCCCAAGGCGCGCTATTCGACCAACAGCGAGCCGCAGCCAGAAGACCAGGTGCGCACCGCCAAGGCCTGGCAGGAAGGCGCCAGCAAGCACGCCGACTCCTGGTGGCTGCACTGGCAGAAGTGGCTGGCCGAACGTTCCGGAAAAATGAAGAAGGCCCCAGCCAAACTGGGCAACAAGACCCACCTCGCAAGCGAGGCGGCTCCTGGCACCTACGTGCACGAACGCTGAAACGACCTATACCTTTAACGCTGCGACATGGCGGCAGACGCGCCATCGACAACGGTACTTTCACCACGCTTCGAACGGCACCAGAACACAGGGCTCAGCGCATGCCGCAACCTTTCGCGTTCCGCACCATCGACCTGGACGGACAGACCATCCGCACCGCCGTGCGTCCAGGCTCGGGCGTGCTCACGCCCTTGCTGATCTTCAACGGCATCGGCGCCAACCTCGAACTGGTGATGCCCTTCGTCCAGGCTCTCGACCCGGACCTGGAGGTGATCGCCTTCGACGTGCCCGGCGTCGGCGGTTCGTCGACGCCCAGCGTGCCCTACCGTTTTCCCGGCCTGGCCAAACTGGCCGCACGCATGCTCGATTACCTCGACTACGGCCAGGTCAACGCGATCGGCGTGTCCTGGGGCGGCGCCCTGGCCCAGCAGTTCGCCCATGACTACCCGGAGCGCTGCAAGAAGCTGGTGCTCGCCGCCACCTCGGCCGGCGCCATCATGGTCCCGGGCAAGCCCCGCGTGCTCTGGCGCATGGCCAGCCCGCGACGCTACATCCAGCCATCCTATGGCGTGCACATCGCCCCGGACATCTATGGCGGTGCCTTCCGCCGCGACCCGAAGCTGGCCCTGGCGCATGCCAGCAAGGTCCGCTCGGGCGGCAAGATGGGCTACTACTGGCAACTGTTCGCCGGTCTCGGCTGGACCAGCATGCACTGGCTGCACAAGATCAGGCAGCCCACCCTGGTGCTCGCCGGCGACGACGACCCGATCATTCCGCTGATCAACATGCGCGTGCTGGCCTGGCGCATCCCCAACGCGGAACTGCACGTGATCGACGACGGTCACCTGTTCCTCGTGACCCGCGCCGAAGCCGTCGCGCCGATCATCATGAAGTTTCTCGAAGAAGAACGGCACCGCGCCGTGATGCACCCGCAGGCCGCGCCCATGCGCAGCCACTGAAGCAAACGCGTTTCCCGCCCAGGTGGGCGGACAGTTCATTGCGCGGCAGTCCGGTACTCAGCCCGGCGCGCCAGGTACAGGCCTTACCGTCAATGGATGACGGCTCGACGAACGGAGCAGACCATGCGCGACAAGAACGACACCCCCGGCGCGATGCCGGTGCCCTCGAACTTCATGAGTGCGCAAAGCGCGGTGATCGGTGGCCAGGGCCGCAACCTGCTGTCGACCCTGCGCACCCTGACGCTGCAGAGCGCTCGCCAGCCGATGCACAGCGCCCGCCACCTGCTCGCCTTCGGCGGCCAGCTCGGCCGGGTCCTGCTCGGCGACACGCCGCACCAGCCCAACCCGAAAGACAGCCGCTTCAGCGATCCGACCTGGCAGCTCAATCCGTTCTACAGCCGCACCCTGCAAGCCTATCTCGCCTGGCAGAAACACCTGAAGGCCTGGATCGACGAGAGCGACCTGTCGGAAGACGACCGCATCCGCGCGCACTTCCTGTTCTCGTTGCTCAACGATGCCCTCTCGCCAAGCAACACCCTGCTCAACCCGCTGGCGGTCAAGGAGCTGTTCAACAGTGGCGGCACCAGCCTGCTGCGTGGCGTCCGGCACATGCTCGACGACCTGGTGAACAACAACGGCATGCCCCGCCAGGTCAGCCGCCGCGACTTCGAAGTGGGGCGCAACCTGGCCAACACGCCGGGCTCGGTGATCTACCGCAACGAGATGTTCGAGCTGCTGCACTACAAACCCATGAGCGAGAAGCAGTACGTCAAGCCGCTATTGATCGTGCCGCCGCAGATCAACAAGTTCTATATCTTCGACCTGAGCCCGGAAAAGAGCTTCCTGCAGTACTGCCTGAAGAACGGCTTGCAGACCTTCATGATCAGTTGGCGCAACCCGGACGGACGCCACCGCGAATGGGGCCTTTCAAGCTACGTGCAGGCGGCCGAGGAAGCCATGGGCGTGTGCCGTGCGATCACCGGCAGCAAGGACGTCAACCTGCTCGGCGCCTGCGCTGGCGGCCTCACTATCGCGGCCCTGCAAGGCCACCTGCAGGCCCGCCGGCAACTGCGCAAGGTCGGTTGCTCGACCTACCTGGTCAGCCTCATGGACAGCCAGGTCGACAGCCCGGCGATGCTGTTCGCCGATGAACAGACCCTGGAGTCGGCCAAGCGCCGCTCCTACCAGCGCGGCGTCCTCGACGGCCGCGACATGGCCCGGGTGTTCGCCTGGATGCGCCCCAACGACCTGGTGTGGAACTACTGGGTCAACAACTATCTGATGGGCAAGCAGCCACCGGCCTTCGACATCCTGTTCTGGAACAACGACAACACCCGCCTGCCTGCGGCGATGCACGGCGACCTGCTCGACCTGTTCAAGCACAACCCGCTGACCCGCCCGGGCGGCATGGAGGTGTGCGGCACGCCGATCGACCTATCCAAGGTCGGCGTCGACAGTTTCAACGTGGCCGGCATCAACGACCACATCACGCCCTGGGACTCGGTCTATCGCTCGATGCTGCTGCTCGGTGGCGACAAGCGCTTCGTGCTCTCCAACAGCGGCCACATCCAGAGCATTCTCAACCCGCCCGGCAACCCCAAGGCCAACTTCCTCGAAAACGACAAGTTCAGCCGCGACCATCGCGCCTGGTACTACGACGCGCAAAAGCAGGAAGGCAGTTGGTGGCCACACTGGCTGGCCTGGATCCAGGAACGTTCCGGCGAGCAGCAGCCAACCGTGCGCAAGGTCGGCAACAGCAAGTTCCCTGCGCAGGAGGCCGCTCCCGGCACCTACGTCCACGTACGCTGAAACGGCAGGAGGAAGGGCACGGCATGAAGACTCGCGACCGCATACTCGAATGTGCCCTGGCCCTGTTCAACCAGCAGGGCGAGCCCAATGTCTCGACCCTGGAAATCGCCACGGAGATGGGCATCAGCCCCGGTAATCTTTACTACCACTTCCACGGCAAGGAACCGCTGACCATGGCGCTGCTGGAACGCTTCCAGAGCGAGATGGCGCCCCTGCTCGACCCGCCGAACGAGATCCGACTGGGCATCGAGGAGCATTGGCTGTTCCTCAACCTGATCGTCGAGCGCCTGGAGCAATACCGCTTTCTATTCCAGGACCTGTCCAACCTGGCCGGGCGCCTGCCCAAGCTCGCGCGAGCGATCCGCAACTGGCTCAACCAGCTCAAGCGCACCCTGGCCGAACTCCTCGTGCGCCTGAAAAAGAGAGGCTACCTGCACAGCGATACCCAGGCCATGGGGCAACTGGTCGAACAGATCACCCTGACCCTGCTGTTCTCCCTCGACTACCAGCGCATCCTCGGTCTGGAGGCCAGGGTCAGCCAGGTCGTCTACCAGGTGATGATGCTGGTCACACCGCACATGGAAGACCGTGCGCGCACGGCCGCCGAACACCTCGCCCAAGGCTACCTGAGCGCCTGATAGCAAAACGCCCGGCACGAGGCCGGGCGCTTTCATCACACGTCGAACCAATCAGGACTGAGTGGACGGCGAGCCTGCTGCGCTTGGCGTCGCTGCCACAGTGGCTGCTGGCGCAGCCGTGGCCGTGGCCGTGCTCGTAGCGGAAGCGGCCGGCTTGGCCGCGGCGGGTTTCGCGGCAGGTTTGCTTGCCGGTTTTTTCACGGCAGGTTTGCTGGCCGGCTTGGCCGCCGCTTTCGGAGCAGCCTTGGCCGCAGGTTTTGCCGCGGCCTTGGTGGCAGGCTTGGCCGCCGCCTTGACCGCTGCCGGTTTGGCGGCAGGCTTCGGCGCTGGCTTGGCGGCTGCGGTTTTGGCTGCTGGCTTGGCAGCCGGTTTGGCCGCGGCTTTCGGCGCTGCCTTCGCCACAGGTTTTGCCGTAGTCGCCTTGGCAGCCGTCTTCGCAGCGGCTTTAGGCGCTGGCTCGGCAGAGAGGCCGGTCAGTTTTTCGATCTGCCTGGTCAGGGCGTCGACCTTGCCTTCCAGCGATTTCACTTCGTTACGGCTGGGCACGCCCAAGCGGGAAATCGCGTTATTGAGGCGCTTGTCGAAAGCCTCCTCGAGCTCGCCCCACTTGCCGAGGGCCTTGCCCTTGACCTCATCGACCTTGAGCTTGGCCGAGCCGACGCTCGACTTGACCGCACCGGCCTGCTTGCCCGCTTCGGTCTTGGCTTCCTTCTCGGCTTTCTCGCCATCCTTCACCAGGCCATCGAACAGCTTGGCGCCATCCTTGCTGACCTTCGAATAGGCCCCGAGGCCAGCCAGCCAAATCTGACGCGAGTACTTTTCGATCTCGCCGATCCAAGAAGAGGATTCTTTCTTCACTGCAGTCGCTTTCTTTTCCACGGGCTTTGCCGCGGTCGGTTTCTTGACAGCCATCCTGCTCTCCTTAATGGGTTCGCGCCGCGCGCTCAAGCAACTCGTTCAACTCGTCCAGCTTAGCAGAGAGTGCCTCAACGTCCTGCCGGGAGGGAATACCCAGACGGTTGAGCCCGGCGGCGACACGGTCATCGAAGGCTTTTTCAATCTTTTCGAGACGTTCGCCGACACCCGACCGGATACTCCTGACCTGCTCCCGCAACTGGCCGTTAGCAGCTTCGACCCGCGAATCGACCAGACGTTTACTCTGCTTCTCGACACGTTCACCGGTCTTGACCAGTTCGCGAAAATAATCGGTACCTTCCTGGCCGGCCTTCACGTAGGCGCCGAGGCCAGCAAGCCATACCCGGTGGGCATAGGACTTGACATCGGTCAGTAGCGCCTTGCTTTCGTTGACGGCGTTCTTCCTTACGGCAACCTTGGCCATGGCAATCATCCTCGGTTTTCTGTGAAATGAAGGAACTGACAGCGAAGGTAGTCGGGAAAATTAGAAATCGCATACTAAGGGCTGTTGGCATTTCGTCACGGCCGCGACGGCGCCAGCTTGTGTGCGGAGCCGCCCCCTCCCTTCGGCTTGCACGAACCGTCAACAGCGCCCGGGACAGCCGCCCTCAAGCCTGCAAATGCTTGTCCAGGGTCTTTTCGATCTCGCGCTTGATCGGACCGCTCATCGCCGACAGCAACATGCCGAGGTTGACCTCGACACGCACGTCGCTGGCACCAACGGCGATACTGCCGTCGACGCCGCCGCGCTTGAACTCGATGGTGTCGCCGCTCCACTGGTATTTCACGTCGTATTCGCTGGCCAGGCGGTCGGCCAAGGCCTGGGCCTTCTCGCGAGCGGCCTCGTGGCCAAGGGAATGGGTTCGTTCAACGCTAATGCGAGCCATGCCTGCGCGTCTCCTGCGCGTCCAGATGTCGCGCGACTATAGCAAGAACTCGCCCAGGCTCTGTTCCCGTTTCGGCAAGGCCGCGCCGAAAGGGAAACAGACCTTACGCCCGCGGCGGGCTTTTCGGTTTAAAATGCCCGTCACTTCGATTCAGGTGAACGCGACATGAACGATCCGCGCAAGACCCAGGACCACGAGCCGACCACGCACTTCGGCTTCCAGGACGTGCCTGAAAGCAAGAAGGCCGAGAAGGTCGCCGAGGTATTCCACTCGGTCGCCGCCAAGTACGACCTGATGAACGACCTGCTCTCCGGCGGCATGCACCGCCTGTGGAAGCGCTTCACCATCGAGCTGTCGGGCGTGCGCTCGGGCAACCGGGTGCTGGATATCGCCGGCGGCACTGGCGACCTGACCCGCAAGTTCTCCAGCATCGTCGGCGCGACGGGCCAGGTGGTACTGGCCGACATCAACGACTCGATGCTCAAGGTCGGCCGTGATCGCCTGCTCGACAAAGGCGTGGCCGGCAACGTGGTATTCGTCCAGGCCGACGCGGAAAAGCTGCCGTTCCCGGACAACCACTTCGACGTGGTCACCATCGCCTTCGGCCTGCGCAACGTCACCCACAAGGAAGATGCCCTGCGCTCCATGCTGCGCGTGCTCAAGCCGGGCGGCCGCCTGCTGGTGCTGGAGTTCTCCAAACCGGCCAACCCGCTGCTGTCCAAGGCCTACGACACCTACTCGTTCGCCTTCATGCCGCTGATGGGCAAGCTGATCACCAACGACGCCGACAGCTACCGCTACCTGGCCGAATCGATCCGCATGCACCCGGATCAGGACACGTTGAAGGCGATGATGCTCGAAGCCGGCTTCGAACGCGTCACCTACCACAACATGACCGGCGGCATCGTCGCCCTGCACCGGGGCATCAAGCCCTGATGTTCAGCCAGGCGCTGCTGGCGACGGCGGAACATGGCCTCGACCGGGTGCTGCGCATGGACAGCACCGCCCTGCCACGCCTCGCCCGCCTGCAAGGCAAGGTGATCCGGATCGAGGCATCGGCATTCTCGCTGTACCTGCTGCCCAGCGCGGAGGGCTTGCGCCTGGCCAGCCACTGGGAGCATGCCGACTGCACCTTGCGCGCACCGAATGCCAGTCTGCTGCGCCTGGCCCTGGGCAAGCACAAGACTGCCGTGCTGCATGAGCCGGAAGTGGAACTCGAAGGCGACAGCGCCGCCCTGCTCGACCTCGCGGCGATCCTCCAGGACCTGGAGCTGGACTGGGAGTTCGAAGTCTCGCAGTGGCTCGGCCCGGTCGCCAGCCAGTTGCTCAGCGGACACCTGCGCAGCCGCTTCAACTGGACCCGCGACAACCTCGACAGCCTGCGCGACAACCTGGCCGATTATCTCGCCGAGGAATCGCGCCTGTTGGTCGGCCGCCGCGAGGCTGAAGCCCGTTTCGCCGAGCTGGACCGCCTGAAACTGGCCCTCGACCGCCTCGACGCGCGCGTCGCCAACCTCGCCCGCAAGGTAAATCCATCAGCATGAAGCTGCTTGCCGCCCGCCGCCTGTTGCGCATTCTGCGCGTCGTCATCCGCTACCGCCTGGACGATCTGCTGCTCGATCTGCCCCTGCCGGTCTGGTTGCGCCTGAGCCGATTCCTCCTGCCCTGGCGCTGGCTGCCGCGTGGCAAGAGCGAGTTGAACCGTGGCGCGGCCTTGCGCCTGGCGCTGCAGGACCTGGGGCCGATCTTCATCAAGTTCGGCCAGTTGCTCTCGACCCGCCGCGACCTGCTGCCTCCGGATATCGCCGACGAGCTGGCCTTCCTCCAGGATCAGGTGCCGCCCTTTCCCGCCGAACAATCCATCGCCCTGATCGAGGAACAGCTCGGCACCTCCATCGCCTCGGCCTTCGCCCATTTCGAGGTCGAACCGCTGGCTTCGGCCTCGGTGGCCCAGGTCCACGCCGCCCGCCTGAAGACGGGCGAAGAGGTCGTGGTCAAGGTCGTGCGCCCAGGCCTGCGCCCGATCATCCGCTCCGACCTGGCCTGGCTGTTCATCATCGCTCGCGTGGCCGAACGCGCGTCCGCCGACGCCCGGCGCCTGCGTCCGGTCGAAGTGGTGCAGGACTACGAGAAGACCATCTACGACGAACTCGACCTGCTGCGCGAGGCGGCCAATGCCAGCCAGTTGCGGCGCAACTTCGAGGGTTCGGAGCTGCTCTACGTACCGCAGATCCACTGGGACTGGTGCCGCCCCAAGGTGCTGGTCATGGAGCGCATCTACGGCGTGCCGGTGACCGACCTGGAGGTGCTGGCCGACCAGCGCACCAACATGAAACTGCTGGCCGAGCGCGGTGTGGAAATCTTCTTCACCCAAGTGTTCCGCGACAGCTTCTTCCACGCCGACATGCACCCCGGCAACATCTTCGTCAGCACCCGCACGCCCTGGAGCCCGCAGTACATCGCGGTGGACTGTGGCATCGTCGGCAGCCTCACGCCCGAGGACCAGGACTACCTGGCGCGCAACCTGCTGGCGTTCTTCAAGCGCGACTACCGCAAGGTCGCGCAACTGCACATCGACTCCGGCTGGGTGCCGGCGGAAACCCGGGTCAACGATTTCGAAGCGGCGATCCGCACCGTCTGCGAACCGATCTTCGAGAAGCCGCTGAAGGACATCTCCTTCGGCCAACTGCTGCTGCGCCTGTTCCAGACCGCACGGCGCTTCAACATGGAAGTGCAACCGCAACTCGTGCTGCTGCAAAAGACCCTGCTCAACATCGAAGGCCTCGGCCGCCAGCTCTATCCCGAGCTGGACCTGTGGAGCACCGCCCAGCCCTATCTCGAACGCTGGATGCGTGAACGCGTCAGCCCGCGCAGCCTGCTGAGCAACCTGCAAAGCCAGGTCGAACAGGTGCCGCACCTGGCGACCATGACCCGCGACCTGCTCGAACGCGCCAGCCAGCCCCACGCCCACGATCCGGCACCGCCCTGGCGCGAGCGCGGCGACCACTGGCTGCTGCGACTGATTGGCGCGGGCCTGCTGCTCGGCGCCGCCAGCCTCGGCCTGAACGGCCATATGGAGGCCTGGCCAAGCTGGCTGCTGCTGGCCGGCGGTCTGTATCTGGTCCTGCGCCGATAGCCCTTGGCGGGAGGCACTGGCAAACTAGCCGCCCTGAATCCGCGTCACCGCGACTCGTTGTGGAACATGAAATGAAAGACTGGCTCGACGAAATCAACTGGAACGAAGACGGCCTGGTGCCGGCCATCGCCCAGGATCACAAGACCGGGCGCATCCTGATGATGGCCTGGATGAACCGCGAAGCCCTGGCGCTCACCGCCAGCGAGCAGCGCGCCATCTACTGGTCGCGCTCGCGCGGCAAACTGTGGCGCAAGGGCGAGGAATCCGGTCACGTACAACATCTGCATGAGCTGCGCCTGGACTGCGACGCCGATGTCATCGTGCTGCTGGTCGAGCAGGTAGGCGGCATCGCCTGCCATACCGGGCGCGAGAGCTGCTTCTACCGGGTCTGGGACAACGGCGGCTGGAAGGTCGTCGACAGCGTGCTCAAGGACCCTGACGCCATTTACCACACGGGGCACAGCCATGAGTGATACTCTTTCTCGCCTGGCAGAGGTACTGGAGGCCCGCAAAGGTGCGGCACCCGATAGCTCCTATGTCGCCAGCCTGTACCACAAGGGGCTGAACAAGATTCTGGAAAAGGTCGGCGAAGAATCGATCGAGACCATCCTGGCCGCCAAGGATGCCGCTCAGAGCGGTGACAGCAGCGACCTGATCTACGAGACCGCCGACCTCTGGTTCCACAGCCTGGTCATGCTCGCCGCCCTCGGCCAGCACCCCCAGGCCGTTCTGGATGAACTGGACCGCCGTTTCGGCCTGTCCGGGCATGCCGAGAAAGCGGCGCGCTCCACCACCGAATGAACTGATTGTTGCGAGGACTTGCCACATGGGCATCTTTGACTGGAAACACTGGATCGTCATCCTCATCGTCGTCGTGCTGGTGTTCGGCACCAAGCGTCTGAAGAACCTGGGCTCCGACCTTGGCGAAACCATCAAGGGTTTCCGCAAGGCAATGAACACCGATGACGAGAAACCCGCCGAGCCGGCGCCTGCCAACCCGGACCAACTGCACAAGCCACAGACCATCGACGCCCAGGCGCAACGCGCCGCGGAACCGGCGCGCAAGGACTGACAGCAGTCACCCGGTGAATCTTTCCATCCACCGGCCAGCGCGAGAACGGGCTGGCCGCGTCAATACGAGAACACGCTGATGTTCGGCATCGGTTTTTCCGAGCTGCTGCTGGTCGGCCTGGTGGCGCTCATCGTCTTCGGCCCCGAGAAGCTGCCTGGCGCTGCGCGGACCGCCGGCCTGTGGATCGGCCGCCTCAAGCGCAGCTTCAATGCGATCAAGATGGAAGTCGAGCGCGAGCTGGGCGCCGACGAGATTCGTCGGCAGTTGCACAACGAACGCATCCTGGAAATGGAACGCGAGCTGCGCCAGTCGCTGCAAGCGCCCACGAGCGCCAGCACAACGCCAGAGGCTCCCATTGCATCGCCCGTAGCCGAGCCACTCGCGCAAGAGCGGCCCAACCAGCCAGACGCAGCGCTCGAACCGACCGCGCCCAAGCAATCGAGCCCTCAACCGCCCGTGCAAGAACTGCCGCAACAACCCACCCAGGAACCACCGCGCCAGCCATGAACCAGGATCACGATCAAGACGCCGAGATGCCACTGGTCGCGCACCTCACCGAGCTGCGCTCGCGCCTGCTGCGCTGCGTAGTCGCCGTGCTGCTGGTGTTCGGCGGCCTGTTCTACTTCGCCCAGGACATCTACACCCTGGTCTCGGCGCCGCTGCGCGCCTACCTGCCGGCCGGCGCGACGATGATCGCCACCGGGGTCGCCTCACCGTTCCTCACGCCATTCAAGCTGACCGCCTGGTGCGCCTTCTTCCTGGCCATCCCGATCATCCTGCACCAGGCCTGGGGCTTCATCGCGCCGGGTCTGTACCGCCATGAAAAACGCATCGCCGTGCCATTGCTGATCTCCAGCATCGTGCTGTTCTACGGCGGCATGGCCTTCGCCTACTTCTTCGTCTTCCCGCTGATGTTCCACTTCTTCGCCAGCGCCACCCCCGATGGCGTGGCGATGATGACCGACATCAACGAGTACCTGGATTTCGTCCTGACCTTGTTCTTCGCCTTCGGCGTGGCCTTCGAGATCCCGGTGGCGACCTTCCTGCTGCTGTGGGTCGGCATCGTCGACGTCGCCATGCTCAAGCGTGCCCGGCCCTACGTGGTCGTCGGCTGCTTCGTGGTCGGCATGATCCTCACCCCGCCGGACATCTTCTCCCAGACCCTGCTCGCCGTGCCGATGTGGCTGCTGTTCGAGGTCGGCCTGTTGTGTGGCGCCTTGGTGAAGAAGCCCCGCGAGGCACAAGAACATTCGGATCAACCACCCGCGCCCCTGCCGTGAACCTGCTGCTGCTGGAAGATGCCGACTTCGTCGCGGCGGATCGCGTCGTCCTCGCAGGACGGCGCCTGCGGCACATGCTCGACGTGCATCGCCTGGAGACTGGCGACAGCCTGCGCGTCGGCCGGCTGGGCGGCCTGATGGGCAGCGGCGAACTGCTGGCCCTGGATGCACGACACGCCGAGCTGCGGGTCACCTTCGACCAGGCGCCGCCGGCCAAGCTGCCGATCACCCTGCTGCTCGCCCTGCCAAGGCCGAAGATGCTGCGCCGGGTGTTGCAGACCGTCAGTGCCATGGGCGTGCCACGCCTGATCCTGCTCAACAGCTACCGGGTCGAGAAAAGCTTCTGGCAAACGCCCTTCCTTGAGCCCGAAGCCATTCGCGAGCAATTGATCCTCGGCCTCGAGCAAGCTCGCGATACCCACCTGCCGGAAGTGATCATCGAAAAGCGCTTCAAGCCCTTCGTCGAGGATCGCCTGCCCGCCCTTGCGGCCGATACCCTGGGCCTGGTTGGCCATCCCGGCGATTATCCGGAGTGCCCGCGCACAGTAGGCCAGGCGGTAACCCTGGCCATCGGACCGGAAGGCGGCTGGATTCCCTACGAAGTGGAAAAACTCGCCGAAGCGGGCCTGAATCCGGTACAACTGGGCGAGCGCATCCTGCGTGTCGAGACGGCCGTGCCGGCCTTGCTGGCGCGCCTGTTCTGAAAAGCGACCCGGACCCTGTCGCGCGCAGCGCCATGACGATTGATTGAGCATTCGTCATATTTCGCCGTCAGAGTCTTGAGTGACGAGGGGAGGTCCGAATGCCATGCGCCACCTGACCATCGATATCGAGCAGCTCGAACAGGCGCTCGACGGATATGACAGCGACGACCATTACCTCGACCTGCAAAGCGGCGCCATCCTGCGCGTCGCCCCGCAGGATCCCAGCCCGGGTGAAACCAGCAAATCCCAGGTCGAGCCGCAACGCTACCAGCTCATCGAAGCACTGGACGTCGAGGAGCGCCTGGCGATGCGTACCGACTTCCTCTACAGCCTCGACGATCCCCACGCCCACAGGGTGCTGAGCCATGCGCTCGATGGGCGCCGGCCGCTGAAAACCTTCGACTATCAGTTGGAGCGCTTCCCTTCGGCCCATGCCGCCTGGAAGGCGCATGCGAGCCTCTATCTGCGGGAACTGGCCCTGGGCTGGCTCCAGGAACAGGGAATAGAACCCGGCAGCGGTCCGGCCCTCGGCGACACGTCGGGAATTCCGCGAGATATCCTCCGGCGCTTGTTGAAGGGCGAAGCGCAGCGCCTTTGACCCCAGGGCCTTCGCCCATCGATAAAAGCGCTTGTCCGCAGCCCAAACAAAACGGCCTCCGCCAGATAGCCCTGGCGG
Source organism: Pseudomonas sp. LRF_L74 (assembly GCF_965644255.1). Lineage (NCBI taxonomy): Bacteria > Pseudomonadati > Pseudomonadota > Gammaproteobacteria > Pseudomonadales > Pseudomonadaceae > Pseudomonas > Pseudomonas sp. LRF_L74. The sequence goes on along the minus strand of NZ_CBFFRH010000006.1, from coordinate 106,238 downwards.
AGGCCGTTTTTCAAGGCAGCCAGCCGGTGGTCAGAGCGCAGCCTGAGGCTTGGCCAACGAATCGGCCGTGTGCACGGGCACAGCGGCAGTACGCTCGATGGACCACGGGCTCTCCAGCCAGGCCGGTACACGGTTGCGCCATACCGCGGCATGCAGGCGCGACAGCGCCACCGGGTCACTGAGCAGGAACAGCCGGCGCTTGTCGTCCAGCCCCGTTGGGCCGACTTCCAGCGCCTTGTCCACCTGCGCCTGGCGCTCTTTCTCGATCAGCGCGCTGCTTGCGTGCCGAGCGGTACCCATGGCGCAGGCCAGGGCATTCAGGCGCGGGTTCACCACCGCCTTGATGAAGCCTTTCTGCAGGGCGATCTCGCGATTGTGCTCGTTGTGCGCATCGGTATTGCTGAGTTCCTTGGGCACATCGTATTCCTCGGGAATGAGGAACAACCTGGCATCGCGAGCAGCCAGGCCTGGGCGACGGCGACTGGAAAACACCGAGACCGGGATCGACAGCGTCAATGAGCCGACGATGGGCGCGAGCCACCAGAGGAAATTGGGATTCAACCAGGCCACCAGAGCGGTCCAGCTGATCCCCAGAAGGGTCTGGAAGCCATGGCGACGGATCGCCTCGCTCCACGGCGTGGCATCGTCGTCACGTTGCGGCGACTTCCACTGGGCTTCCCAGCCGAGGAATGCCGCCGTGACGAAGAGGGTGTGGAACACCATGCGCACCGGTGCCAGCAACATCGAGAACAGGGCCTCGAGCAGCATCGACAACAGCACACGCAGGCGACCGCCATATGCCTTGGCGCCTTTTACGCAGATCAGCAACACGCTGAGCAGCTTGGGGAAGAACAGCATGAACATGGTGGTGGAGAACAGCGCGATGGCTTCTTCCGGCTTCCATTGCGGCCACAGCGGGAACAACTGCCGAGGTTGCAGGAAGTACTGCGGCTCCATCAACTGATGCACCGCCAGCAGCGCGGTCGACAGCACCAGGAACAGGAACCACAACGGCGCCGACAGGTAGGACATCACACCGGTGAGGAACACCGCGCGGTGCACCGGGTGCATGCCCTTGACCAGGAACAGGCGGAAGTTCATCAGGTTACCGTGGCACCAGCGCCGGTCGCGCTTGAGTTCATCGAGCAGGTTGGGCGGCAACTCTTCGTAGCTGCCCGGCAGGTCGTAGGCGATCCATACGCCCCAGCCGGCACGGCGCATCAATGCGGCCTCGACGAAGTCGTGGGAGAGGATCGCCCCGGCGAACGAGCCCTTGCCCGGCAACGGCGCCAGGGCGCAGTGCTCGATGAACGGCTTCATGCGGATGATCGCGTTGTGCCCCCAGTAGTGGGATTCGCCCAACTGCCAGAAATGCAGGCCAGCGGTGAACAACGGGCCGTAGACCCGCGTGGCGTACTGCTGCATGCGCGCATACAGCGTGTCCATGCCCGAAGCCTTGGGCGCGGTCTGCACGATCCCGGCGGTCGGGTTGGCTTCCATGATGCGCACCAGGTTGGTCAGGCATTCGCCGCTCATCACACTGTCGGCGTCGAGCACGACCATGTAGCGGTAATCGCCGCCCCAGCGGCGGCAGAAATCGTCGATGTTGCCGCTCTTGCGCTTCACCCGACGCCGGCGCCGACGATAGAACACGTGGCCGAAACCATCGACTTCGCGGCACAGGTCCAGCCAGGCCTGCTGCTCGGCGACACAGACGTCCGGCTGGTTGCTGTCGCTGAGGATGAAGAAGTCGAAGCGTTCGAGCTGGCCGGTGGCCTTGACCGAGTCGTAGGTCGCACGCAGACCGGCGAACACCCGGGCGACGTCTTCGTTACAGATCGGCATCACCAGGGCGGTACGCGCCTCGGCGGCGATCACTTCGTCGCCCTTGATGCTGTAGGAAATGGCGTACTTGTCGCGCCCGCTCATCAATTCCCAGAAGCCCATCAAGGCGGTCCAGAATCCGGCGGCGACCCAGCAGCAGAGCAGCGAGAACAGGATCAGGATGCTGGTCTGCAAGACATAGGGCAAAACCTGCTGCACCGAATCCAGCCAGTGTTGCTCCAGCACTTCGTCCAGATCGACCAGGCCCCAGCCCTGGTAGGGCAGGAGCTTGATCATGTACCAGGTCGCCACGCCGGTCTGGGCCAGCATCAACAGCAACAGGATGAAGCGGCGGAACGCGCCGACCTTGCGCCAGTGCGCGGACTCGTCCGCCTCCACGGGCGGGCGCTCATGTTTTTTCTTGCCGCCGAACAGGTGGTGCCAGCCCCGTACCAGCGGGTTGGTCGCCCAGGGTTCGGGCAGCATGCGCGTGCGTTTCACCGGAGGCACGGCCTTGAGGCAGACACGCTGCCCGGAGTCCTGGACCAGCGCCTCCTCTTTCAGATCCGGCCAACCCAGCTCCAGGCGCTTGCCGACCGAGTCCAGCGCGGCTTCGCCGGTGGCGCCATTCAAGCGCCCGCGATTGGCCAGCCCCCCCAGCAGTACGTCACTGTCGCCTTCTGTATCGCCGTCCAGCTCGACCAGGCCGAGCTGTTCACGGTAGGCGGCCCCGGCCGCAGCGGAATCGGTGATTTTATTCATCGGCAGGAATCTGATAGCTCCAGGTTTCGCTGATGGCCTTGCCATCGCTGGTCAGTGCCGCGCGCATTTCCAGCGGCTCGGCCGGATTCTTCACCTTGAACCGCAGAATCAGGCGCCAGCCCTTGGTCGCCGGGTTGTAGCGCGCGCGGTTTTCCACGATCTCGCCGTTGCCGCCCATGCTGACCTGGGTATTGACCGCCGTATCGGCTGGCAGCTTGGCCATGGCCGGGCCGACGAAGTCGACCAGCAGGCCGATGCTGCCGTCGGTCTCGCGGATCAGGTTGGACTGGCGCACTTCACCCGGGAAACGGCGGGTCTGCATGACCCAGGCGTTGTCATTGGAATGCAGCGCCGGCTCATTGATCGTCCAGTGCTGACGATAGGCCAGTTTCAGCGGCTCGCCAGGCGCGGGCAGCTTCTCGGGGGTCCAGAAGGCGACGATGTTGTCGTTGGTCTCGTCCCGGGTCGGGATCTCGACCAGTTGCACCTGGCCCTTGCCCCATTCCCCCTTGGGCTCGATCCAGGCGCTCGGGCGCAGGTCGTAGCGGTCGTCGAGGTCTTCGTAGCGACTGAATTCGTGGGCGCGCTGGAGCAGGCCGAAGCCTTTCGGGTTTTCCACGGAGAAGGCGCTGACGGAGAGGCGCTTGGGGTTGTTCAGCGGGCGCCAGAGCCACTCGTCGTTACCGGCATGGATCGCCAGGCCATCGGAGTCGTGCAGTTCGGGGCGGAAGTTTTCCACCGGCGACGGCTGGTTGGAGCCGAACAGGTACATGCTGGTCAGCGGGGCGATGCCCAGACGGTTGACCGCCTCACGCAGGAACACCTGGGCCTTGACGTCGACCACGGCATCGTCGCCCGGACGCAGGATGAAACGATAGGCACCGGTGGCCCGCGGCGAGTCGAGCAGCGCGTAGATGGTCAGGTGCTTGTCGCCCTTGTTCGGACGCTCGATCCAGAACTCGCGAAAGCTGGGAAACTCCTCGCCGGACGGCAGCGCCGTATCGATCGCCAGGCCGCGCGCGGAGAGGCCGTAGGTCTGGCCCTTGCCGATCACCCGGAAGTAGCTGGCACCGAGCATGGACATAATCTCGTCCTGCTTGCCCGCCGCGTTGATCGGGTAGATCACCTTGAAGCCGGCGTAGCCGATTTCCTTGAGCGCCTCGGGGCTGTGATCGAGCTTGAGGTCGCCGAAATCGAACAGCGCCGGGTCGTACTTGATCTCCTTGACCGAGGTCGCAGTGACTTCGTTCAGGCGCACCGCCGAGCTGAACTGCATGCCCTGGTGATAGAAACCAAGCTTGAAGGGTGTATCCAGGTCGGACCAGAACGCCTTGTCGGCGCGGAAGTGAATCTGCTGGTACTCGCCGAACTTCAGTTCGCGCAAGGACTTGGGCAGATTGCTCTGCGCCGGCTCGTAATTTTCGCCAGCCAGTTTCTTCGCTTTCGCCGCCACATCATCGATGCTGAACGCGTACACCTGGGTCGCCGAGAAGGAGGCGAACAGCACTGCGCCCAGCATGACAGGGCGAAGCATGTTGGACAAAAAGGCTGATGGAACGGCTTGAAAGCGCACGTAATTCCCTTCTGATCATTGGATTTCAACGAGCCGCGGCTGGCGCGGCAACCCATACAACGACCCCAGCATGTCGCAATGATTCCCCGGAAAAACCGGACTCAGTCCGCAAACAGCTGAAGTGAAGCAAACGCAGGACACGGCTTCAGGCCGCGCTCCGCTTCACGCACATCACAATACCTGACGCAGAAAACTCTGCGCGCGCACATCCTGCGGCAGGGTGAAAAAATCCTCTGGAGAGGCGTCTTCGAGCAACTTGCCATGATCGAAGAACAGCACACGATCGGCCACTTCGCGGGCAAAACCCATTTCGTGGGTCACACACACCATGGTCATGCCTTCGACCGCCAACTGCTTCATCACATCGAGCACTTCGCCGACCATTTCCGGGTCGAGCGCCGACGTCGGCTCGTCGAACAGCATCACCTTGGGTTCCATGCACAACGCCCGGGCAATCGCCACGCGTTGCTGCTGGCCACCGGACAGGCGCGATGGATATTCGCCGGCCTTCTGGCCGATGCCGACCTTGGCCAGCAGCGCCCGCGCCTTTTCTTCGCGCTCGGCCTTGCCGCGCTTGCGCACGACCTTCTGCGCCAGGCACAGATTCTCCAGCACGGTCATGTGCGGGAAAAGATTGAAATGCTGGAACACCATGCCGACCTCACGACGATAGGCATTAATGTCGGTTTTCGGATTGGCCAGGTCGACGCCATCGATACTCACCGAGCCGGAATCCAGCTGTTCGAGGCCATTGAGGCAACGCAGGAAGGTCGACTTGCCGGAACCGGACGGACCGATCACCACCACCACTTCGCCGCGCTTGACCGTGGTACTGACGTCATCGACGGCACGCACCTCATGGCCCTGGGCGTCGAACACCTTGATCAGGTTGCGCACTTCAATCACTTTTCCCGAGCCTCTTTTCCAGGCGGCTGGCGATACGCGACAGCGGCAGGTTGATCAGCAGGTAAAGCCCCGCCACGCAGAACCAGATCTCGAAGGTGGAGAACGAGGTGGTGATCGCTTCGCGGCCGCTCTTGGTCAGTTCGGTGATGGCGATCACCGAAACCAGCGAAGTGTCCTTGACCAGGCTGATGAACTGCCCGGCCAGGGGTGGCAATACACGCCGGAACGCCTGCGGCAGGATCACATGGCGCATCGACTGGCCAGCCGACAGCCCCAGCGAACGCGCCGCCTCGTCCTGGCCACGGGTGATCGACTGCACGCCCGCGCGGACGATTTCGCCCACGTAGGCGCCGGTGAACAGCGCCAGCGCAGCCACCCCGGCGAACTCGCGGGACAGGTTGAGCACGGTGCCGATGAAGAAATAGAAGATGAACAGTTGCACCAGCAGCGGCGTGCCGCGCACCAGTTCGACATAGATGCCGGACACGTCGCGCAGGGTCGGGTTCTTCGACAGGCGGCAAAGCCCGGTCGCCAGACCGATGACCAGGCCGAAGGCGCCGGCCAGCACGGAAATCCACAGGGTGGTCCACAGCCCCCACAGCAGCGGGCCTGCCTGCCAGTGACGGGTCACGCCAACCACATCGCCCTCGGCAACATCGTCGCCCTCCGCCACCTGCAGGCTGTCGCGCTCGACCAGTAAGGCCTGCTCGCCCGCGCTGTCGCCAAGCAGGATCACCTTCGCTTGGCCATCCTGCTCGCCGATGCTCTCGACACGACCGAAATCGGCAGCGCGCTGGGCCTCTTCAGCGTGATAGGCGAAATACTGGGGCACACGATTCCAGCGCCACTCGTAGGAAATCAGGGTGCTGGAATACCAGAGCCCATAGGCAGCGATGACCAGGATCAAACCGGTCACTATGTGCCAGGGCCAGGTACGGCGATGTTTTCTAATCACTATGGGTCACGCTCACGGCCATGCCGTTGAAGGCAGGGACGAGCCTGGTTCCGGGCTCGTCCCTACGACTTGCAGCTTGAAGGGGGCAGCCTTCCGCCTTGTGGCTTGCGACGGGTGTTATTCCATTTCCTTGAGCCAGTTGGTGCTCTTGAACCACTTGGCATGGATACGTTCGTAGGTGCCGTCGTGGTGGATCTGGTGCAGCCAGTTGTTGATCCAGTTGATGCTGTCGTAGTCGCCCTTCTTCAGGCCGAAGGCCAGGGGCTCGTAGGTGAAGGGCTGGTCGAGGAACACCAGCTTGCCGGCGCCGGCCTTGTTCACCGCGACGACGTTGTAGGGCGCGTCATAGATGAAGGCATCGGCCTTGCCGTTGACCACGTCCATCACCGCTTCCTGCTCGTTGTCGAAGCCGTTGTACTTGGCCTGGGCGATCAGCTTCTTGGCGACCATCTCGCCGGTGGTGCCGATCTTCGAGGTGATGCGGTACTGCGGGTCGTTGAGGTCCTTGTAGGACTTGACCTTGCCTTCCAGGTCCTTGCGGATCAGCAGGGTCTGGCCGACCACGATGAAGGGTTCGCTGAAGTTGACCCGCAGGTTGCGCTCCTGGGTCAGGGTCATGCCGGAACCGATCATGTCGAACTTGTCGGTCAGCAGCGCCGGGATGATGCCGTCGTAGCTGGTGGAAACCAGTTCCAGCTTGACGCCCATGGCCTTGGCCATGGCCTTGAGCAGATCGACTTCGAAGCCAATGATCTCGCCGCGCTTGTTGGTCATCTCGAACGGCATGTAGGTCGGGTCCATGCCCACACGCAGGGTACCGCGCTTGACCGCGTCGTCGACGGTGCCGGCATGGGCCAGGCCGCTCAGGGCCCAGGCGGAAAGAATCAGGGAGGCGAAAAACTTCTTCATGGAAAATCCTGGTCTGCAGAGGTGAATGAAGCCGGCAGTAGCCATGGCGGCGCATGCTACCTGCCCGCCCGAGCTATTGCGAGTCGGCACGACGCAAAATCCACACCAGAACAGCGGATTTATTGGTCAAAGTCGGGATAACCGCGTGCGGCGGGCCTCAAGCGGCAAGTCAGGCGCCGAGGACCAGGCGGCCTATCGCGTCAAACCTCGAGCAGAAACGTCACCGGGCCATCGTTGACCAGATGCACCTGCATCTCGGCACCGAAACGACCCGTGGCGACCTGCGGGTGCCTGCCGCGCGCCTGTTCGACCAGCAGGTCGAACAGTTCGGCACCGAGCGCTGGCGGGGCCGCCGTGGAGAAGCTCGGGCGCAGGCCGCTGCGGGTATCGGCCGCCAGGGTGAACTGGGAAACCAGCAAAAGGCCGCCGCCCACGTCGGCCAGCGAGCGGTTCATCTTGCCGTTCTCGTCGGAAAACACCCGGTAGTTCAGCAGCCGATGCAGCAGCTTGTCGACACACGCGGGCGTGTCCTGCGGTTCGACGCCAACCAGCGCCAGCAGGCCCTGGTCGATGGCGCCGAGCGTTTCGCCGGCAACCTCGACCCGCGCCCGACTGACGCGCTGGATCAGCGCCTTCATGCTTCTTCGAGCGGCAGGTCGAGCAGGCGCCGCGCCATGTCGTCGGCAGCACGCACCAAGGCATCGGTGATGCCGACCTCGGAGGCGGCGTGCCCCGCGTCGCGGATGATCTGCAGCTCGCTGTTCGGCCAGGCCTGATGCAGCGACCAGGCGTTGTCCAGCGGGCAGATGGCGTCGTAGCGGCCATGCACGATCACGCCCGGCAGATGGGCGATCTTCGACACGTCACGCAGCAACTGGTCGGGCTGCAGGAAGGCATCGTTGAGGAAGTAATGGCACTCGATGCGCGCGATCGACAGCGCCCGCTGCGACTCGCTGAAGCGTTCGACCACCTGCGGATTGGGGCGCAGCGTGGCGGTACGCCCCTCCCAGGTCGACCAGGCCTTGGCGGCGTGCATCTGGGCGATCTGGTCGGCCCCCGTGAGGCGCCTGTAGAAGGCCTTCATCATTTCGCCACGCTCGTCCTGCGGGATCGGCGCCACGTAGTCTTCCCAGTAATCCGGGAACAGGCGGCTGGCGCCTTCCTGGTAGAACCAGTCGAAGTCCTGCGGGCGGCACAGGAAGATGCCGCGCAGGATCAGCGCGTGCACGCGTTCAGGGTGCGTCTGGGCGTAGGCCAGCGACAGGGTCGACCCCCAGGAGCCGCCGAACAGCACCCACTTGTCGATGCCCAGGTGCTCGCGGATGCGCTCCATGTCGGCGACCAGGTCCCAGGTGGTGTTGTTCTCCAGGCTCGCGTGGGGCACGGAGCGGCCACAGCCACGCTGGTCGAAGGTGACGATGCGGTACAGGTTGGGGTCGAAATAGCGCCGGCTGGCACTGTCGCAACCGGCGCCCGGGCCGCCATGGACGAACAGCACCGGCAAGCCATCCGGCGATCCGCTCTCGTCGATGTACAGGACATGCGGCTCCTGCACGGCCAGCTCGTGGCGGGCGAAAGGCTTGATCTCCGGATACAAGGTCTGCATGGTCACTCCCGAATCTGTGCGCGGGTCCCTATGGAGCGGGACGCCGATCCTCTATCGTGCCAGGCATCATAACCATGAAAACGGAGTTGAACATGTCCACACGGAAATTTGCCCTGACTTTAATCCTGGCAATGGTGTTTCTCGGCGGTTGCGGCAAGAGCGACCCGCAGGCGGCGCTGGAAGCCGCCGTCCAGCAATTGCAGGACAATATAGAAGCCAAGCGCACCAGCGCCGTGCTCGACCAGCTGCACCCGCAGTTCGCGACCATGGAGCAGAACGATCGCGACTGGGCCAAGCGCACCATGACCCTGCTGTTCATGCGCTACAAGAACATCAAGGTGCTGGCCCTGAGCAAGGACAGCCAGGTCGACCCGACCTACAAGGACAAAGGCGCCACCCATGCCCAGGTCGCGCTCACTGGCGCCGAGGGCCTGATCCCGGACAGCGCCCGCCACTACAGCGTGACCCTGGAGTGGCTGCTGGACGATGGCGAGTGGAAATTGTCGCGACTGGACTGGGAGTGATCAGAACAGGAACGGGATGAACATCCGCGTGCGCGCCATGTACTGGCGGTAGGCATCGCCGAAGTACTCCTGGCACTCCGCCTCATCGCGCCTGGCCGCCAGGTACAGCAATATGCTGGCGATCGTGGCCAGGGCGAAACTGGGCAACGTCGGCTGCTTGAAGCAGATGCCCCAGTTGAGCAGTTGCAGCGAGCAGAACAGCGGATGACGGATGAAGCGGTAGATACCGCTGGTGACCAGTTGCGACGTACGCTCGAAGGCATACAGTTCGGCGTCGGCACGCTTGGCCTCGCTCGGTTTGCCATGGCGGCGCAACTGATAGCCACCCAGGACCAGCACCACCACCGAGAGAAACAGCAGCACCCAGGACACATCCTGGTGCAAGGCATAGCGGTCGTCGAACCAGACCGGTGCATTGAGCACCAGCAACAGCAGCATCACCTCCCAGGCGAAGTAACGATAGAAGCCATGGGAACGCGGACTGCTCAAGGCCCGCCAGGAAATTCCCGTCAGCACCACCGATCCCAGCGCGATTGCCAACCACTGCTGCCACATCATCCTTTGACTCCTCCACGACTTACCGGCGGACGGCACGCGCCACGCCACTCACAGCGCTCTGTTACACTGCCGGCCCACTCGTTCCGACTGCACGCAATGGACCGCCTCGACCTGCACAACCTGCTGCCGCACCAGGGGCCCGCGCTCTGGCTGGATGCCCTGCTCGACCACGATGCCACGGACATTCGCGGCCTCAGCGCCTGGCATTACCTGGACGCCTTCGGTCCGAACGCATCGCCATGCCTGCTGTTCGAGGCGGCGGCCCAGTTGTGTGCCGCGCATGGTGCCTTATACGGCGGCGACAACGCCATCGAAATGGCCCTGGTCGGCAAGCTCTCGCAACTGCAATTGCATTACCAACCATTGCAACGCGAAGGCGAACTGCTGGTCAGCGCCACCCAGGAAGCGACCAGCCCCGCTGGCGCCCTGTATGGCTTCAGCGTCCGTGCCGGGCAAGAGCTGGTCATCGACGGCAAGCTGTTGCTGGTGCTCGTCCGTGCTTGAACTGAAAAACCTCGAATACCGTTACCCCGACGCGCCCCGGGCGGCCGTGCAGGGCATCGACCTGCAACTGCAAGCCGGCCAATGCCTGGGCCTGCTGGGCAGCAACGGTGCCGGCAAGACCACCCTGCTGTCATTGCTCAGCGGCGTATTGCAGCCCCAGGGCGGAAACATCACCTGGCATACCGAGCGACGCCTGGGCCTGGTGCCGCAGCAACTGGCGTTCTATACCGGGCTGAAAGTCAGCGAGAACCTCGAACTGTTCGCCGACCTCTACCAACTGCGCGGCACCGAACGCCAGCAGCGCCTGGAACGCTGCATCGCCGCCACCGCCCTGGCCGACAAGCTCGGACGCAGCGCCGGGCGGTTGTCCGGCGGCGAGCAGCGCCGGCTCAATTTCGCCATTGGCCTGCTGCAGCCAGCCGACCTTTATCTGTTCGACGAAGCGACGGTCGGGGTCGACGCCGCCAGCCGGCGGATGCTGCTCGATGCCGTCAGCCAGTTGACCGCCGAGGGCAAAGCGGTGATCTACACCAGCCACTACCTGGACGAAGTCGAGCGTGTGGCCCAACGCATCCTGCTCTTGCACGAAGGCCGGGTCCGCCTGGACATCGACAAGCGCCAGTTGCTCGGCGACCAGCACGGCCTGCTGCTCGAATGGCCTGACGCGCTGCCCGAGGCGCTGCTGTCGCTGCTCGAACGCCTGCACCTGAGCGCCGAGCGCCAGCCCAACGGCGTGCGCATCGAGTCGCTGGATATGGCGCAGCTACAGGCGATCACCCAGTTCCTCGCCGAACAGCCGGTAGCGCCGAGCCTGCTGCGCTTCGGCCGGCCCTCGCTGGAGCAGCTCTACCTGAGCCTCAACGGAGGCCGCTTGTGAGATTGCGCGCCCTGGTCCGCAAGGAAGGCCTGCTGCTGCTGCGCGACCCGCATGCCCTGGCGGTGCTGTTCGTCATGCCGATCCTGTTCCTGGTGATCATGGCCAGCGCCATGTCCAGTTTCCTGCAGGATCGCCCGCCAGCGCTGCGCCTGGTCCTCGAGGCCGCGCAAGACAGCGACGCCAGCCGCTTCTTCCACGACGCCCTGCGGGCACAGTTGCCCGATAGCCAATTGCTCGCCGAAGGCCCCGAGAGCCTGCCGCGCATCAGCCTGGCCAGCGACTTCGCCGACACGCTGCTGGATACGCCACACCAGGGCCCGCTGATCAGCTTCCCGGCCCAGTTCGACCGCCTCGCACGCCAGCGCCTGCATGGCGCGGTGACCATCGCCCTGGCCCAGACCCGCCTGCTCGCTTACCTGGAGGACAGCGGCGCGCTGGATGAAAACCTCAGCCCGGCCCAGCGACTCGAACAGGTCCAGCAACGCACCGAGAGCCACATCGACGAGCGCGAGCGGCTGGCCAGCGGCGACCTCGGCCACCAGGCCAACGCGACGCAGATGAGCGTGCCGGCCTGGCTGATCTTCGGCATGTTCTTCGTCGCCCTGCCGATGGCCGGCAGCTTCCAGCGCGAGCAGCAGAGCGGCGCGCTGCTGCGCTTTCGCGGCCTGGGCCTGGGCTTGCGCACCCTGGCGCTGAGCAAGGTGCTGCCTTACCTGGCGATCAACCTCATGCAGTTCGTGGTGCTGCTCGGCATCGGCATGTACGGCCTGCCCCTGCTCGGCCTGCCCGCCCTGGAACTGGAGGGCGCCGGCAGCGCCTACCTGCTGCTGGCCATCAGCATCGCCCTCGCCACCAGTTGCCTGGGCCTGCTGCTCGCGGCATTGGCGCGCAGTAGTGAACAAGCCCTATTGCTTGGCGGCGGGATCAACATCATCCTCGCGGCTATTGGCGGCATCATGGTGCCCAAGAGCGTGATGCCCGAAGCCATGCGCCATCTGGCGGAAATATCGCCGATGAGCTGGGCGCTCGACGCCTTCCTGACCCTGCTGGTGGGCCACGGCTCACTGGACGACGTAGCCCCCTGGTGCATCCGCCTGCTGCTGTTCGCAGCGCTGGCCGGCGCCAGCGGGTTGTTCCTGTTCCACCGACGAGTACAGCAAACGCAATGGACGACACACTACTAGAAGAAAAACTCAAGCAACTGCTGATTCGCGAGTGCGACAAGGAAGACGACATCGACTGGCAGAGCATCGCCAACGATGAGCCGCTGTTCGGCCAGCAGAGCCGCATCCAGATGGACAGCCTCGACGCGCTGCAGGTCTCCCTGGCCCTGCAGCAGCACTATGGCGTGCGCATCGAGGGTGCCAAGGATGGCCGCCGCATCCTCAACAGCATCGCCAGCATCGCGGCCTTCATCAGGCAGAAAAAGTGACGCCCGTCTATCTCCAGCGCGGCGCCCTGCACAGCGCGCTCGGCGACGACCTGTCCGCGGCCGGCCAGGCCCTGCGTGGCGGCGGCCTGCCGACGGCCAAGCCGTTCCTGCTGCACGAGTTGCAGCAGCCGCGCCCGTTTCTCGGCGTCCGGGCCAGCGCTGAAAGCCGCGAACAGCGCCTCGACCGCCTGGTCGTGGAAACCCTGGGCGACGATGCCGGAGCGCTCGGCGACTGCCTGCTGATCGTCGCCAGCACCAGCCTGGACATCAACGATCTTGAACGGCGCGCGGCCGATGAAGGCGGGTTCCAGCCCGAGCACTCGACGCCCCTCGATCTGGTTGCCGAACAACTGCGCCAACGCTGGGGATTCGCCGATGCCTTCACCCTCAACACCGCCTGTACCAGTGCCGCCAATGGCCTGCTGTACGGCGCGCGCATGCTCGCCAGCGGGTCATTCCAGCGCTGCCTGGTCGTCAGTTTCGAAACCCCGAGCGCCGTCGCCCGCCAAGGCTTCGGCGCGCTCGACCTGACCAGCCCGAGCGGTCGTTATCGTCCGTTCCACCCCGAGCGCGACGGCCTGATCCTCGGCGAAGCCTACGCCGCGACCCTGCTCTCGCTACGACCCGGCCCGGCACCACTGGCCAGGCTGCTTGGCGGCTTCAGCGCCTGCGACACCAGCAACCTGACCACCACCCGCGAAGACGGCAGCCATATCGACTGGGTCATGCGCCGGGCCCTGCACAGCGCCGGCACCTCATCCGCCGGAATCGGACTGATCAAGCTGCACGGCACCGCGACTGGCGCCAACGACCGCGCCGAACACAACGGCGTGCGCCTGCTGTTCAGCGAGCGGTTGCCCGCCCTGTGCGTGCTCAAGCCCTGGCTCGGCCATACCCTGGGCGCCTGCGGCCTCAGCGAAACCCTGCTGCTGGTGGAGAACCTGGCGCGCCTGCCTGGCGTCGACTACGCCGATGAAGCCACCCTGCCCTTGAGCGGCACGCCTTTCAGCGTGGCCGAGGACAGCCTGCTGCTGGCCAACTTCTTTGGCTTCGGCGGCAACAATGCCAGCCTGGTACTGCAACGCTGTGCGGGAGGTGCGGCATGAGCAAGGTGATCGCCGCCTGTAGCGTTCGAGGCAACGCCAGCCACAGCGACAAAGACCTGAAAGCGGCATTGGGCGAATGGCTGAGCGCACCGCCGCGCCGTATCGACCGCCTGATCCTCCAGGCCCTGCTCTGCACTGCACCGCTGAAAGCCCAGGTACGCAGCGACTGTGGCCTCTACCTGGCCTCGCGCCATCCGGCCCGCACCACCATGGGCTCGCTACTCGACACCGTGTGCGTGCATCAACGCCAGCCCAAGCCCTTCGAATTCGTCAACAGCGTGAGCAACGCCGCCGGCTTCCATGTCGCCGCGCAATTGGGCCTGGAAGGCCCGAACCTGTTCATCGGCGCAGGCGCCAACGCCTGGAAGCAGCTCCAGGCATTGGCCACGCAAGACCTTGCCGAAGGGGTGATCAACCAGGCCTTGCTGGTGGTGTTGAACGATGTCGGCGAGTTCACCGCCCAGGCCGTGCTGGTCGAAGGTGCCGGTCAGGCAGACAGCTTCGCGGCAATCACCACGGGAGTCGACGTGATCAACGTCCAGCTTTGAGCAGCGTGCTTGCTCTACTAAGGCATTCTTAGGGTCTGTTGCCGTTTCGTCGCGACCGCGCCGGAGCCAGTTTTTATACGAGGCGAGGCGCGAGATGCGAAGTTTAGTGGGCTAAATGAGCCATCGAGTAACGCTGCATCGTATAAAAACGGGCCCGGCCCTGCGGGTTGTGCGAGAAATAACCCCCGCTGTCGTTGCAGGACTCGGACCATTGCCTGCGTCCTGCGCCTAACCGGGGGCTATTTCTCGCGACAACGCGGCTTGCGCCGAAACGGCAACAGACCCTAGGATGGGTCGAGCGAAGCGATACCCATTCGGGAGACCGATGATGGGTATCGTCGCAGGCTCCTCGCCTACGCGGCCCGCCCCCGTCTACGCGCCGCTTCTCTTGGCCCAGGCCCCCAGTTCCTTCATCAACGCCCGCTCCTGATCGGCGATACCGCGCAACATCTCGGCAATCGGTCTGAAATCAGGTGCGGCGCCCTTGCTGCGGCTGGCCTTGACGCAGGCCAAGGCGAACTGGCGCCAATCGTCGCCAACGGCGGTCAGGCGTGCCGAGGCTTCTTGCAGGTTGGCGTCGCCGATCTTCTCGCCAGCCTCCTGCAAGAAGCTGGCGTACATGAAGCGGAAACCCGCACCGCCGGTGCCGATCTCTTCCTGCATGCGCACGATATGGGTGAGGTAGAGACGGTTGTACTTGCTCTGCGCCGGGTCGAGCGACTCGACGCACTTGGCCAGGTGCTGGATACCGCGCACACCGATCCACGGCAACGGCATGCCGTCGAGAATGCGCGTGGTGGACAGTACGCTCTTGCGGATCAGGCGTTCCCAGTCCTGCTCCGGGGATACGTCGTCGAGGTAGTACATCAAGCCCTTGGCCGCCAATGCGCCCTTGGCGAAACGCGCCTTCTGCAGGTCCTCGGCGGCGCAGCGCACCGGTGCTTCGAACACCGGGTCACTGAGCAGGTATTCGTTGCCCTCGCGGCCGTAGGCCAGCAGGTTGTGCGCGTTGAAATGAAAGCGCATCTCCGGAGGGAAATACGGCAGCCAGAACACCGAGCTCTGCAGTCCCGCCAGGCGCCCGCTGTCCAGCGCGGCATCGAGTGCCAGGCGCCCCTGTTCGGGCTTGGCGAAGGTCCGGGAGGTCAGGCGCACGCCAAGGCGCTTGCTGAGGGTCTTGATCAAGTGCCGGGGCGGCATGCGATAGGCGATCAGCGGCATGCCGCCAAGCTTGACGATCGGCAGGTAGGCAAAGGCCAGGCCGGACGCCAGGCCAAAGGCCATCGGCTCGCTCATCGGCAGGCCGGCGTGGGTCAGCAGGCTGGCCATGACGCCGCTTTCGCAATGGGCGCTCTGGCGATGTACGAAGGCGCTCATGGCAACTCTCTCTGGTAACGACGCAACTCGTCGACAGTCAGGCCGAAGGCCTCGGCGTAGCGCGCCAGCACCGAAGCGCCCAGGCGCCGATAGACAGCGGGGCGAAAGTGACGGCGCACGCGCCACTGCCATAGCCCGGTGATCTGCGACAGCGCCAGCTCATCCATGCGATAGCGATACATCAGGCACTTCAGCGGCGACAGTTCGCCGCTGCGCCAGCCGGCCTCGGCCTCGGCTTCCTGGGCATGCAGCTCGGCAACGGCCAGGTGCGTGGCATAGGACTCCGGCTCCCAACCGGCGCTCTGCGCGCCCTGGTAATGGCCGCCATCGTCGACGGCGTAGAGCAGCTTGCTATGGCCGCCGTAGGCGGAATCCGGGTCCTGGGGAACCTCGTCAAGCTTCATCGCCGACCACCGTCAGATGCATGAAGGCGCTGGAGAAACGCCCACTCTCCGGCACATAACAGAGCAGGCGCTGGCCGCTGCGCAGGTGCCCACCGTTGAACAGCTCGTCGAGGATGATGAAGATCGACGCCGCGCCGGTGTTGCCCTTGCTGGTCAGGTTGGTGAACCAGCGCTCGCCCGGGATCGGCAGGCCGACGTTGTCCAGGCCCACGGCCAGGCGATCGCGGAAGAACTCCGAGGAATAGTGCGGCAGGAACCAGTCGATAGCCTCGACCCGCAGCTCGCGGCGCGCCATGATCCGTCGCAGCGCCTCCTCCACGGTGTATTTGACGATGTTCTCATTGAGCAGCTTGACGTCCTGCTTGACCGCCATCACCGAGCGGCGTGCGCGCGCGTCGGCATCGTAACGGCTCCAGCCCACCAGGCTGCCGTTGTCCATCTCCGCACCGGCGTACATGCAGGCGGGCATGCGGTCGGCGAAGGACAGGATGTCCAGCCAATCGACACGCAGACTCAGGCCGCGGGCGTTGGGCTGCCCCTGCAACAGCACGGCACCGGCGCCATCGGACAGCATCCAGCGCAGGAAGTCCTTCTCGAAGGCTATTTCCGGATGGTTTTCCAGCTCATCGACGCGGCTTTCGTATTCCGCGTCGAAGTTGCGCGCATGCATCAATGTCGAGGCGACTTCAGAACCACAGGCCACGGCATTGCGGCTCTCACCACTGGCCACGCTCATCCAGGCGTATTTCAGCGCCGTCATGCCGCACAGGCAGATACCGGCAGTGGTCGCCACTTCGCAGGGCGGGTTGCCCAGCTCGCCATGCACCATCACGGCATGGCCCGGCATGACCTGGTCAGGCGACGAGGTACTGGCCACCAAGCAGTCGAGCATGTTCAGCTCGAAGCCTTCGCCCTGCAGGCCGCGAATGGCCTCGGCGCTCAACTGGGCATTGGTCATGCTCGCTTCGCCGCTGGCCGGGTCGATGACGTAATGGCGCTGGCGAATGCCATTGCGCCGCAGCACCAGCTTGCGGGCACGCGACGGCTTGCCGCCGACCATGCCCAGACGAGCCTCCATCTGCTCGTTGTCCACAGGGTCGTGCGGCAGGCACGCGTTGATCCGGTTGATGTATACGGGCTGTACCACTGAAACTCCTCGGGTCACATCACTCGCCGGACGGGCCGGCGAAGTAGGCCTTTTCTCGCTGGATTCGCGCCTTGAACAGCGGGGCCAACACCTTTTTCAACAGGGCGCTGATCGGCACCACTGTGAGGATCAGGCAAATCAGGAAGGCGATATACAGCACCAGCCCAATGCCTCGCCGCAGGCTCTGCTGCGGGCCGAGCAGCGACAGCAGCCGGCCCCACAATTTGAAACTGCGATTGCCGACCTTTTCGCTGGCGATGAGTTTTTCATCCACCGTCACCGCACCCAGACCACCGAGCATCGGCGATTCGACCGGACGATCATCGCCAAGCAGGCGACTGGCGATGGCCTCGCCAAAACGGCTGGCAGCGGCGATCTCGCGCTCGTCGATACCGGCGCGCGGCACCCAGCCATAGGGTTTCTGCCGGCCAGTGAACATCCACAGTGGCGTGGCCAGGAAGCTCGCGGCAGTGCCGCAGGCATCGGTCAGCACGATGTTGTCGACCAACCGCGCGCCGAGAGCCTGCAAGCGCAGCTTGACCTTCTCCTGGGCCATCAGCCACATGTTGCGGCAGCCGATCAACGTCACCACCGGAACGCCCTTGAGCAGGCGTGCCGCCTCGGACGAGGCGAGAAAACTGGTGAACGGCAGGGATGGCGAGAGAAACCACACCTGGTAGGCAAGGATCACCAGGTCGTAGCGCTTGTCAGGATCGACCGTCAGCGGCTGCAACGGCTGCGGCTGCATCAGCACTGTTTCCGGGAAGATACGAAAAAACCCGAGGAACGGCCATGGAAAGGGGTATGGTTGCGCAGGCTGCAAGGCCAGGAAATCCACGTGGATGCCGTCGCGCTGCAGTGGCGCACAGACCGACCGAGCCAGACGGCTCAACTGACCGGTTTGCGAATAGTGAACCACCAATACCTGACGCATACGTTGCCGAGTCCCTGCAAAAATGCCGCGAATTATGCCACATACAGTTCGTCAAACCTTCACGAACCACCGCACATACTGCGCATTCGCCTTGCTTTTCGTCGGCGCGCAAGCCTGCGCGGGCGACATTCTGGTCAAGGTGGAAGGCAGACAAGCCAGCGGGGCCGTGCACCTGGCAATGGTCCAGGGCCAGCAGAAGGAATGGCCCGAACAGGTATTGCGGCAGATACAAAGCGACGATGGCGTGCTGCGCCTGCGCAACCTGCCAGCGGGGCGCTACGCCATCCAGGTCTACCAGGACAGCAACGGCAACGGCCGGCTCGACCTCAGCCGTCGCGGCATCCCCCAGGAACCCGTGGGCTTCTCCGGCAATCCGTCGCTGGTCAATGGCAAACCCTCGCCGGAGCGATGCCTGTTCGTCCATGGCAGCGGGGATACGGAGCTGGTGATTCGCCTGCAAGACCCGAAGGCGAAGCGTTAAAGCGGCTTGCCGTTGCTTTCTCGCCAGATCAACTCCCGCGTGTCATACCCCCTCGCCCCTGCCTGCTTGAGCAGTTGCGCACGCGTCTCAGGCGAGACTTCCGGCGTCCGAGAAAGCAGCCACAGGTATTCGCGATTGGGATTGCCGACCAGGGCGACCTGGTAGTCAGGGTCCAGATACAGCACCCAGTAATCGCCACGGGCGACATTCGGGAATAGCCGGCTGAACCAATTGTCGAAGCGCACCGTCAGCTTGTCGGTCTGCCAGGGCTGCAATTCGGCGCGGCCCCTGGCTTCTTCCCATTCGCCATCCTTGGTCAGGCAGCGATTGGTCACCGCGACACGGCCATCGGCCTGCAACTGATAATGCGCTTCGGACTGCGCACAGTTGCGCTGGAAAAACATCGGCAACCGCGCCAGCTCGTACCAGGTGCCCTGGTAGCGTTGCAGGTCGACCTGGCCAGCCGTGCCCGGCACATCGGCGGGACCGTGACTGGAACAACCCGCCAATGCACCCGCCAGGGCGAATGCACTCAAGGCTCGGCGCACGATCATTTCAGCCCCTGGCCGGAATACATGACGACCCGCTCACCGGCGTACTGAACGCTGATGAAGGACTTCTGGTCGCCCCACGTGCAACTGGTCACCCCCACCGCGCCGGAGCACTCCTTGGGCGAACCAAGCAGTTGCTCGACCTCGGGCTTGCTCATGCCGGCCTTGAGCTTGGAATAGTTTTCCTGGTTGACCTTGCTGCACGCAGCGAGCAGGACGACGGCTGAAAACAGGACGAGCTTCTTCAGTGACATGCAACGACTCCCAGGCGAGTGATACGGTCGATGGCGACCTTTCCTGCGCAGTTGGAAAGCGGAATCCCGAGCGGGGTTCCGTCGACAGATCCACAGACGCAAAAAGCGCTGGAGGCCGAAAGGCTTGACGACAAGCGTGCTGCGCACGCCCTTACGTTCAACCTTCCGCCGCCAGCGCTCTTGTGGATGAGGTCGCCACTCCCGCGAAGGCGGTAATCCGGGGCCTCAGCCTTTGTGATAGCCGGTGACGCGCTGGACTTCTTCCTTGGAGCCGAGGAATACGGCAACACGCTGGTGCAGCGACGTTGGCTGGATATCGAGGATGCGCTCGACGCCGTTGGTGGACATGCCGCCAGCCTGCTCGACCAGCATCGACATCGGATTGGCTTCGTACATCAGGCGCAGTTTGCCCGGCTTCTCCGGCTCGCGACTGTCGCGCGGGTACATGAACAGACCGCCGCGGGTGAGGATGCGGTGTACATCCGCCACCATCGAGGCAATCCAGCGCATGTTGTAGTTCTTGCCCAGCGGGCCGTCCTTGCCTTCCAGCAACTCGCTGACATAACGCTGCACCGGCGCTTCCCAGTGACGCTGGTTGGACATGTTGATGGCGAACTCGGCGGTGCTTTCCGGGATGCGGATGTCGTCGTGGGTGAGGACGAAGCTGCCCATCTCGCGATCCAGGGTGAAGCCCTTGACGCCATCGCCCAGGGTCAGCACCAGCATGGTCTGCGGGCCGTAGATGGCGTAGCCGGCGGCGACCTGCTTGGTGCCCTGCTGGAGGAAAGCCTCATCGCCCAGCGGCTCGTTCTGGCTGAACGACTCGCCCGGGCAACGCAGCACGGAGAAGATGGTGCCGACGGATACGTTGACGTCGATGTTGGACGAGCCGTCCAGCGGGTCGAATACCAGCAGGTAGGCACCCTTCGGGTACTTGCCGGGAATCTGGTAGGCATTGTCCATTTCTTCCGAAGCCATGCCGGCCAGGGTGCCACCCCACTCGTTGGCTTCGAGGAGGATTTCGTTGGAGAGCACGTCGAGCTTCTTCTGCACTTCGCCCTGCACGTTCTCGGTGTCCGTGCTGCCCAGCACACCACCGAGGGCGCCTTTGGACACGGCATGGCTGATTTCCTTGCAGGCGCGGGCCACGACTTCGATGAGGAAGCGCAAGTCGGCCGGGGTGTTGTGACTGCGGGTCTTCTCGATCAGATAGCGGCTGAGGGTAACGCGCGACATTGGAATGGCTCCGGGTGAAGTCGGGAGAAAAAGTGCGGGTAAGTCTACCCGTTTGGCGCTCGCGGCGCCTCAACGAGCGGTTGGACCCGTATTGAAGCCCAGTCGTTCGCCTCGAGCGCTCATTGTCATGCAACCAGCACCCATGCCGTGGCTGTTTCCCCCCGCCAGACAGCCCCATGGCCGCAACGGGCACCAGCCACCGGCGCGATCCAGCCCTAACGCTTCTGCCGCAGCAAACTCCCGGCCATCCCACCCAGCAGGGCCACACCTGCCAACAGCACGCCCCAGAGCACCACCCGTTTCCAGTCGAAGCCTTCTGCCTCGGGCGCCTCGGTTTTCGGCTGCGAAGCCTCAGGCAGCCTTTCCGGCAAACTGGCTCGCCCCAGGCTTTCCAGCCGCGCCGGCTCGTAACCGGGAATCAGCATCTGCACCGACATGGCGCCCGAACTCGCTCCTTCGTTCCCGATCGCCAGCCGATACGGCGCCGAGCCACGGGCCAGGAACACCAGTTGGGTGCCACGCATCGCCACTTGCAAGGCTGGTGGCTGTTCGCCCAGGCCGCCACCACGCGGGTCGACTTGCAGGCGCAGTTGCCGAACCGGCCAGCCGAACAGCTCGATCTCATCCTGCAGCACATCCTTGCCGCCCTGAGGCAAGCGATAGAGCAGGCCGTGCGTCAACGATTGCCACGGCGCCTTATCCTCCAGGCGCGACGACAGGGTGACCGGCGCCAGGCGATTACCTTCAGGCAACGCCACACGCACGCGCTCGACAGGCAGGGCCAGCGGCAGGCGCCAGATGAAGGTATCGGCCTTGTCGCCCTTCTCGCCAGCCAGGCTCAGCCAGCTCAAGGGCGGCGCGCTGACTTCACGTCGAATGCCGGTCAAGGTCGCGGCGGTCAAGGTCGGCGCTTTTTGCGGCGCCAGCCAGAGCAGGCGCAAGTATCGCGCCGGCATACCCGGCAGTTCGATATCGCGCTGGTCAATATGCTCGCCAGCGAAGCTCAGGCGGGCGATCTGCCCCTCGCCCCAACTACGCCAATGTTGCAAATCATCGCTGGCCTCGATGGAAAAGCGCTGAAAGCCTTCGCCCTCGCCTTCCCAGTCGAGTTGCAGGCGATGCAAGGGCGCGCCCACCTGGCTGGCATCGAGCAACCAGCCGCGCCGTACCGCCTGGCCGGCGATCGGTTCCTGCGGCGCGACCTCGACCAGTGTGCCGGTGGTGTTGCGCTGCACCCGCACGGCCGGCGCGCCCTGTTCCTGGATGGAGCCATCGAGCGGGAACCATTTGACCAGCACGTCCTGGCGCGTCTCGCTGGATTGCGGATCGTCCTGGATCAGCGCATAGGCCAGCGCCTCGTCTTCGGCGTTGAACACCCGCACGTCGCGCAGATCGGCGTGCCGTGCCTGCACGTGTAGCGCCAGCGGCAGGTCGAGGCGATACCATGGCCCCTCCCCCTGTACCGTCAGCGGCACCTGCAGGGCGAACGCATCCGGACGCTCCTGGGCGCCAGCCAGACCCGACAACAGCCAGACCAGCCCCAGGCTGGCGGACAACCATGTTTTGTTCATTCCTGCACCTTCGATTCTTCCTTGCGCGGCGGCAAGGGCGCGAAATAACCGACCACCAGCAACAGCACGCCCACGCCGATGAACGAAACGATACGCTCCAGGCCGCCACGGTTGCTGAGCTCGACGAAGAACAACTTGCAGACCACCACCGCGATCAGTACCGCACCGACCAGCCACCACTCCCGGCGTACCCGCCGATGGCCGAACACCATCAGGGCCAGGGCGATCAGCGTCCAGACCAGCGACAGACCGGCCTGCACCACCATCGAAGCCTGCAACGCGTATTCGTCGAACGGTACGCCGGCCCAGTGGTGGGCAGTGCGCATGACCGTCGCAGTGAGCAAGGCGAACAACGAAGCCCCCGTCACGATGGTCAGTAGGCGCTCGGCCACGCCACGCTCGACCCCGAGGTCGACCAATCCCGTCTGCGCCCAGGCATGCACGCCAACCAGGGCGAACAGCAACCCCAGCTCCAGTGGATTGACCAACGGCAGGAACGGCAGCGGCTCGGCGAGACCGTCGCTGAAAATGTTGGCCAGCCAGAACCAGCCGAGCATCAACACCGCCAGCGGTGCCGCCGCATACACGCGGTACTCGCGCGGGTAGGCCGCGACCGGCCATGGGCTGCGCCGCATCACGGCCATGGCCAGCAGATAGGCACTCGGCAAGACCGACCAGCCCAGCCAGCGCCAGGCGTTGTACTGCTCGGACAGTTGCATCAGGCCATAACGCAGCTCCAGCGCCAGCACCGCGAGGATCAGCCAGCAGCCCAGCACGTGCGCGGCACTGGCCGGCCCCTTGGGCAACAGTTCGGCAAGCTTGCGCAGCGCCAGCAGATGCACGGCGAACACCAGCGCCCAGGCCAACCAGCCGAAGCGGGCCGCTGGATGATAAAGTGGCTCGAAGACGCTGAGCAGAATCACCCCGGCCAACGGAATCAGGGCCGTGCATAGCAATGCCAGGGTGGTCCAGCGCAGCCGCGCGGCGATCAGTGTCCACAACGCCACGCTGACGGCTGCTGCGCTCAGCAGCAACGTCGCCTGCAATGTCGGCGCAGCGAAACGCGCTACCTCTCCCGCCCAACTCAACGCCCACCAGCCGGCGCCCCACACCAACAGCACCTGCGACAGGCGCTCCAGGCTTAGATCACCCAGCCGTCCAGCCACACCGTGCAAGGCGACATGACGCAGACGCCAGGCCCCGACCTGAGCCGCCAGCGCCAGCACCAGAGGCGTCCAGAAACCTGAATGCGCCAGCGGGCGCAGTCCTTCGCTGGGCAGTGCCCCCAACAGCAGCGGGCTGGCCATCAGGAAAGCGACAGCGCCAATCACCTGCAGGACCAGGCCGAAAAAGAAACTGGCACGCAACTGCAAGTGCAGGCTCAACCAGATCACCAGCAGGCCGCTGCCCGCCCACACCGCACTGGCGCTTGCCCAAGGCAGGACGAACAGCACCGCAAGGTTGATGAACACCAGGCCAACCAGCAATACCAGCGACAGGCCGCGCATCAGTTGGCGATCCTGGCTGACGTGCTCGTCGCGCACCGCCATGATCATGCCGACCACCATCGCCAGGCCAATCAGCGAACAGGTCAGCAAGCCGTGCCAGCCGGAATCCAGCACACCGCCGTCGCCGCCCGCGCGCAGTTGTGCAAGGAAGAGTGCGCCGCCCAGCAGTTGCACGGCAAAGGCGCAGAACAGGAAGGTCCGCGATTGCAGGCGCAGGCCGACGAACAACGTGGCCAGGCCCGCCAGCGCCCAACTGATCGCCGTGCCTTCGGCAGCGAAACACAGCGGTGCGACCAGGAACAGGAAGGCCAGGCCAGTACAGGCCAGTATCGACAGCAGAAAACGCTGGTCCTCGGAACGGTTGACGGCCGAGGCCTGGCGCAGTTGGTAGAAGCTGAACAGCAACGCGGCACCGAGCATCACGGCGCCCAGCGGAGCGCCGCTGAGCACGGTCTGCTCGCCCACGCCCAACTGCCCGAGGTAGGCCACCGCCGCGCCGGCCTGTAGCAACAGGGCGAATGCCTGTGCCAGCCGGCGCTCCTGGCGCAACGCCAGCCAGTAAATACCAGCGCCCTCGACCGCCCAGGCGGCGGATGTCCAACGCGCGTCCAGGCCAAGCGGGATCGCCAGCGTACCGAACACCACGCCCAGCGCCAGGCAGGTTTCCACCAGCATCAGCAGGCGACCGGGGGCGCGACCATGAATGACGCGTGCCAGCGTCATGTACAGCAAGCCCAGGGCCAGCGCGCTGAAAGCCGCAGCGAACTCGATGTGCTGGACCACTCCGAACTGCAGGCCGAAGCCGACCACTGGCGGGCCGAACAGCACGGTGCCATCCACATAGTCCGCCTTGCCGGCCGACCACTTGAGCAGCGCCGAGCGCTCTTCCGGTGCGTCAGCGGCATCCTTGAGCTTGCGCCGGGTGAACAACAGGCCGATGGCGACGTACATAAGGAAGAACAGAATCAGGAACGGCTCGGTGCTCCACAGCAGTTCCGGCTTATAGGAACGCACGCCCCAGGCCAGGCCGATACCGAAGGTGCCGACGAAGCCAACCAGATTGAGCAAGCGCCAGGCCTTGAACCAGGCGATGACGAAGATGCCGCTGTTGAGAAGGATGAAATAGGAGAACAGCGCCACATGGTTGCCGCTGCCGGTGGAAGTCAGGATCGGCGCCGCGAAACCACCCAGCGCCGCCGCCACGGCAAGCCCCAGCGCATCCTGCAACACCGCCAGCATTGCCGAGAACACCGTCACCAATACCAGCAGTCCCAGCGCCATTTTCGGATCGAGCAGCGGATGCAGGCGCATCGCCGCGAACACCGTCAGATACAGCACCGCAATGCCCGTGCCCTGCAGGATCAAGGCGTAGTTACGACTGCGATTGCGCAGCCACCAGCCCAGCCCGAGCAAGGCGATAGCGCTGGCCGCGACACCGGCATAACGCAACTGGATCGGCACCACCACACCTTCGGTGGCATAACGCAGCAGGAAGGCCAGGCCGAGAAACAACAGGACCGCGCCGACGCGCAGCACCGTATTGCCGCCGAACAGCCAGGCCTGGCCGGCATCGAAGGCACGCTCGATCAGATTGGGCTCGCGAGGCGTCGGCGGCATGACCGGCTCGGGCTCTGCCTCGACGATCTCGGTGACCGGTGCCGGTGCCGGTGCCGGTGCCGGTGCCAGTTGAATCTGAGGCAACTCCCATTGCAACTCAGCGTCCGGCTCGACCTGCTCCGCGACAACCGGCGCAGGCTCTTGCGTAACGGAATCAAGATCAGGCGCCGGTTCGGCCATGGTCGGCAATGGATCATCGGCCGCACTGGGTTCCGACTCGGCCCTGGCGCCCTGCGTGGAGCCTTCCAGCACGACCAGGCGCTCATGAATACGCGTGGTGCCACGCTCGAAGCGCTCGGCGAAGCCCTTCAGCTCCTTGCGCAGCTTGGCGTTCTCCCCCTCCAGGCTCTGCAGACGCAGCGCCTGGCCAAGGCCCAGGCCGATCAAACCACCGAGCAACGAGCCACTTACCGACTCCCCGGCAAGCCCGCCCACCACCAAGCCAACCAACATGAAGATCCACTGCATGGGTTTTCCCTGTCCGAAACGACATCAGCAAAATGGCTCGCAGTATATCGAGGCACGCCGCATTCGCTCAGTAGGGCAAATGTGGGGCGTAACACAAAAGCAATATGATCGCCGATAAAGCACGTTCCTCCGTAGAGGATGGCCAACCGGCAAACGAAGTTATTCGACCCACAGCCAGAAAAAGCAGGGGCGACCAGTCGCCGGCAACGCTCTCCCGCAGGAGCTGGCGTGCCTGCCAGCATCGCCCCCTTGGTGTAGAATCCACTGCCCATCCTCACCAGCCTGCACCATGCCCGCATCACGCTCTTCCGCCCACTCCATCGCTGTCATCGGCGGCGGCCCCGCCGGCCTGATGGCTGCCGAAGTGCTGGCGGCCGCTGGTAAGCGTGTCGATGTCTATGACGCGATGCCATCGGTCGGACGCAAGTTTCTTCTGGCGGGCGTCGGCGGCATGAACATCACCCACGCAGAAGCCAAACCCGCGTTCCTTTCGCGCTATGGCCAGCGTGAATCCGAAATTACCCGCCTGCTTGCAGGATTCGATGCCGACACCCTGCGCCAGTGGATTCACGACCTGGGCATCGACACCTTTGTCGGCACCTCCGGCCGTGTATTTCCTGCCGACATGAAGGCAGCTCCGTTACTGCGCGCCTGGCTCAAGCGCCTGCGTGAGAGCGGCGTACAGATTCACACCCGCAGCCGCTGGCTGGGCTGGAACGACGACGGCAGCCTGCGCATGAGCACCACGACGGGCAAGCGCACACTCATTGCCGACGCCTACGTCTTGGCGCTGGGTGGCGGCAGTTGGGCCCGCCTGGGCTCGGACGGTGCCTGGGTGCCCTGGCTGGAACAACGCGGCCTGCGCATCGCCCCGCTGCGCCCGAGCAACTGCGGTTTCGATGTCGCAGCCTGGAGCCCGCTACTGCGCGAACGCTTCGCTGGCGCGCCCTTGAAAAACGTCACCCTGGCCCTCGCCGGGCAGCCGCCTCGACGCGGCGAATTCGTCCTGACCAGCAGCGGCATCGAAGGCAGCCTGGTCTACGCCCTGTCATCTGCCATTCGCGAGCAGATCGAGCAGGCTGGCAGCGCCACCGCTCTCCTTGACCTGCAACCAGAACGCAGCCCGGAAAAGATCGAGACAGCCCTACGCAAACCCCGTGGCTCGCGCTCCATGGCCAAACACCTGCACGGGCAGTTGGGTATCGATGGCGTCAAGGCCGCCCTCCTGCGCGAACTCTGCCCAGCCAATGACTTCGCCGATCCCGCCCGCCTGGCGCGTGCAATCAAAGCCTTGCCGATAACCCTGCTCTCTCCACGCCCGCTGGATGAAGCGATCAGTAGCTCTGGCGGCGTGCCCTTCGCAGAACTTGACCACAACCTCATGCTCCAGCGCCTGCCTGGCGTGTTCTGCGCTGGAGAAATGCTCGACTGGGAAGCCCCTACTGGCGGCTATCTGCTCACCGCCTGTTTCGCCAGTGGACGGATGGCAGCAAAGGGCGTGATGGAATGGTTATCTGACGACACGCTCAGTCTTGATTCGATAGCCACAAGGCCATTTCCGTCAACCGATTGCGGTTGACAAAAAATCAACCAGCCATCGAGGTTGCAAAAAACTCATCAAGGACGGGTATGAGCGTTTTCAGTCTTCGGCCATTCGTGAGCGCGGGCAATCGATATCCAACCAAAGCCGCTGGCCTTCGCGCTGTCCATAAGGCACTCGAAGCCTCCATGGCTCAGACGCCTGAAGAGTTGAAGACAACATTTTCAAGCCTGGACAACTTCGGTAAGCGCACGTTGAGCAGTAAAGACATACAGGCACTGGCTCATCGCGTTCATGTTCGCCCGGACCTGTTCTACCCGGTGACATGAAAGCTTGAGCTACACTTTTGGAACCATGCCTTGCAACGTCTTTGAACAACAGGCGGTGTTCGTGCGAATGCCGAGCTAATTTATGGCCACATAGGTTGAGCGGGCCGCCAGCCCGTTACCTCACCAGAATTGGCAACCTAGCCTACAGTACCTGCCGCCACTTCATCGCGTAGCACACGGATTCCTCGCGGGGCTACGATACCGACCTTGATTTCATTGCCATGGATCTCGCCAATGGAAATCAGGATGCCGTCGTCGCGGAGCCGACGGAACAGTTCGCCACTGTCAACGCCCGGGGCGATCGACAGGCGAAGCGACTCTCCCGAACGTCGAGCCAAGATCAAGCCGCCATCGGAAGGCACGGGTCCCGAATGCTTGGCCAGAAGCAAAAACAGGGTCACACCACTGGTAACGATGTAGAAAACCAGGTTGAACATATTCAGCAGCAGCCCCAGCAACTCGACTCGCCCGATGGGCCCGGTATCAGTGAATACGCCCAGCGAATTACCCACTGACACTGCGACGATGCCCAGAGAGGCAAACAACATCGCACCGACCAGGTAGATCCTGGCGACACGCCAGCCTTCTTCGTCATTCGCATGCAGCAGATGCGACACCACAAAAGTCAGACGCCGACGACCTCTCGGCCCTAAGGGCACATAACGGAAAATGGCTGCCAGGGTCAGCCCTACGACAGCGATCAAAAAAGGCAGGATCGAAAGAAACATCTGGCCTCCATGCACAGCGTGAAAGTTTCTTCATGCGGCCTGACATCAGCCAACCAAAGATAGGATTAGACGCACTACAACAGATTAACCAGAAGCCATTTTCGTAACCGTTATGTCTAGACAATCGAGAAACGGGGGAAAGCAGAGGCAATAAGTGCCCTGCATGCCAGAACTTACGAGGCCTGCCCGCGCGAACCCAGGCATTCATTGCATGCTCGACCAACGAACCAGCCGGAGCCGGCGCGCACATAGGCGCGCCATATCTCGTCCGCCACGCTGAGCAATGGCTCGAAATGAACGATCGGCGTCTTCGGCTCGCGAAATTGCGCACACACCTAGGCAAAAACGATAGCGGCCTGACCAGCAACGCAATAATTCAGCACCACGATGCCATGCTCGGCTAGCTCGGCAACGAGATCCTTGATACTGATTTCTTCGTCGATGACGAAACCGATGCCATCCGCCATTTCTCCTTGTGCCAATTAGTGCGATAGGCCGACAAACAGCAAGCCAAAGCTTGATTTTGACGAAGCGGCTAGGGAAGACTGGATGAGGAGAAGATAGAAAGGACTGTTGACGCTTGATCACGAACGACCTGATAGAACAAGAGCAACCATTCACCTCAGAAGATAATCGTTAACGCTCACCACTCGTCGAGTGATGTTTCTCTTGCCTGTCTTCGTGAGAACAATGGCCATTCCATATGGCGAGTTCGGCAAGGGAAAGAAATGCCCCACCGAATCTCTCTCTCCCTCTGACATCACCAAGAAACGAAACCTTATCTTGATATCCAAGCGTTACTCTCATCGAACCGAGCTCACAGCACGCAGAGAAGCAAGCCACATTCTGTCAAAAAATATGAGACTTGAGTTAGATAGAGAGGACTCGTACTAGAAACGAATGCTCTTTGAACGATATTGGTGCCGGAGACAGGAATCGAACCTGCGACCTTCGCGTTACGAGTGCGCTGCTCTACCGACTGAGCTACACCGGCGTAGAAAAAAACTACCACAACCACAATTAACAAGCAATATTCGATAAAGCCTACAGTCCTAGACCGAACCGAAACTCAGTAATCATATTGTCATCAGTTACTATTTCCAACGGCCTATTCAAATCCTGAGCAGCAACATCTAACGTAACAAACTCCTTGCCAAGCATTACATTAACGGCACGCTCACTCTTCGCATCAGAATAATCCAATAGTACTTCTCCATTAGGCAAAGACAAGTTCATAAGCCGCTCTTTTGCAAAAGCAGCATCAAATTTTCGAAAATCGTAATTTGCCGCATAAATAAAATTACTCCACCTATAGGCATGAGGAAAAACCTCAACAGCCGTACGAAACGCATCTTGAGAACCTGTAGCATTATAAGCCAATATACCACGCTCATTTAAACGCCCATGAGCTAGAGACAAAAACTCATGTGACAGCAAATTTGAGGAATATGTACGCCAGTGGTATGTAGTGTTCATGACGATGAGATCATATTTTTTTTCTGGATTACGTCTCAACCATCGACGTCCATCATCAAAATAAAAATGAATACGGCTATCTTTCAAAATGGGAGATACGACAGAATTCCCCTCCACGACTCTAAGATAATCTGAGTTAATCTCGATCACATCAATATTCTTCACGCCTGGAAAACTACTAATCACTCTAACCCAAGAGCCGCCACTTAGACCAATGACAAGAACATCCTCTACCTTCTCGGTCAAAGCTGATAGCAAATAAACTCTATCAATAAGATTTTCATTACCCCGAATATCTACATTTAACTTACC
Organism: Pseudomonas sp. LRF_L74; assembly: GCF_965644255.1. Classification (NCBI taxonomy): domain Bacteria; kingdom Pseudomonadati; phylum Pseudomonadota; class Gammaproteobacteria; order Pseudomonadales; family Pseudomonadaceae; genus Pseudomonas; species Pseudomonas sp. LRF_L74. The sequence goes on along the minus strand of NZ_CBFFRH010000006.1, from coordinate 76,221 downwards.
ATCATAAACATTTCCACCATACACAGTCTCAAGTCCTTTATCATTAATAGTAGTGTGGACTACCCCACTACGCCCCTCGATCAAGCTCTTTAGACTTTCTCCTTCGTTAACTTGAGCATAAGCCTCTAGCAGAGAGTGGTCTTGACCTTTGAAAAACACAAGGAAAGACAATGAAAAGAAAAAAATAGCCGCAACAGATAGCGCCTTGTTTATCCAGACGGAAATATAGCAGAGTACAAGAAAGCCTAAACAACCGAACAGAACAAACAAACTCTGAGAAGAAAAATAATTCAGCAAAAAGAAACCGACTAACACAGGGCCAGCAGCAGAACCTAAAATATTTAAAAAATATACTTTTGACAGAGAACGCCCCAGTTGACTAGACAACACACTTCCAAGATGATGGACCACAGGAAAAATCGCTGATTTCAATGCAGCAGAAAGTGTTATCAGTGCGGCTACAAATGGCAGTACATAGTTCCCCCCCGCCACTTTTATCAACAGCCAAGGCACAGACATAGTAAGTAACGCCCCAATAATGACAACCACAAAAGAGCGCTTTAAAGTTTCTACGCTATCAGATGAGCACATCCTACGCCCAAACAATGCTCCTACGCCCACGCCCAGCAGAAAAAATGAAAGTACAAAAGAAAAAGCCTGAGGAACTCCATAGGTAAAAAATGAAAATATACGAACCCACAGAATTTCTTCTGCCAAACTCAGAAAACCCATAGAAAAGGACAACACCCATACATGTGACCCCCTCATTTTACCTCCCACTCTCTAAATCTTATAAAAGCAACCAGTGCAACAAAAAAATTAACATACGAAGAAATTGAAACTATCGTCGGAAGCTCAAAATATTTAAAAAAACAGAACCCAACTAATGCACTACCTACAGAGGCTCCGATAGTATTTAACGAATAAAGTATTCCCGTAGCATCCCCAACACTGCCCCACCGCCTAGCTAAGAAGCTTATTAACACCGGAAGAGTCCCTCCCATCGCAACAGTAGGAATAAAAACCAGAAAAAAGTTGACCACCGCAACGCCTAGCAAAGAAAAATCAATAAAGAGCTGCCCAGCCCAGCGAAATAACCCAACACTAAAAACTCCATAAATGCCTATTGTAAGCTCCGCCAATGCAAAAATAATGAGTGTTAGCCCTGACCAGCGATCAGCAGCCCAACCCCCAAGTAAAGCACCTACTCCAAGGCCAGCCATAAATGCAGAAACAATTACAGTCACTGACTCCAGATCGACACCAAATGAACTGAAAAGCACTCTCTGCCATGCGACTTGGTAAACCAGAGCAGACACCCCAGAAGAAAAAAACAAGAACATAACAAGAGACAGGCCATCCGCCTTATTTTCTTTCACGCTCACTCCTTTTAAGAGGGGATATAATTGCTCTACATTCCCCAACAAATTCTGCCTCATCAAAATCTACACCATTCGACAACCGCCGCTCAGAGGCAACCCAAGAACTACTCGCAAATGAGCTAGTAGGCTTAGAGTACGGAGTTCGAATACCGGCAACGTCTAACATCGTGTCAAAGATATTAGGAGTAAAAAGCTCATCATATTGGTGAGCACCAATATTCGACCATGCCTGAGGATATTTTTTAATCCATTTATCAGACGCCCATGAAAGGGCAGCCACACGAAAATCAAACTCATTATTCCGACCATGCCCTGCTTGAGCACAACCATTGTCAAACAAATTTTCGCCATGATCAGATGAAAAAAACAAAAAAACTGGCACATCCATCTCATCAAGACGAGAGATAACGGAGTCAATAACAAAATCCGAATACAGAATACTATTATCATACGAGTTGGAAAAAAGCTCTTTTTTATCATAATCATACAGACTAACCGCATCAGATTTTTTCAATGAGGGATGAAACACATCGAAACCTTCAGGATAACGATAAGAATAATTAAAATGACTACCTAAAACATGAACAACTATAAAAACACTTCCCTTCTCGTCTTTCAAAACAGTTGTCAGAGCATCTAATACTTTTTCATCATACGCACCACGTCCGTCATAGCTAATCGAGTTCATGAAAAAAACCTTATCCGCTTCCAACGCATAGCTGGATATTACGTTGTCATGTGCGCCGTATCCGCCTTGAGTGCTTATAAAAAATGTCTTATATCCAGCTTCTTTAAACGCACTAAGCAAAGAAGTTCTTTCAGAAAACGGTTTATTAGACAACATCAATGGAACAGATAACCTAGTCGCAGAATATGGCGACACTACATCCCTCAAGAACATTATATTTTTACGATCCTGTAACCTTGGAGTCGTATTTCTATAGTATCCATTAATGCCCCATCGATCCGGACGACTACTTTCACCAATAAAAAGTACGTAGACCTCTCTCTCCCTACGGGTGCCACTTAGTTGCCAAGAAAAATGTTGCCTTAGACTAGAAACATTTGAAATATTTTCTTTTTGGGATACATAGGAATAAACACGTATACCCACATCGAAAGGGAACGCATCGGTGTAGGGATACATCCAGGCCCGAAGCCCATCCCCAAATACGTCTTGGACGGCTGACTTATCCTCATAAAATCGGTCAAAAGAAAAAATCAGTGGAATAAATATTAGTCCGACTGACAGAAAAAAAACATAAATCCTTAATCGACCAGTCCAAATAGCTCGCGGCAGACTTAGAACAACAAAGAACATAACTAGATATAAAGTTATACCCCCTCCTATTACCCACATTCCACGCACAAACTCCCATAACTCCTGACGATTAGTCTCAAGCATAACTCCAACAACATTTGCATCCCACCTAACCCCGTAAGAAATCAAGTACCAACTATCCAAAGCCGCGGCTGGAACAACCATAAGGAGCAATATGCAATTAATCCTTATCCAAGGAAACAATGATAAAAAAAACAGAAAAAAACCTGAAAAAATATAAATCCCATCGTACCGCTTACTCTCTAAATACGAAAAAAAATACGGCGAACTTAATATTAAAAACAAAAAGCACAGAAAAAAATACCAACCCGAATATTTTAATTTTAAAAAAAATTTCATCTAACAACACCTAGTTTTCAATCATAAAAAAACCCGGCATCGCCGGGTTTTTTTAGCTTTTTCTATTAGCTACCGCTACCACTGGTGCTGCGGCATTCAGATGGAACATACTTAGCGTTATCAGCTGAATCAACAGCACATGCCCAAGTAATAGCATCATCAGGCACAGTACCAGCTTCAATAGCGTCATCGCCAGACTTAGGAGTCAGTGTCAACTCAACCTCTTTCGCAGCAGCAGTATATTTCACAGTAATGACACCGGTTTCTCCATCTACTTCGACTGAATCAACGTTGGTTGTGGATGCAGGAGCAGTCCAACCCAAGTCCAGAGAAGAAGCACCATTAGCAGCATTTTCAGCGATTGTCGTTTTCGCAGCAGAAGCCAGAATCAGGCCTTCAGAAACACGAGCACGCACGGTGTAATCTTGATAAGCCGGCAATGCGATAGCAGCCAGAATACCGATGATCGCGACAACGATCATCAGTTCGATAAGGGTAAAACCTTTTTGCATTTGAGCTTTCATCTGCGAAGTCTCCATTTATGAATGAAGGTCTGTTGACCTAGCATCCACTTAGCATTCTGCATGCCAACTTCATAAAGCCCATGGTATCGGGTGTTATCACAGCTTATAAGAACTCAGGAAAGCGACTTGCCGACATAAAGTGACAACCAGCGTCACATCAAAGACGTCCATTTGGAATCATCCTTTGTCTAGGCTATAAGGGCACGTCACGCGGACAAAGACCACGCTTATGAACGATATCGCCCTTACCGGCCTGGCCAAGCAACTGGTGCTGGCCGAGTTGCTCGACGAAAAGACCGCCCAGCAGGCTTACCAACAGGCCCAGCGCAACAAGCTGTCATTGGTGACCTATCTGGTACAGCACAAACTGGTCAAAGGCCGCGACCTGGTGTCGATCAGTTCCGACCAGTTCGGTATCGCTTACCTGGATCTGGCTGCAGTCGATAAGGAAAGCCTGCCCAAGGACCTGGTTTCGGAGAAACTGGTCCGCCAGCATCGCGCGCTACCGCTGTTCCGCCGCGGCAACAAGCTGTTCATCGGCATCTCTGACCCATCCAACCAGCAGGCCATCACCGACATTCAATTCAGCACCGGCCTGAACACCGAAGCCCTGCTGGTCGAGGACGACAAGCTTGGCGACGCGATAGAAAAGCTCTTCGAGAGTGCCGGGCATGACTTCGGCGATATGGGCGATATCGACCTGGATGGGGTAGAGACCGCTGCGGGCGATGAAGACGACAAGAAGGACGCGATTGGCGGTGACGCCGACGATGCGCCGGTGGTGCGTTTCGTCAACAAGATGCTGCTGGACGCGATCAAGGGCGGCTCCTCCGACCTTCATTTCGAGCCTTATGAAAAAACCTATCGGGTACGCTTCCGTACCGACGGCATGCTGCATGAAGTAGCCAAACCACCGATCCAATTAGCCCCGCGCATTTCCGCTCGCCTCAAGGTCATGGCCGGCCTGGACATTTCCGAGCGCCGCAAGCCTCAGGACGGGCGGATCAAGATGAGAATCTCGAAATCCAAGTCCATCGACTTCCGGGTCAATACCTTGCCCACGCTCTGGGGCGAGAAGATCGTGATGCGGATTCTCGACCCCACCAGTGCGCAGATGGGCATCGACGCCCTGGGTTATGAGGAATCGCAGAAGGCGCTGTACATGGCTGCCCTGCAACAACCGCAAGGGATGATTCTGGTAACCGGCCCCACCGGCTCGGGAAAGACGGTTTCTCTTTATACCGGCTTGAACATTCTCAATACCCCGGACGTGAACATTTCCACGGCGGAAGACCCGGTGGAAATCAACCTGGAAGGTATCAACCAGGTCAACGTCAACCCGCGCCAGGGCATGGATTTCTCCCAGGCACTGCGCGCCTTCCTACGCCAGGACCCGGACATCATCATGGTCGGCGAGATTCGCGACCTGGAAACCGCCGAGATTGCGATCAAGGCGGCGCAGACCGGGCACATGGTCATGTCCACCCTGCACACCAACAGCGCCTCGGAAACGCTGACCCGTCTGCGCAACATGGGCGTGCCCTCGTTCAATATCGCCACCTCGGTTAACCTGATCATTGCCCAGCGCTTGGCGCGCAAGCTCTGTAGTACCTGCAAAAAGCCTGTCGAGGTGCCGGAAGAAACCCTGCTGGCGGAAGGCTTCCCTGCCGAGCAAATCGGCAAGTTCAAGCTGTATGGCCCGGTAGGCTGCGAAAACTGCAAGGGCGGCTACAAGGGTCGTGTCGGTATTTATGAAGTGGTTAAAAACACACCTGCCTTGCAACGCATTATCATGGAAGACGGCAACTCCATCGATATCGCCCTGCAGATGCGCAAGGATGGCTTCAACGACCTGCGCACCTCTGGCCTATTCAAAGCCATGCAGGGAGTTACCAGCCTGGAAGAAATCAACCGCGTGACCAAGGATTAACCAGCCATGGCGGAAAAGGCGTTAAAGACCAGCACATTCAGTTGGCAAGGCACAGATAGAAAAGGCGCCAAAGTAAAAGGCGAGCTTGCTGGTATCAATCCTGCACTGGTTAAAGCTCAGTTACGCAAACAAGGCATTAACCCTACTAAAGTCGTCAAGAAATCAAGTTTTTCTTTAGGTGGCGCAAAAAAAATAAAGCCGATGGACATAGCCTTATTTACTCGGCAAATGGCAACGATGATGAGAGCAGGCGTACCTCTACTCACTTCTTTTGACATCATAGGGGAAGGCTCTGACAAGCCACGCCTGCGAACATTGATCGACGAAGTAAAGCAAGATGTTGCAGCCGGAAACAGCTTTGCCTCTTCTTTGCGTAAACGCCCTCTTTACTTCGATGATTTGTATTGCAACCTGGTAGATGCTGGAGAACAATCAGGCGCGCTGGAGACTTTGCTAGATCGCGTCGCGACCTATAAAGAGAAAACCGAAGCACTCAAAGCAAAAATCAAAAAAGCAATGAATTATCCAATTGCGGTAATTATTGTTGCAATGATTGTATCAGCCATTCTCTTGATCAAGGTTGTCCCCCAATTCCAATCTGTATTTTCCAGTTTTGGCGCAGAGCTTCCAGCATTTACTCAACTGGTGATAGCGCTTTCTGTTTTTCTTCAAGAGTGGTGGTTTGTGGTACTGATAGCTCTATTTCTGGCTGCATTTTCACTTAAAGAAGCCCATAAACGATCGGAGAAGTTCCGAGATTGGATTGATAGAACAGTACTCAAGCTCCCAATTGTAGGAGACATAATCTATAAATCATCCGTTGCTCGTTTTGCTCGTACACTTGCAACCACCTTTGCGGCAGGCGTCCCATTAGTAGAAGCTCTAGACTCCGTCGCAGGAGCAACGGGAAACATTGTTTTCAAAAACGCTGTAAATAAAATAAAGCAAGATGTATCTACCGGCATGCAGTTAAATTTCTCCATGCGCACAACTGGCGTATTCCCTACTATGGCATTACAAATGGCTGCCATCGGTGAGGAATCTGGTGCTCTGGATAACATGCTAGATAAGGTCGCGACATATTATGAAGATGAAGTCGATAATATGGTCGACAGCCTCACCAGCCTTATGGAGCCCATCATCATGTCTGTACTTGGCGTCCTAGTTGGCGGACTCGTCGTTGCGATGTACCTTCCAATATTCCAACTCGGCGCCGTCGTTTAAAAAATGGATGTCACCCAATTCCTGGCCGGCAACTTGCCGGCCTTTGTTTTCTGCGTGCTGATTCTTGGCCTGCTGATCGGCAGCTTCCTCAATGTGGTAATCCACCGCCTGCCCAAGATGATGCAGCGCGACTGGCAGGCCCAGGCGCGGGAGATTCTCGAGCTGCCGGAAGAGCCCAAGGGCGAAACCTACAACCTGGTACTGCCACATTCCTGCTGCCCGCATTGCCAGCATGAGATTCGCGCCTGGGAGAACGTGCCGGTCATCAGTTATCTGCTTCTGCGTGGCAGATGCAGCGGCTGCAAAGCCAGGATCAGCAAGCGTTACCCGCTGGTAGAACTGAGTTGCGGCCTGCTGTCGGCTTACGTGGCCTATCACTTTGGCTTCGGCTGGCAGACTGGTGCGGCATTGCTGCTGACCTGGGGCTTGCTGGCGATGAGTCTGATCGACGTCGATCATCAGTTACTGCCTGACGCCCTGGTACTGCCGCTGCTATGGCTGGGCCTGATCGTCAACCACTTCGGCCTGTTCGCCACCCCGGCAGATGCGCTATGGGGCGCGGTTGCGGGCTATCTGAGCCTGTGGTCGGTGTATTGGTTGTTCAAGTTGCTGACCGGCAAGGAAGGCATGGGCTATGGCGACTTCAAACTGCTGGCGCTGCTCGGTGCCTGGGGGGGCTGGCAGGTGCTGCCGTTGACCATTCTGCTGTCGTCACTGGTGGGTGCGGTGCTGGGGGTGATCATGCTGCGCCTGCGCAATGCCGAAACCAGTACGCCGATCCCGTTCGGCCCCTACCTGGCCATCGCCGGCTGGATTGCATTGCTCTGGGGTGATCAAATAACCGGCACCTATCTCCAATTCGCCGGATTTAAATGAGTCAACCCTGGATTCTTGGCCTTACAGGCGGCATCGGCAGCGGCAAGAGTGCTGCCGCGCAACACTTCATAGAGTTGGGCGTGCACCTGATCGACGCCGATCAAGCCGCGCGTTGGGTGGTAGAACCGGGGCGCCCTGCCCTTGCGCGCATCGCCGAGCATTTCGGCGCGGATGTGCTGCTCGCCGACGGCCAGCTCGATCGCGCCACCCTGCGCCAGCGCATCTTCAAGAATCCTGGCGAGCGCCAGTGGCTGGAAGCGCTGCTGCATCCGCTGATCGGTGAGGAGATCGTCGATTATCTTGGCCGCGCGGAGTCGCCCTATGCGATTCTGGTGTCGCCACTGCTGATCGAGTCCGGCCAGACGCGCATGACCCAGCGCGTGCTGGTGATCGATGCCCCGGAAGCGCTACAGATGCAACGCACCATCGCCCGCGACCGCAGCGACGAAGAGCAGGTTCGCGCCATTCTCAAGGCGCAGGCCAGCCGCGAAGAACGCTTGCGTCATGCCAACGATGTACTGATGAACGACCGCGATGCCGTTTGGTTGAAAAACGAAGTCGAACGCCTGCACCGCTTCTACCTGACCCTGAAAGGAGGCCAGTCATGACCACCACCGTGGAGTGCCCGACCTGTGGCGCGCCTGTCGAATGGAGCGCGCAAAGCCCCAACCGTCCCTTCTGCAGCGATCGCTGCAAACTGATCGATCTCGGTGCCTGGGCTGCCGAAAGCCATGCCATCCCGGGTGACCCGCTGGAGGACGAACTGTTCACCGGCCAGTTGCCGCCACGGGAACATTGATGATGACCCGGCTTCGCACCTAAAGCGAAAGCCTCCCTTCAACGCTACAGCGCACAGACATCACTGCTTACCCTCCTTCCAGGGTGCCGACAGGTAACGCGTGCGATTGAAGGTTTCCAGCCAATCCGGGCAAAACACCACCAGGCCGGTCACGACCATGCCGTTGATGAAGGCCTCCGGGAACATCACCAGCCAGAGATAGCCAAAGAACTCTTCCAGCCAGGGCGGCATGACGAAGAGGCCATCGATCCAGAGCAGCGCCAGACCACCCAGCAGGCAAAGCAAAGCAGTCAACGCGGCCGGGAAAAAGCCACAGCAGAAGATGTAGACGAACAGGTTGCGCGGCTGACGGCGCTCGACGAACACGGCACACAGCTCGGCAACCAGCACCGGCAACATGACGAATAGCGCACCGTTGATGCCCAGGGCAAGCCAATCCAGCCGCCCCAACAAGAACAGCCCGAGTTGTGCCGCCATGCCAGCGACCAGCGCCAGAGGCCAGTCCAGCAGCAGGGTGACGGCAGTCATGCCGATGAAGTGATAGGACAGCCCCGAATCGAAGTCACGCCGCACCAGCCACAGCAGGAACAACGACACCGCCGTACCGAAGAACAGATGCTGCCGGCGCCGGTCGCTGATCAGCTCAAGCCAGGGCGAGCGGGACACCGCCCAGAGCAGGGCCGGGACATAGAGCAACCAGCCAAGCCACAGGCTGGTCGCCGAAACCAGTTGTGCCGCGATCACTGCCCAGCCTGTGTCAACGCTTGGCTCAGCGCTGCGGCATCGGTGTAACTGTGCGTGGCCACGACCCCGAGTTTGTCGAGATCGATCCACAGCAGGGCATCGACCTCGGCAGGGTAGCGCGGAGCGACCCGAGCCTGTCGGTCAAGAATCACGCGGTAGTCGTAATGGCGCATCGCGGGAATGGCGAAAAGTGTCGAGACAGGCCCCGGCATGCGACTGATATCGGCCAGGAATACCACCTGCCGCTGCTCCAACGCACCTTTCGGCAGGTCCTGGATCGCCTGCTCGAGCAACTTTGCCGCCTTCATGTTACGTGCCACCAGCAAGACACGCGCCTGCTCGTCGAGGGTATAGGGCTGGTCGAACTGGTCGAGCAACGTCCAGGGCGCCAGGCGCTCTCCCTTCTCCAGCGCGAAAGCAGCGCCGCAGAGCCCGAACAGCAACAACGCAACGAAAAACCTCATGGAACCTCCCGGGTAGAAAAAATGCGAATGTCGTCGCGCTCGCCCCAGGCCTCCTGATCCAGCCAGAACGCCAGGGCCTGCGGCTCATCCTGCAAGACGAAAACGTGGCTCTTGCGAATGCCCAGGGCCGCCAGTTGGCCCAGGGTATGTTGCAGGAGCGCCCTGGCCACGCCCTGCCGACGCCGCTCGGGCTCCACGGCCAGGTGCTGCAGATAACCACGACGGCCGTCATGCCCAGCCATCAGGCAGCCCACCAGCTTGCCGTCGATTTCGACCAGCGAGCTCAGGCCAGGGTTGCGTGCCAGGTAGGCACAGAACGCTTCGAAGCCGTCTTCGTCACGCAGACGTACGCCTGGCGTCCGCTGCCACAAGGCCAGCAGGGCCGGATGATCCTCGACGGTAACGGGGCGGATGAGCATGGAAAGTCCTGAGCGAGAGAGCCGCGAGTGTAAGGCAAGTGACGACAGCCTGCCCGCCTGCACAGCCGAACGCGCCTTTTCCTCACGAAGCCGTTGGTGAACTTTATGCGCTTGCAGGCCTCTGCTTCGAACTTGCAAAATGACCGCCCTGCAACGAGGATCGACATGTCCAACCGCCTGCGTCCGGAAGATCAACAACGCGTCGATGATTACCTGAAAACGTCTCAGCATCAGGTCGAACGCAAGCCCTTTCGCGTCTGGCGCCTGCTTATCGCCATCATCCTTACAGTGATCGCCCTCGGATTGCTCAGCCGATTCATCAGCCGCCTGGCGCTTTGAGCTGCTTCGCGCTCGCCCAGCGGCCCACAGGATTCCTTAGCTATGAGATATCCACATGACACATCGTATCGTGATCGTCGGCGGCGGTGCCGGCGGCCTGGAGCTTGCCACCCGCCTGGGTAGAAGCCTCGGCAAACGCGGCAAGGCCAAGATCATCCTGGCCGACGCCAACCTGACGCACATCTGGAAGCCCCTGCTGCACGAGGTGGCGGCCGGGTCGCTCAACTCCACGGAGAATGAGCTGAACTATGTGGCCCAGGCCAAATGGAACCATTTCGAATTCCAGCTCGGCCGCATGAGCGGGCTCGACCGTGAGCGCAAGGCGATCCAGCTCGCGGCCACCCTCGACGAAGAGGGCCGCGAACTGGTGCCTGCCCGTGAAGTCGCCTATGACACCCTGGTGCTCGCCGTGGGCAGTACCACCAACGATTTCGGCACCGAAGGCGCGGCCAGCCATTGTATTTTCCTCGACACCCGCGAGCAGGCCGAACGCTTCCACAAGAAGCTGCTCAGCCATTACCTGCGCGCCCATGCCAGCGATAACAGCAACGACGAGATCAGCGTGGCCATCGTCGGGGCCGGCGCGACGGGCGTCGAACTCGCCGCCGAGCTGCATCATGCCGCTCATCAACTGGCCGCCTATGGCCTGGACAGCATTCGCCCCGAGAACATGCGCATCACCCTGGTAGAAGCAGGCCCTCGCGTGTTGCCGGCCCTGCCCGAGCGCATCAGTGCCCCCGTGCACAAGACCCTGGAAAAACTCGGCGTGACGGTGATGACCGGCGCCGCAGTCAAGGAAGTGACTGCCGATGGCCTGCTCATCGCCAACGGCGAGCACATTCCGGCCAGCCTCAAGGTCTGGGCCGCCGGCATTCGCGCCCCCGCCTTCCTCAAGGACATCGACGGACTGGAAAGCAACCGGATCAACCAACTGGTGGTCAAGCCGACCCTGCAAACCACCCGCGACGACAGCATATTCGCCTTCGGCGACTGCGCAGCCTGCCCGCAAGGCGAAGAAGGCCGCAACGTGCCGCCTCGCGCCCAAGCCGCACACCAGCAGGCGTCGCTGTTGGTCAAATCGCTGAAGCTGCATCTCGCCGGACAACCACTGCCGGAATATCGCTATCAGGACTATGGCTCGCTGATCTCGCTGTCGAGCTTCAGCGCCGTCGGCAACCTGATGGGCAATCTGATGGGCAGCGTAAAACTGGAGGGCTGGCTGGCACGGATGTTCTACATCTCCCTGTACCGCATGCACCAGATGGCGTTGTACGGCACGTTCCGCACCCTGCTGCTGATGCTCAGCGACCGTATCGGCCGCAGCACCGACCCGAGGCTGAAACTGCACTGATGTGCGCAGCGTATCCGTAGGCGTCAGGCAAGGCCTGGCTCCTACGGTGCGAGCCGACCATGCTGGCGAATCCACAGACGCTCGAAGTAGAACCCTGCCACAGAGAAAACATGAATCGCAGGCAATAAAAAACCCGCACTTGGCGGGTTTTTCATTCCTGGTCAAACCAGGCTGCATGGTGGGTCGTGTAGGATTCGAACCTACGACCAATTGGTTAAAAGCCAACTGCTCTACCAACTGAGCTAACGACCCTGAAATGGTCGGGGTAGGGGGATTCGAACTCCCGACATCCTGCTCCCAAAGCAGGCGCGCTACCGGACTGCGCTATACCCCGAAGGAAGGTTGGCTCCGCGACCTGGACTCGAACCAGGGACCCAATGATTAACAGTCATTTGCTCTACCGACTGAGCTATCGCGGAACAGCTTTACCTCCATCTCTGCTTCAGGTCAGTTTCCGTTCCTGCCTCAGAGGCGCGCCATTTTACGTTTCCAAACGAAGCTGTCAAGCCTGCATTTCATTTAAAGCTCAACGCCGTGCCGTTACGCTTCAAGCTACTATATAGGCCATGTAAATCTATCAATCTGACTCAGCCGGTCAGCGGCGTGGAAACGTCCATGAGCAATACCGACATCCCTTCGGACACGCCGAAGCCTGCGAACTTGGCCGGACGAGGCATTCAGCCGCGCTTCGGCGAACTCGTCCAGGAATGTCGCAAGCTGGTGATGAATCGCCTCGCGGAACAGCTCGCCGAATTGTTCGCCCAGGTCGATGACACGTTGTTCGAGTGCGCCGATAAAGCCGAGAACAATCGTGTGCAAACGCTGTTCTTCGACAACATGCGCGATCTGCGCAAGCTGCGCCCGCAGATCGAACGCAGTTACCACCAACGCATCGCCACGAACTTCGCCGAGTTCCTCGAAGGCAAGGGCGCAGCGCAGAATGCGCCTGTCGAGCTGGATGCGGACGAGCTGTCGCTGGTGCAGAACGAGGATTACGAAGAAAGCCTGCAGGTCACCAACATGGTCAGCCGGGTCAAGGCTCGTGCCGCACAGTCGCTGTTCGCCCTCGAGCAACGCCTGGCGCTGCTCAACAACGGCCAGAAGCTTGGCGAAGACAGCAACCCCTTCGGGCCCCAGGCAATTGCCCAGGCATTTCGCCAGGCCCTGGCGCCTCACCCGTTTCCCCTGCGTATCAAGATGACGCTCTACGTGCTGTTCGATCAACACGTGATGTACAGCCTCGACAAGCTGTACCAGGCGCTCAACAGTCGCCTGATCGAGCGGGGCATCCTGCCCAACCTGAAACTCAACGCCCTGCGCAAGCCGGACTCTTCTCGCCCTGCCACGGCCCCGCCGACACCAACCACGGCCGAGCACGCGGGGCCAGAGGACAGGCCAAGCGTTGACGCCAACCAACTGCTCGACAGCCTGACCATACTGCTCAACGAGCACCGGCAGCGGCAGGCCGGCTCAGCCCTTCTGGGTGGCACCCCAAGCATCACTCACTACGTGCCGCACGCTGAAAGCACTTACAGCCGCAGTGAACTGTTCGAAGCCCTCGATCACCTGCAACGCCAGTCAGCCCGCGAGTTCAGCCGCCTGGTGCAACAACCCAAGGCCGTGGGTGCGTTCAAGGCCGACCTGCAACAGCAACTGAGCGTGGAGAGCAGCAACAAGCCCAAGGCGCTGGCCAATGTGGAGGCGGATGTCATCGACCTGGTCGGCATGCTGTTCGACTTCATCCTCGACGACGACAACCTGCCCGACAGTTTCAAGGCGGCGCTTTCCCACCTGCATACGCCGTACTTGCGCATTGCCCTGCAGGACAGGGCGCTGTTCACCCAGCACCAACACCCGGCCAGGCGGCTGCTCAACGCCATGGCCAAGGCTGGCGTGCTGTACGGTGACGAAGAGAACGAGCGCGGACTGCTGGCGAAGATTCATTGGGTGATCGAACAGATCATCAACAGCTTCGATGGCGACATGCGACAACTGGAGCAACTGCTCGGCGAGTTCAATGAATACCTCGTCACCCTCAGGCACAAGGTCGAACTGCGCGAGCGCCGCGCCATCGAGGCGGCCAAGGGGCGTGACAAGCTGCTCGATGCCCGGCAGCGAGCGGTCGATGTCATCAATCATGCCCTGCATGAACGCAGCGTGCCGGCCATCATCCACAACTTCCTGGAGCTGACCTGGACCGACGTGCTGGTCTTCATTCTGCTTCGCAGCGGCGTAGACAGCGTCGAATGGCACCGCGCTGGCGAGGTCGCCGAACGCCTGGCCTGGAGCGGCACCGTGCTGGACGAAGAAGGCAAGGCAAGACTGCAACAGATTCGCCTACCCCTCCTCGATGACATGCGCCAGGGCCTGGAGCTACTGGGCGGTTACCATGCGGACGGCGTACGTCGACTGCTGCAGGACATCGTCGCCTGTCAGCATGCCGTACAGGCGCAACAGCCGCAGATCGCCGAGCGCCTCAAGGCCAACCTGCCGGAAAGCCCTCTCGGCGCCATGCTCGGCGAGGATGCAGGACCGATCATCTCGCAGACACTGACGCCTCTGTCCCCCCGGCAGCAAGAACTGGTCCGCGAGCTACAGCGCCTGGAGTTCGGAACCTGGTTCGAATTCGTCCTGGGCCAGGAGCGGCGCCAGCTGAAGCTGTCCTGGTTCAGTTCGACAACGCACAACTACATGTTCGTGGACCAGACGGGCCAGCGTGCGGCGATCAAACCGATCAGGCAGCTAGCCTTGGAAATAGAATCGGGCCAGGCGCGCATCCTCACGGCAGAGCGTGAATCCCCGCTGATGGATCGAGCCCTCGGCGCGATCGTTCGCGTCCTGCAACGCTTGACCGGGCGGCCACCGGAAAACAGCCAAGGAGCCTGAATGGAAGACCGTCGCCAACACCCACGCCATGCCCCGGCGCTGACCATGGAACTGCTCGATCTGCACAGCGGTGCCCGCCTGGGGCGGATCGTCGACCTGTCGGCCGAGGGCTTCATGCTGTTCAGTGATACGCCAATGGCCGTGGACTCGGTCTGGGCCTGCCGGCTGGTGCTGGAAACCCCCGTCAACGGCGTGCATGAAATCCAGCTGGGCGCCGACTGCCTGTGGAGCCGCTCCGGCACCAACGGCCAGCATGGCTGGGGCGGCTTTCATATCATCGACCTGGCTGAAGACCAGGCGAAGACGCTGGCGCTTGTATTGGAAAGCCTCCATGCGTCGTAAACATTCACACGCCCCAAGGCGGCAAGAACCTGCCCGTGCTCTCGCGAGCGGCCTTCCGCTTGCCAATCAGCATCCCGCCGCCGTTTAGCCAGCACGCAGCAGAGTGACGAAGGCTGGACTCTGCCAGCCTTCAGTTCATGACTCAGTGGCTGACGCGGCTGGTGCCATCCACGCTCATGATGCGCACACGCTCGCCAACCCGGAAGATCTGGTTCTGCTCAACCTGCTGCACATAGGCACGCATGCTGCCGTCGTCTTCACGCACGGTGATCTCGACACCCTGGGTACGGGTCAGGCCTTCTTCGGTCATCGAGCCCAGCAGACCACCGGCCACGGCGCCAATTACCGCGGCGACCAGCGAACCACGGCCGCCACCGACGGTGCTGCCGGCCACGCCGCCGACCACGGCACCGGCGCCAGCGCCGATTGGCGTCTTGGTGCCTTCGATCTTCACCGGACGCAGGGCCTCGATGGTGCCCATGCGCACGGTCTGCACCCGGCGCGCCTCGTCACGGCTGTAGGTATCGCCACTCAGATCGGAGGCACAGCCACCCAGCAACATGGCGGCAGCGGTGAAGGTGGCGGTCAACAGCATGGAAATACGCATAACAATCACTCCAGATTGGGCAGTAACCAATTAGACTCCGCAGGCTGACGTATGTCACATGCATCCTGTATCCGCACTGCAACATATGACGTCAGGCTATTTCAGCTCAAGGCGCAAGGCGCTCGCGCTGCCAGCCTTGGCCATTGCGGCGGTAATTCAGACGATCGTGCAAACGACTGGCGCGGCCTTGCCAGAACTCGATCCGCTCCGGCGCCAAGCGGTATCCGCCCCAGAACGGCGGGCAGTGCGGCGCCTGGTCGAGAAAGCGCTGCTCGGTTTCCACCAGCAGCGCCTGCAGGACCTCGCGGTCGGCGATCACCCGGCTTTGCGGCGAGGCCCAGGCGCCGAGGCGACTGCCTAGCGGACGTACCTGAAAATACTCGTCGGACTCCTCGGCCGAGACCTGCGCGACCCGTCCTTCGATGCGCACCTGTCGCTCCAGGCTCGGCCAGAAGAAGGTCATGGCGGCGAACGGACGCTCGCTCAACTGGCGCGCCTTGTCGCTCTCGTAGTTGCTGAAGAACGTGAAGCCGCGCTCGTCGACGCCCTTGAGCAACAACACCCGGCAATGCGGCCGCCCTTCCTGGTCCACGGTGGCCAGGGTCATGGCGTTGGGCTCAACGGGCAGTTGCTCGGTCTTCACCGCGTCGGCGAACCACTGCTGGAACAATGGCAACGGCTCGGCCGGCGCCTGGGCTTCGCTGAGGCCGTCGCGGGTGTAGTCACGCCGCATGTCGGCGAGGGATTGGGACATGGTCAGGCTCCGTATGAGAACTTGTCCACGATCTCCTGTCCGTCGGCCATACCGCGTTAAAAACAGGCTCTGGTCCAAAAGATCGTGAACAGGTTCTGAGTAACGCGCGAACGGCGATTCGTCCGCGCGACAGAAAACCGAATCTTACTTGGCCGCGGTTTTCGAGGCTTGATCCACGGCAGGGGCCGTCGCCGGTTGGTTGTAGTGCGCGAGCAGTGCCACCAGGGTGGCCTGCGGCGTGAGCAGCAGCTCGACGCGGCGGTTCAGGGCGCGCCCTTCGGCACTGTCGTTGGCGGCGCGCGGCATATCCGGACCGACCCCCTTGAGCAGCAGGCGGTCGCGCTGCAGGCCGCTGAGACGGAAGATCGCCGCCACCGCCTTGGCCCGGTCCTCGCTCAGCTTGCGGTTGGCCTCGAGCTTGCCGGTGCTGTCGGCATGCCCCAGAACGAGCACGGCGGTCTTCGGGTCCGCCTCGAGCATCTTCGCCACTGCGGTGAATGAACCCAGGGTGGATGGCAGCAGCATATTGGGGCGATCCGGATTGAACGAGCCATCGACCGGCGCGGTGATCGCCAGCACGTTATCGCGCCGTTCCACTTCGAACTTGGTGCCCTTCAAGGACTCACGCAGCTTCGGCTCGTACTCGTCGAGCCAAGCCTGGGTGACCTTCTGGTCGATTTCCGGCGCTTCGGCGGCCTTTTCGGACTTGCCGAACGGCCACCACCAATGCCCGCCGTCGGCGACATCAGCGGTTTTTTCCGATTTGCCGGCACAACCGGCGACAGCGATGCACAGAGCGAAAACGAGGGGTTTGGTCGAGATCATGGGCAGTCCGTCAAAAACAAGAGTGAGTCGGCGAAGTTCGCATCTGCGGGCTTCGGTTCAAAGGCATTCGCCCAGTACGCGCGCCAGTTTTTGCGCGCGCGGGTCCATCAATACATAGGGGCCGAGGCTATTGGTGACGAAACCGAACGCCACCTCACGCTCCGGATCGGCAAAACCGCTGGAGCCGCCCGCCCCGGGATGACCGAATGCCTTGCCGCCCAGGCCGTAGCTGGCATTGGCCACCCGCGGCTGGTCGAGCATGCAGCCCAGCCCCAGGCGCGTGGCCGTCAGCAGGGTCTTGTCATC
Organism: Pseudomonas sp. LRF_L74; assembly: GCF_965644255.1. Taxonomy (NCBI): domain Bacteria; kingdom Pseudomonadati; phylum Pseudomonadota; class Gammaproteobacteria; order Pseudomonadales; family Pseudomonadaceae; genus Pseudomonas; species Pseudomonas sp. LRF_L74. The sequence goes on along the minus strand of NZ_CBFFRH010000006.1, from coordinate 58,768 downwards.
GCCGAGCGCGTGCTCGCGGGTCATCTCATTGAGCGATTCAGCCTCCAGCAAGCGACCATCGAGCAGCGCCGCGTAAAAACCTGCCAGGGCACGGGCGTTGCCATGCCCATTCGCGGCGGGCTGTTGCATACGACGCCATTCGGGCTTGTTGGTGCTGGTGAGAATCGATGGCGGGTTGGCGAAGGCACGGGTAGTCAGCGCCGTGGGCTCGCTCATCATGCACTTGAGCAGGCGCTGGGCCGCTGCATCGCCCATCTCGCCCTTCTTGCGGGCGATGTGTGCGACGCGGTGAAACTCGCTGTCGTCCAGGCCAATGTGGAAATCCAGGTCGAGGGGTTTGGCGATCCGCGCGACGATGGCATCCCCCGGCATACGGCCATCGACGCGGCGGATCAGTTCGCCGACCAACCAGCCGTAGGTGATGGCCGCGTAGCCATGAGCTTGCCCTGGCGTCCACCAGGGCGCCTCGGCGGCCAGGGCTTCGGTCATTCGCGGCCAGTCATAGAGTGCCTCGGCCGGCAGGGCCTCACGTAGAGCAGGCAGACCGGCGGTGTGACCGAGCAACTGGCGCACGCTGATACGCGCCTTGTCCGCCGCGGCGAACTCCGGCCACCAGCGCGCGACGGGCGCGTCCAGCTCCAGCTTGCCCGCTTCGACCAGTTGCAGCACCGTCACGGCGGCGAAGGTCTTGGTGCAGGAGAACAGGTTGAGGATCGTATCGCTGTGCCAGGCTTCGGCACCGTCCTTGTCGGCGACCCCGGCCCAGAGGTCGACCACGGTTTCCCCGCCAACCTGGACGCAGAGCGCGGCGCCCCGCTCCTGGGGATCGTTGAACAGCTCGGCGAAGGCCTCTTTCAGTGCCTCGAACTGCAGGTCGAAATAACCCTGGATCTGCAAACCTGACTCCCTTTGATGATTGGACCTGGATCGAAACACGATCCATGAATACGAATGACTGGCGATTGTCGCAATGGCTGCCGCGCTTGGGAACAGCGACAGGACGAGCTGTCACGCATCCTTCGGCCTCTCGCTCTCAACGTGCAGCGTGAGGCTTGCCACTGCGATCAACCGATCTCCCGCCTGAACGGCGGCAGTGCGTTGAGGATCGCCTTGCCGTAGCGCTGGGTGACCACGCGGCGGTCGAGCAACGTGATGGTGCCGCGATCCTGCTCGGTACGCAGCAAGCGACCGCAGGCCTGGACCAGGCGCAGCGAGGCATCGGGCACGGCGATCTCCATGAACGGATTGCCGCCACGCGCCTCGATCCACTCCGCCAACGCCGCCTCGACCGGGTCGTCCGGCACGGCGAAGGGGATCTTGGCGATGACCACGTGCTCGCAATAGGCCCCCGGCAAATCGACACCCTCGGCGAAACTGGCGAGGCCGAACAGCACGCTCTCCTCGCCATCATCGACCCGCGCCTTGTGCTTGTTCAGGGTTTCCTGCTTGGACAGATTGCCCTGGATCAGCACGCGTTTGCGCCAGTCGCGTTCCAGGCCGTCGAACACTTCCTGCATCTGCTTGCGCGAGGAGAACAGCACCAGCGTGCCGCGCGAGCCCTTCACCAGGTCGGGCAGGTCGCGGACGATGGCAGCGGTGTGGGCGGCGGCATCGCGCGGGTCGGCCTTCAGGTCCGGCACGCGTAGCACACCAGCTTCGGCGTGATGGAACGGGCTCGGCACCACGGCGGTAACGGCAGCCTTGGGCAAGCCCGAGCGCATGCGGTAACGGTCGAAGCTGTTCAGGGCAGTCAGCGTAGCGGAGGTCACCAGCGCGCCGTAGGCGACATTCCACAGGTTACGACGCAAGGTCTCGGCGGCGAGGATCGGGCTGGCGTTGACTTCTATGTCGTACAGCGCGCCGCCATCGGCCAGGGTCAGCCAGCGCGCCATCGGCACGCTGTCTTGCGGGTCTTCGATGGTAAAGGCCGTCCACAGCTCCCAGTTGCCCTGGGCGCGCGCCAGCAGGCTGCCGAACAAGGGATACCACTCCTCGGCCTGGTGGCTGGCGATGCCGGTGCCTTCGTTGTCCATCGCCTCCTTGAGCAATTCGGTCAGGCGGGTGAACAGGTCGGTGAGCTTGCTGAAGCCCTTCTTCAACTCGATGCCTTGCTCACGCAGATGTTCGGGAATCACGCCGCCTTCGAAGCGGTGACGCGGGCGTTCGCGGCCCTCCATGTCCTCACCGGCGCGGAAATCCGCCAGTTGCTCGCAGGTGGTGAACATGAATTGCTGCTGGGTGCGCAGGTCGCGCGCCAGTTCGGGCACGCCTTCGAGCAGACGGCCGAAGTCGCCCGGCAACGGGTTCTGCGCCAGCAACTTGGCCAGGTTCTTTTCCACCTGGCCGAGCCAGTCGGCGGTGCTGCGCAGGCGGCTGAAGTGGGCGAAGTGGCCGATGGCCTTGTCCGGCAGGTGGTGGCCTTCGTCGAATACGTAGAGGGTTTCGCGCGGGTCCGGCAGTACCGCGCCGCCGCCCAGAGCCAGGTCGGCGAGGACCATGTCGTGGTTGGTGACGATCACGTCGACCTTGCCCATGCCCTCGCGCGCCCGGTAGAAGGCGCATTGCTGGAAGTTGGGGCAATGCCGCGTGGTGCACTGGCTGTGGTCGGTGGTCAGGCGCGACCAGACCGGGTCTTCCAGTTCTTCCGGCCAACTGTCGCGGTCGCCGTCCCAGCGGTTGCCGGCCAGCTTCTCGATCATGCTGGTGAACAGCTTCTGGCTCTTTTCGTCGACTTCGATGTTGAAGCCTTCATCGGCGAACAATTGCGCCGTGGCGCCCTGGGCCTCGCCTTCCTGCAACAAGGTATCGAGCTTGGACAGGCACAGGTAGCGCCCGCGCCCCTTGGCCAGGGCGAAGCTGAAGCTCAGGCCGCTGTTGCGCATCAGGTCCGGCAGGTCCTTGTGCACGATCTGTTCTTGCAGGGCGACGGTCGCGGTGGCGATCACCAGGCGCTTGCCGGCAGCCTTGGCCGTGGGGATGGCAGCCATGCTGTAGGCCACCGTCTTGCCGGTCCCGGTCCCCGCCTCCACGGCTACCACGGCGGGCTCGCCATCGCGCTGGCCTTCGTCGTTCTGCTTGATCGCACCGAGCACCTTGGCGATCTCGGCGATCATCAGCCGCTGGCCATAACGGGGTTTCAGGCCCTTGGCTTCGAGAAAACGGCTGTAGGCGCCCTGGATCTGGGACTTGAGTTCGGTGCTGAGCATGGGCGCAAAAGGCTGGATAAATTTTCAGTGGTTCGACCGGGCGGCTATCATAGCGCGCGATTCGCTGACCGCCACCGGAGATTGACCGAATGACCGTTTTCGCCCTCATCTATGCACTGCATGCCTTGGCCGCCATGGTCTGGGTCGGCGGCATGTTCTTCGCCTGGATGGTCCTGCGCCCGGCCTCGACCGTGCTGCCGGCAACTGAACGCCTGAAGCTGTGGAGCGAGGTGCTGCGGCGCTTCTTTGCCTGGGTGTGGCTGGCGGTGATCGTGCTCGCCGTAGGCGGTGTGGGCCTGTTGCACCTGCGCTTCGCCGGCCTCGACGGCGCGCCGCGCTACGTGCAGATCATGATGGGCCTGGGCATCGCCATGCTGGCGCTGTTCGTTCGCATCCAGGCGCTGCAACTGCCTGCCCTGCGTCGCGCGGTCGAGGCCCAGGACTGGCCGGCTGGCGGCCAGGCGATGGGGCGCATCCGCCGCCTGGTCGGCATCAACCTGCTGCTGGGCCTGAGCGTAGTGGCGATTGCCGCCGCGCGGCCGATGTTCTAAGAGCCTGTGCACGATCTCGCGAGCTCGTTCGACTGGCTGCGTCGAGGCAAGAGCGGACGTTCTACGAACGCCCGGTACACCCTCAATCGTCATTCCCGCGCAGGCGGGACAGCGACTCCATCGCTGAACAGCGCTTGCGCTGGCCCGAAGGGGAATAATCGAGAAGACCAACGCATTTGGATTCCCGCCTTCGCGGGAATGACGGCTAAACATACTGCGCAATAACGTTCATCGCCCGAAGGTCCGCCCTCGAAGCCGCCATTCGAACAGGAAAGATCGTGAACACGTTCTAATAAAAAAAGCCGGCGCCCTGATTGGGACGCCGGCCTTCTCATTTTCACGAGCCTTATGGGCGCGCTTCGACCTGCGCCTCCACACGACGATTGATCGCCCGGCCTTCCTCGGTCGCGTTGTCAGCCACCGGCCGGCTCTCGCCATAGCCCACCGAGCTCACCCGCCCCGCATCGAGGCTGTACTGCTCGACCAGTACGTCACGTACCGCATTGGCACGGCGTTCGGAGAGTTTCTGGTTGTAGGCGTCGGTACCGACCGAGTCGGTGTGCCCCTCGACCACCGTGCTGGTCTGTGGATACTGGCTCATGAAGTCGGCCAGGGCCTTGATGTCGCCGTAGCTCTCCTGCTTGACCACCGACTTGTCGAAATCGAACTTCACGTCCAGCTCGACACGTACCGCCTCGGCGGTTTCCGGCGCCGGCGCGGCAGGCTCTTCGACCACTGTCGTCTCGGTCTGCTCGACCACGGCGACGCGCTCGCCCTCACCATGGACCCAGCAATACGCAGCGCCAAGCCCGGCCCCCAGGGCGGCGCCACCGCCCGCCCAGGAGGAACTCTCGATGGCGCCCAGCGCGGCACCGCCAACGCCACCGACCGCGGCACAGGTGGGCCAGTCGTTTTTCTGGATACCGGCACAGCCCGTGACCAGACCGCAGGCCAATACCACGGGTACAGCTTTCCTTATGGTGCTCATTTCAGGTCTCCTGTAGAAATCGGCATCAAACCGACAACAAGGGATTAAAGACACCCGTTGTGCAATCCGCCATCGACCGGCACTTCTTATCCCCCACGGCCTTTAGTCTTGGTTCCATCGCCAGAGATTCAACAAATGATTCAGAGTTTTTCCGCGCGTACACCGCAGCAGGCGCTGGCCGCACTGCTCGACCACCATCAGCCACAGCGCCTGCTGCTCGTGGGCGCCAGCCAATTACCCGCGCTAGACGCCTTCGTCCAGGCGCACCCGCAAACCACACTGGCCCATGCTCCCGCGGGCCTGCTTCCCGACGCACTGGCCGCACAGCGTTTCGACCTGGCCCTGGTGATCGACTGCCTGGAGCACCTGCCCAAACGCCAGGGCCTGGAACTGCTCGGCGGTATTCGTAACCTCAACGCCAGCCGTATCGCCGTGCTGGCCGACCTGCAGGCCTGCGCCTGGCAGGAAACCGATTTCTTTTCCCTGGCCCTGCAAGCCAACGAGCGCTTCAGCCGCGACGCGCAGACCCTGACCCTGTTCACCTACGATATACGTGACTACAAACAAGTCCCGGACTGGCTGAACGCCAAGTTCTGGGCCAACCCGGAAAACTTCGGCAAATACTGGTGGTAACTCCGATGGCTGTGACCTGCCCCTGCGGCAGCGGCGTTTCCCTCGAACACTGCTGCGGCCATTATCACGACGGCGTGCCCGCACCGAGCGCCGAGCTGCTGATGCGCTCGCGCTACAGCGCCTATGTGCTGGGCCGCATCGATTACCTGGTCGCCACTACCCTGCCGGCCCAGCAAGGAGCCCTCGACGAGGCGGCGATCCGGGCCTGGAGCCTGGGCAGTACCTGGCTCGGCCTGGAGGTGGAACAGGCGGAAGTGATCGGCGCCCAGCCCGAACACGCCCTGGTCACCTTCAACGCCCGCTGGCATGACGCAGATGGCGAACACCGCCACCACGAGCGCTCGGCCTTCGTGCAGATCGACGGGCGCTGGTACTTCATCGACCCCAGCGCACCGTTGAAAGCGGCGCGCAACGATCCTTGCCCCTGCAACAGCGGGCAGAAGTTCAAGAAGTGCTGCTCGGGATACCTGTAGAGCAAGCGGCCTTCGCTCGAAGCGCTGGAGGCGGCTTGCCGGGGAAGGGTCAACAATCCACCGGCCTGCCGTCCAGCATCCAACCTTTCATCAGCGCGCCACTCGGCCCTCGGCCGCCCTGGCCAGGTCGGGCGGCAGGAAGTCGCGGTCCGGGTCGTAGTCGGGCTTGAGGTAGGCGGACAGCGCTTGCAGGTCGGAGGGAGCGAGGGTGCCGGCCGCCTGCTTCAGGCGCAGGTTGTTGAGGATGTAGTCGTAGCGGGCGTTGTTGTAGTTGCGCACCGCGCTGTACAGCTGGCGCTGGGACTCGAGCACGTCGACGATGTTGCGCGTGCCGACCTGGTAGCCGATCTCGGTGGCCTCCAGGGCGCTCTGCCCGGAGATGATCGACTGGCGTCGCGCCTGCACGGTCTCCATGTCGGTATTCACCGCGCGGTGCAGGTTGCGGGTGTTTTCCACCACCTGGCGGCGCATGCTCTCGCGCTGCTGCTCGCTCTGGTTCAGGCGCTGGTACGACTCGCGTACCTGGGAACTGGTCAGGCCGCCGCTGTACAGCGGAATGTTCAGTTGCAGGCCGATGGAGCTTTGCTCGACGTCACCGCGATAGACCGGATCGCCCGGCACGCCGGTGTTGGTGAAGCCCAGCGAATCGTTATCGCCGCGTTGATACTGGGCCACCGCGTCCAGCGTCGGCGCGTGGCCGGCCTTGCGTTGACGCAGGGTTTCCTCGGCAGCGCTGACCGCGTAGTTACTGGCCTGCAGATTGAGATTCTGCCGCGCGGCGGTATCGACCCAGGACTTGGCATCGTTGGGCACCGGCGCCAGGATTGGCAGGCTGTGCTGCACGCCCTCGATAGCGCTGTGCTCGGTATTGGTCAGCGTCACCAGCGCCTGGAAGGCATCCTGCACGTCGCGCTCGGCGAGAATCCGGCTGGCCCGCGCGTTGTCGAAACCGGCCTGGGCTTCGAGCACATCGGTACGGTCGGAGAGACCGACGTCGAAGCGCTCGTTGGCCTGGTCCAGTTGGCGTTGGAACGCCGCCTCCTCGGCCTTGGTCGAGGCCAGGTTGTCCTGGGCCCGCAAGACGGCGAAGTAGGCTTCGGCGCTCTGCAGGATCAGGTTCTGCTCGGTCGCCGACAACTCCAGGGCCGCCTGCTCGCTGACATCCCTGGCCGCCTGGTACTGGAACCAGCGGTCGGCACGGAACAACGGCTGGCTGAGGCTGGCACGGAACAGGTTGCCGCTGCGGTTGATCTTCGCCGCCGGCTGGTCGAGCACGGTGCGATTGTGATTGATGTCCACACCGCCGGACAGGTTCGGCAACAGACCGGCGCGCGCCTGGGGCACGGTCTCGATTCGCGCCAGGTAGTCCGCTCGCGAGGCGGCCAGGTCGGCATTGTTCTTCACCGCCTCGTCGTAGATGGCGACCAGCCCGGCCTTGCCACCCGACAAGGTTTCATCCGCCAGGCAAATCCCGGAGGCGGCAACGGCGATAGCGATGGCCAGTGAGCATCGGCGCAGCATGATGAATCCTTTCGTGTCGGCGGGTAGCGGGCAAGGCTAAGGGAGGTACGAGTCCCTTGGCAATCAATAGCGCAGCCCGTAGACTCGGCAACGTTCTTGTCGGGGTGCCCAGAAGCATGGGCTGAGATCGGAAAGTTCCGGATCCCGTTGAACCTGATCAGGTTAAGGCCTGCGTAGGGAACAAGAGGTATCCGCCCCGCTCGTTGACATGCAACGACGCATCCAGCGGATTTCCCCCACACCGCGTTCGTGGTGTGCCCGCGCCCTGGCTGTCGATCATGCCGGCGCTCACTGTGACTCCTGCATGAACCGGCAGCTCTGGCGCGGTGTTGCTTCGTCGCATCTTCAGGTTCGCTCCGACATTCACCCAGGAGCCGAGCCGATGAGCATCAAACAACAACAGAATCTCAGTGAGTCCGCCCAGGTCGACCAGCAGTCGATCCAGCCGTTCCCGCGTTCGCAAAAAATCTACGTGCAGGGTTCTCGCCCGGACATCCGCGTGCCGATGCGCGAGATCAGCCTGGATGTCACGCCCACCGACTTCGGCGGCGAGATCAACGCGCCGGTCACCGTCTACGACACCTCCGGCCCGTACACCGATCCGAACGTGACCATCGATGTGCGCAAGGGCCTGGCCGACGTGCGCAGCGCCTGGATCATCGACCGCGACGACACCGAGGTGCTGCCAGGGCTGACCTCGCATTTCGGCCAGCAGCGCCTGGCCGATGCCGAGCTGACCAAGATGCGCTTCAATCACGTGCGCAACCCGCGCCGCGCCAAGCCCGGCAAGAACGTCAGCCAGATGCACTACGCGCGCCAGGGCATCATCACCCCGGAGATGGAATACATCGCCATCCGCGAGAACATGAAGCTCGCCGAGCACCGCGCCGCCGGCCTGCTCAAGGAACAGCATGCTGGCAACAGCTTCGGCGCCAGCATTCCCAAGGAAATCACCCCTGAGTTCGTTCGCGACGAAGTGGCCCGTGGCCGCGCCATCATTCCGGCGAACATCAACCACACCGAGCTGGAGCCGATGATCATCGGCCGCAACTTCCTGGTGAAGATCAATGGCAACATCGGCAACTCGGCGCTGGGCTCTTCCATCGAAGAAGAAGTGGCCAAGCTGACCTGGGGCATTCGCTGGGGCTCGGACACGGTGATGGACCTGTCCACCGGCAAGCACATCCACGAAACCCGCGAGTGGATCATCCGCAACTCGCCGGTGCCGATTGGCACCGTACCGATCTACCAGGCGCTGGAGAAGGTCAACGGCGTGGCCGAGAACCTGACCTGGGAGCTGTTTCGCGACACCCTGATCGAGCAGGCCGAGCAAGGCGTCGACTACTTCACCATCCACGCCGGCGTACTGCTGCGCTACGTGCCGCTGACCGCCAAGCGGGTCACCGGCATCGTCAGCCGCGGCGGCTCGATCATGGCCAAGTGGTGCCTGGCCCATCACCAGGAGAACTTCCTCTACACCCACTTCGAGGAAATCTGCGAAATCATGAAGGCCTACGACGTCAGCTTCTCGCTGGGCGACGGCCTGCGTCCCGGCTCCATCGCCGACGCCAACGACGCCGCCCAGTTCGGCGAACTGGAAACCCTCGGCGAGCTGACCAAGATCGCCTGGAAGCACGACGTGCAGTGCATGATCGAAGGCCCCGGCCACGTGCCGATGCAGTTGATCAAGGAGAACATGGACAAGCAGCTGGCGTGCTGCGACGAGGCACCGTTCTACACCCTCGGCCCGCTGACCACCGACATCGCACCGGGATACGACCACATCACCAGCGGCATCGGCGCGGCGATGATCGGCTGGTTCGGCTGCGCCATGCTCTGCTACGTCACGCCCAAGGAACACCTGGGCCTGCCGAACAAGGATGACGTCAAGACCGGCATCATCACCTACAAGATCGCCGCCCATGCCGCCGACCTCGCCAAGGGCCATCCCGGTGCGCAGATCCGCGACAACGCGCTGAGCAAGGCGCGTTTCGAATTCCGCTGGGAAGACCAGTTCAACCTCGGCCTCGACCCGGATACCGCGCGCGCCTTCCACGACGAAACCCTGCCCAAGGATTCGGCCAAGGTCGCCCACTTCTGCTCCATGTGCGGGCCGAAGTTCTGCTCGATGAAGATCACCCAGGAAGTGCGCGAGTACGCCAGGGAAAACGGCCTGACCGACGAACAGAAGGCCATCGAGGCGGGATTCGCCGAGCAGGCCGAGCGCTTCAAGGACGAGGGTTCGGTGATTTATCGGCAGGTGTGACACACGCCGAAAACAGCGCTGGAGGCTCGGGTATGTTCCCATTTTGCAGGCAGCTATGAGGCAGGAGCGGACGCTTACGTTCATCGTCATTCCCGCGCAGGCGGGAACCCAGAAGCGCTTTTTATTTGGGCTCCCGCCTTCGCGGGAGTGACGGTAAGTAATCTCGGTGTCCACTTTTGCCTCAATTCAGCCAGCCAAGCTGAAACGGGAACAGGTCCTGGAGGCTGAACGAATTCGCCTGTCGTTCAACCTTCGGTTTCCAGCATCATCTCAATCTTCCTGCCTGGATGTATTAACAATGCCCCTACCCGCCTCAACCTATTCACCCAGCGCCGCCGTCCCCGCCGATAAGCGTGTGCTCGGTGCCCGCGATTTCGCTTCGCTGTGGTTCTCCCTCGGCGTCGGCCTCATGGTCCTGCAACTCGGTGCGTTGCTGGCGCCGGGGCTGGGTATGAGCGGCGCGCTCATGGCGATTCTCTGCGGTACCCTGGTCGGCGTATTGCTGCTCGGCTCGGTGGCGGTGATCGGCACGGACAGCGGCCTGTCGGCCATGGCCACGCTCAAGCTCAGTCTCGGTCGACATGGCGCGGCGCTGCCCGCCCTGCTCAACCTGCTGCAGTTGGTCGGTTGGGGCGCGTTCGAGATCATCGTCATGCGCGATGCCGCCAGCCTGCTCGCCGGCAAGGCCTTTGGCGAGAGCAGCGCGCTGACCGGCCCATGGTTGTGGACCCTGCTGTTCGGTGCCCTGGCCACCCTGCTCGCAGTCGCCGGCCCGCTGACCTTCGTTCGTCGGGTGCTGCGCAAGTGGGGCATCTGGCTGCTGCTCGGTGCCTGCCTGTGGCTGACCTGGAACCTGTTCGACAAGGCCGACCTGGCCGTGCTCTGGGCCACCCGTGGCGATGGCTCGTTGTCCTTCGCCCTGGGCTTCGATATCGCCATCGCCATGCCGCTGTCCTGGTTGCCACTGATCGCCGATTACTCGCGCTTCGGCAAAGCCGCCAAGGGCGTGTTCGGCGGCACGGCGGTTGGATTCTTCTGCGGCAACGTCTGGCTGATGAGCCTGGGCGTGGCCTACACCCTGGCCTTCGTCCCCAGCGGCGAGGCCAATGCCCTGCTGCTGGCCCTGGCGGGTGCGGGCATCGGTATTCCGCTGCTGTTGATCCTGCTCGACGAGTCGGAAAACGCCTTCGCCGACATCCACTCGGCGGCCGTATCGGTCGGCATCCTGCTACCGATCAAGGTCGAGCGGCTGGCGTTGGCCATTGGCGCGCTGTGCACCTTGGTTGCCCTGCTCGCACCGCTGGCCGAGTACCAGAACTTCCTGCTGCTGATCGGTTCGGTGTTCGCACCGCTGTTCGGCGTGGTGCTGGTCGATCACTTCATCCTGCGTCGCCGGCGCACCGATCTTGCCGCTGCGCCAGACCTGCGTTGGGACACGCTGCTGGCCTGGGGTTGCGGTATCGCGGCCTATCACGCGCTGGCGACCTTCGCTCCAGACGTCGGCTCGACCCTGCCAGCGCTGGCCCTGGCCGCCATCCTGCAACTGCTGCTGGGAATGACGGTGCGTCGCCGCTGAATCAGCCGCGCCCAGGGAAGTACTGCGGCTTGACGATGCCGTTGAGCCGCGGATAGGGAATCTTCAGTTCCGGGTGGCCGACCGTGTAGGGCGCGATACGGTCGACATCGTACTTGAGCAGCACACTGCCATAGTTGAAGGCGATGTTGTCGGTGCGCTCGAACGGCCAGGTCTCGATGTACTCACGGTCGTCGGCGTGTCCGTTGGCCACCAGCCAGGCCTGGTGCGCCAGCCTGGCGGTCTGCCAAAACGTTTCCTCTTCGCCCGGCACCAGAATGTCTTGCAGGGTCAGGACTTTCTTCAACCGGGTGTCGTAGTTGATATAGGAACGGCCGGGAATGCCATGGGCCCCGCCGTCGAAACGGTAGCTGGACAGCTCGATGATCATCAGGCGGTCATGCTGTTCGAGGATCTTGGCCTGCAGGTAGCTGCTCCAGCCCGGTTTGGCCCGTGCCAGGAAATCCTGCTCGTAGACCTGCAGCGAAGGCGGCGACGGATCGCCCGGTAACTCGCGAGTCAGCGCCAGCAGATCGCGCAGGATACGAGCGTTCAACGTAGCGTCGCCCTCGGGCAACTGCAGTTCGACATTGACCAGCGGGCAATCGCTGGCGCTGCAGCCGGCGGGCCGGTGTTCCCACTTCTGCGTGGTCGAAGCGATAGGCTGTTTGTCATCGGGCTTGAACAGACTCTGGCAGGCGCCTATGTTCAGGGCGAGCGTAGCGAGACCGATGACTTTCAAAAGACGCATGGGTTTTCCTTCGTGCAAGGCGGCTGGCGATTCGACTGTATGTGGCCGGGAGCGTTCCCGCCGTAGTCTGCCAAGTCCGCGTTCGACGCGCGAGGGCTGCATCGTGCGCGTCACCACGCTAGGATGGCGCGAAATTCAGTTGAGTGCATTCGCATGCCAGAAACCTACACCCCCGGCCCCGATGCCGTAGAAATCATCAAACGCGAGTCCTGCTTCAAGGGCTTCTACAAGCTCGACCGCCTGCATGTGCGCCATCGCCTGTTCTCCGGCGAGATGGGCCGGGTCCTGACCCGCGAACTGTTCGTGCGCCATGATGCCGTGTGCGTACTGCCTTACGATCCGCAGCGCGATTGCGTGGTGCTGATCGAGCAGTTCCGCGTCGGCGCCATGCACAAGGCCGAGAACCCCTGGATGATCGAGCTGGTCGCCGGGCTGATCGACAAGCAAGAAGAACCCGAGGAAGTCGCCCGCCGCGAAGCCGTCGAGGAAGCCGACCTGACCCTCGGCACGCTGTGGCCGATCACCCGCTACTTCCCATCGCCAGGCGGTTCGGACGAGCACGTACACCTGTACCTGGGCCGCTGCGACAGCAGCAACGCCGGCGGCGTGCACGGCCTGGAAGAAGAAGGCGAGGACATTCGCGTGCAGGTCTGGCCGCTGGAAGACGCCCTGCAAGCGGTGAAGGATGGGCGCATCTGCAATGCCGCCAGCATCATCGCCCTGCAATGGCTGGCCTTGAACCGCAGCGAAGTACGAGGGCTATGGACGTGAACCTGCTGCGCGAGCGCTATCGCGTCGACCTGGTCGAGCTGCAAGCCGCTTGCGAAGCCAACTACGCCCGTTTGCTGCGCTTGCTGCCGAGCATGCGCGATGGCCAGGGCGAACGCCGCGTCGCCCTCAGCCAGGGCGACCTGATGACGGGCGTGCTGGTGCTGCAAGTGGTGGAAACCTGCCCCTACACCAGCACCCTGCAGGTGCGCCAGGAACATAGCCTGCCCTGGCTGCCGGTGCCGACCATGGAGGTGCGCGTCTACCATGACGCGCGCATGGCCGAGGTGACCAGCGCGCAGAATGCCCGGCGCTTTCGCAGCATCTATGCCTATCCCAATGCAGCCATGCACCAGCCAGACGAGAAAAGCCAGCTCAATCTGTTCCTTGGCGAGTGGCTGAGCCATTGCCTGGCCTGTGGCCATGAAATAGCCAGCATTCTCGAGTAAGATCCCGGCACGTGAGGGCAAGAGGCTTCTGCAAACGTGAACTGATTACCTTTCCCGGGTTTACCCTCGCGGCGTTCAACTACCATAATTCGTCAACATCCTCATTGTTCGTGCGAGCCGGCAGACCTTGCAGGCTCGCCACGATCACTCCGTGAAACTGCCAGGAGCCGATGCGTGTCGAGCCCCTCTCATCCCACCGTCGAGCAATCGGTGCTGGTCGTCCAGATCACCGATAGCCACCTCTTCGCCGAGGTGGATGGCCAATTGCTGGGCATGAACACCTGCAACAGCCTGCAACACGTGGTCGATCGGGTGCGCCAGGAACAGTCCGGCATCGATCTGATCCTGGCCACCGGCGACATCTCCCAGGATGGCAGCCTGGCGTCCTACCAGCGCTTCCTTGAAATCAGCGCAGGCCTGGCGCCTTCTATGCGCTGGTACGCTGGCAACCACGACGAACGCACGGTGATGCGCGAGGCCAGCACTGGCAGCGACCTGCTCGACCCGGTGCTCGACATTGGCAACTGGCGCATAACCCTGCTCGACTCCTCGGTGCCCGACGCCGTGCCCGGCTACCTTGACGATGGCCAGTTGGCCCTGCTCGAACGGGCCTTGGGCGAAGCGCCCGAGCGCCATCACCTGGTCTGCTTCCACCACCATCCGCTGCCCATCGGCTGCGCCTGGATGGACCCGATCGGCATCCTCAATCCCAATGCGCTGTTTGCCGTCCTGGACCGCTTCCCCCAGGTCAGGGCCCTGCTCTGGGGCCATGTGCACCAGGAGTTCGACCAGATGCGCAATGGCGCAAGGCTCCTGGCCTCGCCGTCGACCTGCGTGCAGTTCGCCCCCGGCAGCGACGACTTCAAGGTGGGCGACCAGGCCCCCGGCTATCGCTGGCTGCGCCTGCACCCGGATGGCCGCCTGGAAACCGGCGTCTCCCGCGCCACCGGCATCGACTTCCAGATCGACTACAGCGTTCAGGGGTATTGATTAGCGTCAAGAGCATGCGGCTCCACGCCTCCGGCCCCTGGCTTGAAGCTCGCAGCTTGCTACGAAGGGCTTGTGCCGAGTAGCCTCCCCACCCCATGACCACATCCATTCTTTATATACACGGCCTGAACAGTTCGCCGGCGTCGCAGAAGGCGCGCCAGTTACAGGCTGCCATGCAACGCTTCGGCATCGCCGGGCGCCTGGCTGTGCCCGCGCTGCACCATCATCCGCGCCAGGCCATCGCCCAGTTGCAGGCCGCCATCGGCGAACGGGGACGCCCGCTGTTGGTGGGCAGTTCCCTCGGCGGTTACTACGCCACCTACCTGGCCGAACAGCATGGCCTGGATGCCCTGCTGATCAACCCGGCAGTGCGTCCGCACAAGCTGTTCGACGGTTTTCTTGGCGCGCAGACCAACCATTACAGCGGCGAAACCTGGCAATTGACCCCGGACCACATCCAGGCACTTGCCGAGCTGGACGTACAGCACCTCGCCGATCCCAGCCGCTACACGGTGTGGCTGCAGACCGCCGACGAGACCCTCGACTACCGCCGCGCCGCGACGTATTACCAGGGCAGTCACCTGGACATCCAGCAAGGCGGCGACCATGGCTACCAGGGCTTCGCCCTGCGCATTGCGGAAATCCTCGAGCTGGCCGGCTTCGCCCCGGCGCTCTGGGCGGATTTCGACTTTTCAACACTTTGAAGAAGACTGACGAGCTTATGGCCCAGCAGAACGCCTACAACGCAGACGCCATCGAAGTCCTTTCCGGCCTCGACCCGGTACGCAAGCGCCCGGGCATGTACACCGACACCACGCGCCCCAACCACCTGGCCCAGGAAGTCATCGACAACAGCGTCGACGAAGCCCTGGCCGGCCACGCCAGGTCGGTGCAGGTGATCCTGCATGAAGACAACTCCCTGGAAGTGACCGACGACGGGCGCGGCATGCCGGTCGACATCCATCCCGAAGAGGGCGTGCCGGGTGTCGAGCTGATCCTCACCAAGCTGCACGCCGGCGGCAAGTTCTCGAACAAGAACTACCAGTTCTCCGGTGGTCTGCATGGCGTCGGTATCTCGGTGGTCAACGCCCTGTCGACCCGTGTCGAAGTGCGGGTCAAGCGCGATGGCAACGAATACCTGATGACCTTCGCCGACGGCTTCAAGGCCAGCGACCTGGAAGTGATCGGCACGGTCGGCAAGCGCAACACCGGCACCAGCGTGCATTTCTGGCCGGATGCCAAGTATTTCGACTCGCACAAATTCTCGATCAGCCGCCTCAAGCATGTGCTCAAGGCCAAGGCCGTGCTCTGCCCCGGCCTGGCGGTGACCTTCATCGACAAGGCCAGCGGCGAGAAGAGCGAATGGCACTATGAAGACGGCCTGCGCTCCTACCTGGCCGATTCGGTCAGCGAGCATGCGCGCCTGCCCGACGAACCGTTCGTCGGCAACCTGGCCGGCAACAAGGAAGCCGTGGACTGGGCGCTGCTGTGGCTGCCGGAAGGCGGCGAGAGCGTGCAGGAAAGCTACGTCAACCTGATTCCCACGGCCCAGGGCGGCACCCACGTCAACGGCCTGCGCCAAGGCCTGCTCGATGCCATGCGCGAGTTCTGCGAATTCCGCAACCTGCTGCCGCGCGGCGTCAAGCTGGCGCCGGAAGACGTCTGGGAACGCATTGCCTTCGTCCTCTCGATGAAGATGCAGGAGCCGCAATTCTCCGGGCAGACCAAGGAGCGCCTGTCCTCCCGCGAGGCCGCCGCCTTCGTCTCCGGCGTGGTGAAAGACGCCTTCAGCCTGTGGCTCAACGCGCACCCGGAACTGGGCCTGCAACTCGCCGAACTGGCGATCAGCAACGCCGGGCGCCGCCTCAAGGCCGGCAAGAAAGTCGAGCGCAAGAAGATCACCCAGGGCCCCGCGCTGCCCGGCAAGCTGGCCGACTGTGCCGGCCAGGACCCTATGCGTGGCGAGCTGTTCCTGGTCGAGGGTGACTCGGCCGGCGGTTCGGCCAAGCAGGCGCGGGACAAGGAATTCCAGGCGATCATGCCGCTGCGCGGCAAGATCCTGAATACCTGGGAGGTGGACGGCGGCGAAGTACTGGCCAGCCAGGAAGTCCACGATATCGCCGTGGCCATCGGCATCGACCCGGGCTCCCAGGACCTCAGCCAACTGCGTTACGGCAAGATCTGCATCCTCGCCGACGCCGACTCCGACGGCCTGCACATCGCGACCCTACTCTGCGCCCTGTTCGTCCAGCACTTCCGCCCGCTGGTGGACGCTGGCCATGTGTATGTCGCCATGCCGCCGCTGTACCGCATCGACCTGGCCAAGGAGATCTTCTACGCCCTCGACGATGCCGAGCGCGACGGCATCCTCGATCGCCTGAGCGCCGAGAAACGTCGTGGCAAGCCCCAGGTCACCCGCTTCAAGGGCCTCGGCGAGATGAACCCGCCGCAACTGCGCGAAACCACCATGGACCCGAACACCCGGCGCCTGGTGCAACTGACCCTGGACGACTTCGAAGGCACGCGTGAAGTGATGGATATGCTGCTGGCGAAAAAACGCGCTGGCGACCGCAAATCCTGGCTGGAGTCCAAGGGCAACCTGGCCGAGGTCCTGGCATGAGACTGACGGCCCTCGTGGCTGGCCTGTTTCTCGCCACTTCGCTGCACGCCGCCCAGGACATAGCCCCGACCGAGCCGGAAGAGCTCAAGCTGCTCGCCGAGTTGCCCGTCGATGACCTGCCCGCCGGCAACCTGTCGGGGCTGGCCCGTTGTGGCAGTGAGTTGCTGGGCATTTCCGACCGCGACGACGACCGTCTCTATCGCCTGCAGGAAAAAGACGGTGCCCTGCAAGCCACGGCCGAACTGTTCGAGGCGCCTTCCGCTCCTGCAAGTGGCCTGCCCTGGGGCGTGCGCATGCGTACCTGGGCCTCCGGCCTGTTCCGTGGCGGTAATCTCGACTTCGAAGGCCTCGCCTGCGATGGCGCCGGCAACCGCTACCTGGTCAGCGAAGCCAATGCCAGCGTGCTGCGCGTCAGCGCCAGCGGTAGCGCCGAATGGCTCAACCTGCCCCCCAGCCTGGTGCGCCAGGCCCGTGCCAGCGGCATGTTGCTCAACTTCAACGCGCTGTTCGAAGGCATCGCCATCGACGCCAAGGGCGAGCGCCTGTGGCTGGCCGCCGAACGTGAACGTCGCGGCCTGCTGCTGTTGCACAACAAGGAGGGGGGCTGGCGCTGCAATGACGGCTGCGTGCTGCTGTCCCAGGCGGGCCAGGAATTGTCGCGAGTCGACCCGGCAAGCGGCGTGAAGCTGTCACGCGACTTCGCCGACCTCGCACTGTTCGACGGCAAGCTGTTCACCCTGGAGCGCTCGGCACATCGCATCTGTCGCCGCAACGCCGACGACGGCAAGCTGGAAAAATGCTGGTCGTTCCTTGCCGAAGCAATGATCGACGGGCGCCGCTACCCTGGCCCCTACGGTACCGCCGAAGCCTTGTCGATGGACGCCGACGGCGCCTGGGTCGGCCTGGACAACAACGACCAGGCCCGCGCCGATGGCGAAACTCGCCCTATCGTCTGGCACTTCGCCGCGCCCAAGGGCGGCTGGAGCGCGCCGTGAGCGAACAGCCCGCCGGCAAACGCGCCGGACGCGTGATGATGATCCTCGCCTGGGCAGCGGCGATGGTGCTCGCCACCCACTACTTCGGTGGCTGGGAAGATCGTCGCGAGAACCCCAACGGGCAACCCAAGTCGGTACGCGGCGACGGCTACATCGAAGTGCGCCTGCTCAGCGGGCGCAGCGGCCACTACCTGGCCGACGGTCGTATCGACGGCCAGGACGTGAGCTTCATGCTCGACACCGGCGCCACCGCCGTGGCGATTCCAGCCGGGGTCGCCGAGCGCCTGGGCCTCAAGCGCGGCGCGCCGATCGGCCTGCGCACCGCCAACGGCAGCACCACCGGCTACCGCACGCGCCTGGCCAGCCTGGAACTGGGCGAGATCCGTCTCGCCGATATTTCCGCGGTGATCATGCCGGACATGGATGGCGAAATCCTGCTCGGCATGAGCGCCCTGAAACAACTCGAATTCACCCAGCGCGATGGCACCCTGGTGCTGCGCCAATTCACCCAACCATGAGGCCCGCATGAGCGAATCCCTCGACCTGAGCCTGGATGGCGTGGAACGTCGGTCACTTGCCGACTTCACCGAGCAGGCTTATCTCAACTACTCCATGTACGTGATCATGGACCGTGCCCTGCCGCACATCGGCGACGGTCTGAAGCCCGTGCAGCGGCGCATCGTCTACGCCATGAGCGAACTGGGCCTGGACGCCGACTCCAAGCACAAGAAGTCGGCGCGCACCGTCGGCGACGTGCTCGGCAAATACCACCCGCATGGCGACAGCGCCTGCTACGAAGCCATGGTGCTGATGGCCCAGCCGTTCAGCTACCGCTACCCGCTGGTCGATGGCCAGGGCAACTGGGGCGCGCCGGACGATCCGAAATCCTTCGCCGCCATGCGCTACACCGAGGCGCGCCTGTCGCGCTACTCGGAAGTGCTGCTCAACGAGCTGGGCCAGGGCACCGTGGACTGGGTGCCGAACTTCGACGGCACCCTGAACGAGCCGGCGACCCTGCCGGCGCGCCTGCCCAACCTGCTGCTCAACGGCACCACCGGCATCGCCGTGGGCATGGCCACCGACGTGCCGCCGCACAACCTGCGCGAAGTCGCCGCCGCCTGCGTGCGCCTGCTCGACGAGCCGGGCGCCACGGTCGAACAGCTCAGCGAGCACATTCCCGGGCCGGACTTCCCCACCGAGGCGGAAATCATCACCCCGCGCGCCGACCTGCTGAAGGTCTACCAGACCGGCCGCGGTTCGGTGCGCATGCGCGCCGTGTACCACGTCGAGGATGGCGACATCGTCGTCACCGCCCTGCCGCACCAGGTCTCCGGCTCCAAGGTGCTGGAACAGATCGCCGCGATGATGCAGGCCAAGCCGTCCAAGGCGCCGCAGATCGCCGACCTGCGCGACGAGTCCGACCACGAGAACCCGTGCCGTATCGTGATCATCCCGAGCAGCAGCCGCATCGACCACGAAGCGCTGATGCAGCACCTGTTCGCCAGCACCGACCTGGAGTCCAGCTACCGGGTCAACACCAACGTCATCGGCCTCGACGGCAAGCCGTCGGTCAAGGACCTGCGCACCCTGCTCGTCGAGTGGCTGCAATACCGCGTCGGCACCGTGCGCCGTCGCCTGCAGTTCCGCCTGGACAAGGTGGAGAAACGCCTGCACCTGTTGGAAGGCCTGTTGATCGCCTTCCTCAACATCGACGAAGTCATCCGCATCATCCGCAGCGAGGACCAGCCCAAGCCGGTATTGATGGAAACCTTCGGCCTGACCGAGATTCAGGCCGACTACATCCTCGACACCCGCCTGCGCCAACTCGCCCGCCTGGAAGAAATGAAGATCCGCGGCGAGCAGGACGAACTGGCCAAGGAGCGTGAAAAACTGCTGGCCCTGCTCGGCAGCGAAGCCAAGCTGAAGAAGCTGGTGCGCAAGGAAATCATCGAAGACGCCGAGAAATACGGCGACGACCGCCGCTCGCCGATCGTCGAACGTGCCGAGGCCAAGGCCCTGTCCGAGCACGACTTGCTGCCGAACGAGAAGATCACCGTGGTGCTCTCGGAAAAAGGCTGGGTGCGCTCGGCCAAGGGCCACGACATCGACGCCACCGGCCTCTCCTACAAGGCTGGCGATGGCTACAAGACTGCTGCGCCAGGGCGTTCGAACCAGTACGCGGTGTTCATCGACTCGACCGGCCGCAGCTATTCGCTGCCCGCGCACACCCTGCCCTCGGCACGGGGCCAGGGCGAGCCGCTGACCGGCCGTCTGCAACCGCCGCCCGGCGCCAACTTCGAATGCGTGCTGCTGCCGGAAGACAATGCGCTGTACGTGATCGCCTCCGACGCCGGCTACGGCTTCGTGGTCAAGGGCGAGGACCTGCAAGCCAAGAACAAGGCCGGCAAGACCCTGCTCAGCCTGCCCAACGGCGCCCTGGTGGTGCCGCCCAAGCCGTTGAACGACCTGGAGCAGGACTGGCTGGCCGCCGTCACCACCGAAGGCCGCCTGCTGCTGTTCCCGGTGCGCGACCTGCCGCAACTGGGCAAAGGCAAGGGCAACAAGATCATCGGCATTCCCGGCGAGCGCGTCGCCAGCCGCGAGGAATACCTCACCGATCTGGCAGTCCTGCCCGTGGGGGCGACCTTGGTCCTGCAGGCCGGCAAGCGCACCTTGTCGCTCAAGGCCGACGACCTGGAGCACTACAAGGGCGAGCGCGGCCGGCGTGGAAACAAGCTGCCACGGGGCTTCCAGCGGGTCGATGCGCTGCTGGTCGAAACGCCGGCCTGAAAGCGCAGCAGCGCCCCGGACTGGAGTCCGCGGGCGCTTTAGCGGATGATAACCAGCCCGGCAGGACAGACCTGCCGTCGTTACCGATTGCCAGCCGCTCACGAGGCGGCTCTTGCAGGTGAATTTGATGACTGTGTTGCGCCTTCCCATTGTGATGCTCATGAGCAGCCTGCTCGGGTTGGGGGGTTGTGTGGCGCACAAGCCCATACCGCTGTATCAACTCGATGGCGGCAGCCCCAGCGTACCGAAACAGGAAAAAGGCCTGGCCGTGCTGCTCGGTCCGGTGTCCATCGCCGACTACTTGCAGCGCGAAGCCTTCCTCCAGAGGCAGAACGACGGCAGCCTGATGCCGGCCGACGACGCCCGCTGGGCTGGCAGCCTGGCCTCGGACATCGACCAGTTGCTGATGCGCCAACTGGCCTCGCGCCTGGACAGCCAGCGCCTGGTCCTGGCCCCGGCCACCCCCGGCTTCACGCCGGACGTGCAGGTGCTGCTGACCATCAGCCGCCTGGACTCCGGCCCGCATCATCCGGCCGTACTGGAAGCCCAGTGGCGCCTGATCGACCGCGCCGGCCAACTGCGCGGCAGTCGCCTGGTGCACTTGCAGGAAGTCCACAGCGGCACAGCGGCCGACCAGGTCCAGGCCCAGAGCCGCCTGTTGCGCCAATTGGTCGAGCAACTGGCCGAGGCCATCGAGCCGCTGCGCAACCAGCCGATTGCCGAGGCGGTGACCAAGCCGGCCACGCCGGCGCCGAAACCCGCGAGCAAACCGGAGAAACCCGCGATCCCGTTGATCGAGCCGGTCCGCAACAGCAACGAAGTCCTACGATTCTGACCCCCGATGCGGCCCCGTGCGGGCCGCATGCGTTACCGGAGCTCTGGCCCATGGCCCGCAAGAAAGCCGTCGATTTCGAACAATCCCTCAGTGAACTGCAGCAACTGGTCGAGCGCCTGGAAGGCGGCGAACTGTCGCTGGAGGATTCGCTGACCGCCTTCGAACAGGGCATTCGCCTGACCCGCGATTGCCAGGCCGCTCTGGCCCAGGCCGAGCAGAAGGTGCAGATCCTGCTGGAACGTGACGGCGAACTCGAGGAAGCGCCTTTCGACGCGCCAACCCAAGCATGATCGCCACCTACCAACAGCGCAGCCAGGCACGGGTCGACGCGGCGCTGGAACAACTGTTCAGCGCTACCCGCCCCGAGCTGACCCGTATCTACCAGGCAATGCGCTACAGCATCATCAATGGCGGCAAGCGTGTGCGCCCGTTGTTGGTCTACGCCGCGTGCGAGGCGTTGCACGGCGATCTCGACCAGGCCGATGGCGCCGCCTGCGCGGTGGAACTGATCCACGGTTATTCGCTGGTCCACGACGACCTGCCGGCCATGGACGACGATGACCTGCGCCGCGGCCAGCCAACCACTCACAAAGCCTTCGACGAAGCCTGCGCGATCCTCGCCGGCGACGGCCTGCAGAGCCTGGCCTTCGAGGTGCTGGCCGCGCCCCGGCACAACCCGGACGACGCCGGGCTGCGCCTGTCGATGATCGCCACCCTGGCCCGCGCCGCCGGGCCAGCCGGCATGGTCGGCGGGCAGGCCATCGACCTCGAGTCGGTCGGCCATAGACTCGACCAGGCCGCCCTGGAAACCATGCACCGGCACAAGACCGGCGCCCTGATCGAGGCCAGCGTGCGTCTCGGCGCCCTGGCCAGCGGCAAGTCCAGCGAACCGGACCTGAACGCCCTGCAGCACTATGCCCGGGCCATCGGCCTGGCGTTCCAGGTACAGGACGACATTCTCGACGTGGAAAGCGACACCGCCACGCTCGGCAAGACCCAGGGCAAGGACCAGGCCCATGACAAACCGACCTACCCCGCACTGCTCGGCCTCGACGCGGCCAAGACCTATGCCCTGGACCTGCGTGACCAGGCGCTGCATGCCTTGCGCGCGTTCGGTGACAGTGCCGAGCCGTTGCGGGCGCTGGCCCACTACATCGTCGAGCGGCACAACTGATCCGCAGCAAAGAGCTGGGTGCCGTCAACGTCTAGACTGCTGCGGATTCGAACTCGGGAGCTGTCAATGAACGTCGATATCGCCATCGTCGGTGCGGGTCCAGCCGGTCTGTGCCTGGCTCGTGCGCTATCCGGCCACGGCCTGTCCATCGCCATCCTCGAACAGCAACCCCGCGCGGCATTGGCCGAGCCGGCATTCGACGGCCGCGAGATCGCCCTGACTCCGGCCTCCAGCGCCGAGCTGCAACGCCTGGGCATCTGGTCGCATATCGCCGCCGAAGACATTGCCCCGCTACGCGACGCCCAGGTGCTCAACGGGCCCTCGCCGTTCGCCCTGAAGATCGCCGCCAACCTTGCCGGCCAGTCACGTCTCGGGCAACTGGTGGCGAATCGGGCAATCCGCCGCGCCGCCTATCAGGTCATTGCCGATTGCAGTGACGTGACGTTGCTCGACGAACGCCGGGTCATTCATCAGCACACCTCGCCCACGGGCGTGAAGTTGCGCCTAGACGACGACAGCAGCCTGGACTGTCGCCTGCTGGTCGCCGCCGACAGCCGCTTCTCGCAAACCCGTAGGCAGCTCGGCATTCCGGCCAGCCAGCGCGACTTCGGCAAGAGCATGCTGGTCTGTCGCATGCAGCACGAACTGCCGCACCACAGCGTGGCCTGGGAATGGTTCGGCTACGGCCAGACCCTGGCGCTGCTGCCGCTCAACGGCGACCAATCCTCGGTGGTGCTGACCCTGGAGCCCAAGGAAATCGAGCGCCTGCAACATCTCGAAGCACACGCCTTTGCCCAGGAAATCGAGCAGCGTTTCGACAAGCGCCTGGGCAGCATGCAACTGCTCAGCAGTCGCCACGTCTACCCGCTGGTCGGCGTGCACGCCCAGCGTCTGTGGGCACCCCGCGCGGCGCTGGTCGGCGATGCCGCCGTCGGCATGCACCCGGTCACGGCCCACGGCTTCAACTTCGGCCTGCTCAGCCAGCAACGCCTGGCCAGGCTGATCCTCGCCGCCCACGCCAAGGGCCAGGACATCGGTGCCAGCAGCCTGCTACAGCGCTACAACCGCGAACAACAACTGGCGACCTGGCCGCTCTACCAGTTCACCAACCTGCTGGTCGGCCTGTACACCGACGACCGCTTGCCCTCGCGCCTGCTGCGCAACGGCGCCTTGCGCCTGGCCCAGGGGCTGAAGCCATTGCGCGGGGCGATAGCCAAGCATTTGACCAAGCCGGCGGGTGGCTAGGGCTTGTTCCCGCTTCGTTTTGAAGGGCTGCTTCGAGGCAGGAGCGGACGTTTCGGTTCACCGTCATTCCCGCGAAGGCGGGAATCCAAATAAAAAAGCGCTTCTGGATTCCCGCCTTCGCGGGAATGACGATTGACGGTAGACCGGGCGCTTGCAGGATGTCCGCTCCTGCCTCGAAGCAGCCCTTCAAACCGAAACTCTACAGCCCTCGAAATTACCCCCTGCAACGCTTTTTCTGCCTGCTTTGGGCTTCAGGCTGCCAGCTCGCTTGGGCAGTTCCCGGCGCTTCGGGTAAACTGCCGCATCTTTAAAGACCTATAACGATAGCCTGATGCCCACGACGTTCCACGAGTTCCCCCGCGTACGCCCGGATACGCCGCTGCTCGACCGTGCCGAGAACCCGGCCGGCCTGCGCCGCCTGGCGGAAACCGAGCTGGAAACCCTCGCCGACGAGCTGCGCCAGTACCTGCTCTATTGCGTAGGCGTCAGCGGCGGGCATTTCGGCGCAGGTCTGGGCGTGGTCGAACTGACCATCGCCCTGCACTACGTCTTCGATACCCCGGACGATCGCCTGGTCTGGGACGTCGGCCACCAGGCCTATCCGCACAAGATCCTCACCGGTCGCCGCGAGCGCATGACCACGTTGCGCCAGAAGAGTGGCCTGGCCGCCTTCCCGCGCCGCAGCGAAAGCGAGTACGACACCTTTGGCGTCGGCCACTCCAGCACCAGCATCAGCGCCGCCCTGGGCATGGCCATCGCCGCCCGCATGCAGGGCAGCAAGCGCAAGAGCGTGGCGGTGATCGGCGATGGCGCGTTGACCGCCGGCATGGCCTTCGAGGCGCTGAACCATGCCTCCGACGTCAAGGCCAACATGCTCGTGGTGCTCAACGACAACGACATGTCGATCTCGAAGAATGTCGGCGGCCTGTCCAACTACCTGGCCAAGATCCTTTCCAGCCGGACCTACGCCAACATGCGCGAGGGCAGCAAGAAAGTCCTGTCCAAGCTGCCCGGCGCCTGGGAAATCGCGCGCAAGACCGAAGAGCACGCCAAGGGCATGCTGGTTTCCGGCACGCTGTTCGAGGAGCTGGGCTGGAACTACATCGGCCCCATCGACGGCCATGACCTGCCGACACTGCTGGCGACCCTGCGCAACATGCGTGACCTGGAAGGCCCGCAGTTCCTGCATGTGATCACCAAGAAGGGCAAGGGCTTCGCGCCAGCCGAGGCCGACCCCATCGGTTACCACGCGATCACCAAGCTGGAACCGCTCGATCCGCCTGCCGCTACGCCGCAGACGCCAGCCGGTCCCAAATACTCCGCGGTATTCGGCCAATGGCTATGCGACATGGCCGAGGCCGACGCGCGCCTGGTCGGCATCACCCCGGCGATGAAGGAAGGCTCCGACCTGGTGGCGTTCAGCGAACGCTTCCCCGAGCGTTATTTCGACGTGGCCATCGCCGAGCAACATGCGGTGACCCTGGCTGCCGGCATGGCCTGCGACGGCGTGAAGCCAGTGGTGGCGATCTACTCGACCTTCCTCCAGCGCGCCTACGACCAACTGATCCACGACGTGGCGGTGCAGAACCTCGACGTGCTGTTCGCCATCGACCGCGCCGGCCTGGTCGGCGAAGACGGCCCGACCCACGCCGGCAGCTTCGACCTCTCCTACCTGCGCTGCATCCCCGGCATGCTGGTGATGACCCCGAGCGACGAGAACGAACTGCGCCAGATGCTCAGCACCGGCTACCACTACCAGGGTCCGGCGGCGGTGCGTTATCCACGTGGCAGCGGCCCCAACGCGGCCATCGATCCGCAGCTCGAAGGCATTGAAATCGGCAAGGGTGTGATCCGCCGCGCCGGTAGCAAGGTCGCCCTACTGGCTTTCGGCGTGCAGTTGAGCGAAGCCCTCAAGGTGGGCGAAACCCTCGACGCGACCGTGGTCGACATGCGTTTCGTCAAACCGCTGGACGAGTCTTTGGTGCGTGAACTGGCTGCCAACCATGAGCTGCTGGTGACCATCGAAGAGAACACGATCATGGGTGGCGCTGGCGCGGCAACCAGCGAGTTTCTTGCTCGTGAGAACATCCTCAAGCCGGTGCTGCATCTGGGTTTGCCGGACAGCTACACGGAGCACGCCAAGCCGGCGCAGATGCTGGCCGAGTGCGGGCTGGATGAAGCGGGGATTGAGCGGGCGATCCGCAAGCGCTTGGCGTCGGGCGCCTAACGGCAAGAGCAAGGGCAGAGATGGGCGGCCGGTCATTGAGGGGGGCTGGGCAGAGGCGGCAGCTTCAAGCAGCACGGCACAAGCCATGCGTTGCTCACACGACGATCTCTGCTCACAGGCTCTGACAAAGTTTCTCCACTGCCCCCAACATCTGAAAACTCGGCCGCTCGATGCCCTTGTCCGGTACCACGACCAGCTTCGCCTGCAACTGCGGGAATGCCCGCCACTGCGCCAACTCAGCTTCGCTGCCGCCGACGATCACCGCCGGCTCCCGCGCCAGCACCGATTCGACGCCAACCTGTGGCGCAGGAATCTTCAACTCCTCGAACACATTGCGCGCCCCACAGACCCGCAACGCATCACTGATGATCTGCCCACCACCGATGGTATACAGCGGCTGGTTCCACACCTGATAGAACACCGGCAGCAACTCATCGCGGAGATAAGTCCGGCGTAGACGTGACAAACCATCCCGAAAACGCTGTTCCAGCACCCGCCCCTCCGATTCGCGGCCGACCTGCCGGCCAATCTCACCGAGCTGGCCCGCCAACTGCTCCAAGTCGTGGGGCTCCGCCTCGTAAAGCGCGATACCGGACTCACGCAGTTGCTCGCGCTGCGCAGGCGAGACGGCGCCCGGCCATAGCAGGATCAGGTCCGGCTGCACGCTGAGCAGGGTTTCCAGGTCGAGCTGACCGTAGCGTCCGACCGAGGGCAGGTCACGCAACGCCGTCGACCGCTCGCCGCCATCCAGCACGCCGACCAGCAGATCCTCGGCCTGCAGCTCGACCATGATCTCGGTCATCGACGGTGCCAGGCTCACCACCCGCCGTGCAGCCGAGGCCGGCAAGGCCAGGACAACGACGAACAGGAACAGCAGCCAGCGGCGCATCAGCCGAGCTGGGCAGGAATGCGATAGAGAAAGAAGATCGCCACACTGGAGAATGCCAGCAGCACCAACGCTGCTGCATTCAGGCCGCTGAACACCGCAACGGCAGCGATCCAGGCCGGCAGGCCCGCGGCCAGGAAGCCGAGGCGCCGGCGGCGCGCCAACTCGATCCAGGCGCTGGCTTCTTCCTGCGTGTCGAGTGCCTCGCCGGTGGCGATCAGGCTGCGCTTGTAGGCGTTGAACAACGGCAGGGTAATGAACATCGAGGCCATGCCGGCGATGAACAGCGGCACCTCGATCACCGGCAAGGGCGCCTCGCCACCACCGAACAGAAAACAGAAGAGAAACAGAGGCGCGATGGCAAAGCCGAGGTAACGCCACCATTCGAGGCTGAGTCGATGGCGAACCTCGGCGCGGGTCATTCGAGTTCCGCCTGGTGCCGGGCGCCCAGCAGATGGCCAAGCTTGCCCGCCTTGGTCGCCAGGTATTTGCTGTTGTAGGCGTTGTGTCCAGCCTGCAAGGGCTTGCGCTCGGCGACCTTGATACCGAAGGCCTCCATCGCGTTGACCTTGCGTGGGTTGTTGGTCATCAGTTTGAGCGACGAAATGCCCAGGTGATCAAGCATTGGCAGGCAGATCGAGTAATCCCGCATGTCGGCGGCGAAGCCCAGGCGCTCGTTGGCTTCCACCGTATCCGCCCCGGCGTCCTGCAGCTCGTAGGCGCGAATCTTGTTCAGCAGACCGATGCCACGACCTTCCTGGCGCAGGTAGAGCAACACGCCACGCCCCTCGAGGGCAATTGCCCGCAGGGCCGCTTCGAGTTGCGCACCGCAGTCGCAGCGTTGGCTGAACAGCGCATCGCCGGTCAGGCACTCGGAATGCAGGCGTCCAAGTACAGGCTGGCCGTCATCCACCTTGCCGAGGGTCAGAGCCACATGCTCCTTGCCGGTCTCCTCGTCGAGGAAGCCATGCATGGTGAACACCGCGAACGGTGTCGGCAGTTGGGAAGCGGCGACGAAGACAACGGACACCGATTGCTCCTGTTGAGTCGAAAGAGCGGCAATTGTAACAGCAGCGCCGGCCGATCGCGCAGCGTGAATTGGTCCGCCAAGGGGGATGTTTTTCAGCCCTGCGCCAGGCGGGCGGATGCAATGTAGCCAAACCTGTTGAGCAGTATGGAAAAGGATACATTGATCCAGGTCAAAGAGGCTCTGGATCAATGGTTTAAGCGATTTTTATCGGCTTTATCCCGACTCCTGTCCCATGCCACAATCCGCGCCTGGATCGTGAAGTAGTTCGCTGTTCGAACTTGCAGTGAAAGCGCCGAGGAAGGAGTAGTACCCATGGACGCCACGAGTACGCGGGATCAGGCCGCCTTCACCCTGATAGAACTGATGGTCGCAGTGGCCATCATCGCCATTATCGCGGCCATCGCGCTGCCGGCCTACAACTCATACATCCTCAGGGGCAAGGTCAAGGCCGCCCAGGCGGATCTGGTGGCACTGAGCCTGAACCTGGAAAACCAGTATCAGCGCCAACTCTCCTACCCCACCACCAGCACCGACAACACGGCCGCCACCAAGGCCCTGTTCAGCGGCTGGAGTCCGGCCCAGAGCAAGGATTTCGACTACAGCCTGAACAGCCACGACGGCTTTTCTGCCAGCGGTTCGAACTACCTGGTGGCAGCCATCGGCACCAGCAATGGCCTGAGCGCCTGCGTACTGACCCTGGAAAACGACAACACTCGCACTGCCGTCAGTTGCCCCGGCGTCGACTCGACATGGTGAGGGCACACGGCTTCAGCCTCATCGAGTTGCTGGTGACCCTGGCCCTGCTGGCCTTCCTGCTGATGCTCGCCGTGCCCTTCACCAGTGCCTGGAGCAGCAGCGCCAAGCTGCGTGATACGGAAAACCTCTTGCTGCAAGGGGCCGGGCGGGCCAAGGCCCTGGCCCAGCGCAACCACTACGGGATGACCGGCAACCAGGTGGCCGCCCGCCTGTGTTTCGACAGTCAGGAGCTGAAGCTGCAGCTCTACCAGGCCAGCAGTTCCGACGAAGCCAGTTGCAGCGGCACCCCCATATGGAGCGCCGCCGTACCGCAGGGCGCGACGATCAAGGACGGCAGCACCGACTTCGCCTGCCTGGCGATGGACAGCCGCGGCCTCCTGCTGGCCAAGGACAGTTGCAGCACGACGACCAGCTACACCCTGGAAGTGGGGAGCGAAAATGTCGTTACCACGATCATCTGAGCCTCACTGCCAGCGCGGTGACATCCTCCTCGAATCGCTGATCGGCATGCTGCTGATGTCGATCATCGGCCTGGGCCTGGTCTACACCACCTCACGCGTATCGGTCAGCCAGAAGGACATGAACCTGCACAACCTGGTGGTCAGCAAATTGCGTGAGGAACTGCAGGCAGGCAACTGCGCATCAAGCAGCTTCAAGCCAGTCGCCAGCGGCGAGACCTTCGCGATCCAGGCGCACTCGCGCAATGTTTCGCTGAACATCGACAGCAGCACCATCGACCAGACCCTGTGCTCGCTGTCGGTGAATGCCGAAAGCCTGGGCGGCACGATCTGCGTGGGAGCCACAGCATGCGAAAGCTGAACGCTCAACGCGGCATGACCCTGGTCAGCCTGATGATCGGCTGCGTGCTGTCGATGTTGACCATCCTGGCCATGCTGGCGCTGTACAAGAACCTCATCCAGGTGGCGGTGGTGGCGACCAAGGATGCCAACCACGACGGCCAGTTGGCCTCGGCCCTGCTGGTCGCCCAGCTCGAACTACAAGGCGCCGGCTTCGGCCTGGAAGGCAGCGCCAGCAACATGCTCTATCTGCCCACCGATACGCCAGCCCTGCTCTGGCGCTATCGCACCGACCCGGACGACGCCTCGACCAACTGGTGCATGGGCCTGCTCGAACGCTCGTCCAGCGACGGCTCGCGAACCCTGACCCTGCTCAAGAAGTCCGCCTGCAGCGCCAACCTGGCCAGCCTGTCACTGGCGGATGAAACAGACACGCTGAAGAGCGCCTGGCAGGAAGACGGTGTCATCGATCTTGCCACGCTGATGCCTGGCAGCAGCGGCACCCTGTTGACCATCGAGCAGAACGCCTCGACCAACTGCAACGCCTACAGCAGCGGCGACGGCACCCTGCACCCGCAGATCACCCTGACCGCCCAGAGCGCCTCCGGCCTGGCCAGTGCCGCTGCGGGCGCTTCGATCACGCCGATCAGCTACCGGGTCTGCCTCTCCAACATCTCCGCGTCATCCTGAGCAAAGGGTTCTTTTATGAGTGCAGTTGCAAGAAGCCACATCGGCCTGCGCACCCGACAACGCGGGATGGCAACCATCCTGATCGTGCTGCTGGCCGGCATGGCCCTGACCGTCACCACCCTGGGCATCATGTATTCGGTCAGGACCGCTCAGGACAAGCAGGTCACCGTGCATGCAGCGACCCATTCCCAGGCCGGCGCCTGGATCGCCGTGGAGGCGATCCGTCAGTACCTGCAGACCCTGGACAAGGATGCCCTCGATGCACTGGCGGCATCCGCCCAACTCACCTTCGATATCGGCGACAACAAGGTCATCGCGCACAATTTCTCCCTGGCGGCGATCGCGGGTGACGCAGACAACACCCACCGCCTGGGCACCGACATCAGCTACCAGGATGTCGCCGCCCGTTCGACATCGACCATCAACGTGGTCTACAACGTGGTACCGGCCAGCACTTCGGGGACGCAGACCAACAACCCGTTCAATCAAACCCTGAACATCTACGACGACCTGAACATGACGGGCGGTATCTCAATACTCGGCGGCGATGTCTCCAACTTCAACGTCGATGGTTCGGTCAACCTCAGCAACGCCTCGGTCACCGGTATCAATACGCTAAAGGCGACCGGTGATATCAGCATCAACAGTGCCATATCGGTGGTCACCCTCTATTCCAATGGCGACATCACCCTGTCCGGCTCGGCGACCGCTGGAACCGCCTCTGCACTGGGTGACATCACCATCAATAGCGGCGGCAGCCAAGGCACGCTGAATGCCAATGGCAATATCGTCATTACCAACGGCAGCACCACCACAGCCAACGCCATCGGCTATATCACCACGAACAGTGGCGGCACCCATGGCACATTCACCGCAGGCAAGACCATCGCCGTGAGCAATGGCACCCTTGGCAGTGCCAATGCGGTTGGCGACATCACCATCAGCAACTGGCCAACCGTCACCACCTCGCTCAGCCAGGGCTCGGTCACCTGCCCTTCGCAATACTGGAGCAACTTCACCAACATTCAGGCCGGCGTCACCACCCACAATTGTCCGACGTCAACCAAGATCACCGCTCCAGCCGCAGTATCGGTCAGTACCATGACCGCGCTTTCCGAGTTCACCCTGACCCGGCCGAATGTCGACGCCTACCAGTTGAAGGGCTCCGCCAACTACATCTTCACCTACGCAGACGGCAAGATTCAGGTCACGGTGAACAGCGTCAACGGCATCACGGCCGGAACCTATCGCATTGGCAAGACCAAGAAAGACTGGAACGACAAATGGGGTTACCTGTGCAGTGACCTGGACAGCAGCGGCTACTGCAAGACCGAGTGCGCCGAACAAACCAATGGCAGTTGCACCGGCTCGGGAGCCAGCGCCCTGCAAAAGATCTGCGAGGGCACCTGGGCCGGCGCCGAGTGCATCGCCTATTCCAGCAACAGCAAAACCTGGACCCTCAACGGCCAGTCCGGCAATACCGTGGTCGCACCCGGCGTGCTCTGGTTCGAAGGTGATCTCGCGCTGCAATCCGGCTATTTCCGCAACAGCGTCATCGCCACGGGCTCGATAACCACCTCAGGCAGCGACAAGGTTTCGGCGGTCAACTACAACGGCTACAGCCTGACCTGCGAGAACACTACCTTCCCGAATCTCTACCCAACCAACTTCTGCGACAAGAGCAGCGCCAGCCTGATCAGCAATTCGGTCGGCAATATCGGCCTGCTCGCCGGAGGTTATGTCGATGGCGTATTCAGTGGCGGAGTGATCAGCCTGGGCGCATCCACCGAGATATTCGGCAGCGTGATCGCCGGCGATACGCTGCTCACCAGCGGCAGCAGTACCGTACACGGCTACGTCACCGCCGTAGGCCAAGGCAGCGGCACGGTGAACAACTGGACCGGCAGCCTGGTCATCGACCTCAACAACCTGCCGGAGGACTACACCCCCGGCGACATTCCCGACATGACCGGCAGTTGCGACAGTGACGACTGCGATACCCAGACGACCTGGCCGGGCCAGGCCAAGGTGCTGTGGTCGAGGTATCTGTAGGAGTTGCAGCGGCTCGAGGCTTGCCCCGGCACTTCAGCTACGCGTACTGATCTTCATGACGGCACCTTCCTCACGCCAGTCGACGCGTGACAGGAAGCTCATGCCCAGCAGCACATCCATGGGCGACTCGCCTTCCAGCACCAGTGCATCGACATCGGCTACATCCAGCGTTCCGACGCTGACCTTGTCGAGCCGAACCTTCCAGGCATTGACCACACCGGCAGCGGTACTCACCTGCAAGCGCTCACCGGCCTGGTAGTCCAGGGACATGCGCCGCGCATGTGCCTCGCTCAGGGTCACATAGGTCGCGCCGGTGTCGAGAAGAAACTGGAAGAAGGTCCCGTTCAGGGCGCCCTGTGGCCAGTAATGCCCACCCGGACCACGAGCGACCGTGTAATGAGTAGACGCCGACTGGGCAACGACCATGCCGCCCACCTCGCGGGTCAGGCTGTAGGGGCGTTCCACGCCATCGACACGCAGGACCGCGCCCTTGCTGCTGGCGCTGACCACCAGAACACCTCCCGGGCCACTCTGGCCCGCGCGCACCAGCTTGCGCTCCCCGTCGACCACCAGCACCGCGGCATTGGGAAACAGCCCCACTACCTGCACCTGGGTCGCTGCATGCAGGGCGTCGCTGGCACTACCCAGCAGCAGGCTCGCCACCAATAGCTCAATGCCCCGCATCGATATGCTCCGGATACTTGTCGAACAGATAGGGTTGTTCCCAGCGCTGGTACAGGCGGCGCAGGCTGCCGTCCTTGCTCACCTGCGCCAGCCGCCGGTCATACAAGGCGGCGAACGCACGACCACGCGGAGTATCGGCAAAGCCCGGGTACATCGGCAATCCCGTCAGTTCGGTTATGCGAAAGCGGTCAGGCTCCGGACTGCTGGCAAGCACATCGGCGATGTCCGGGAGCGCATCGATATACAGGTCCAGGCGGCCCCGCTCGAACATCGACAGCACGCCGGAGCGCCTCTCGATCTCACGGAAACCGGTTATCCCCGGCAAGAAACGCTCATAGCCATACCCCCGCATCCAGGCGACACGATAATTGCCCAGGTTCGCCAGGGTCGGCACGGGCCTGCTGCGCAGGCTCAACCCGGAAACCGGATCGATGGCATAGCTGCGACGGGGGTAGAACACGCCCTTGAAGCCCTCGCTGCTGCCGTAGGAGCCCAACCAGGCATCGGCGTCACCGCGCCGTACCAGGCCGACGCTACGGGTGTAGACCTCGCTGCGGTGTTCGAGCCTGACCCCGGCGGGTTCGAACAGCAGGCGCATGATTTCCCAGCCCAGGCCGCTGCCATCGGCATTCGTATAACCGGGCCATATGTCACTGACCACACGAATCCTGTCTGGCAAGGCTTCGTTGGCCTGTGCCGGAGCGGCACCACCCAGCGCCAGCCAAAGGCTCAGACCGAATGCTCGCCATTGCCAGGCGAAACGACGACTTCGCGGGCGCCCCAGCTTAATCATGGGCAGGTCCGAAATGCTGGTAGCCCGAGCGCGGCGGATCGACCGCCTGCCCTGCCGCGTCGAGCACATGCACGCCCTCGCCGGCGGTGACCCGGCCAATGACCTGTACCGCCGGCCATTGCGCCCGCAGGTCGGCCAGCCTCGCCGCAGGCAGGGTGAATGCGAGCACATAATCGTCGCCGCCAGCCAGCGCACACGCCAGCGCATCGACCTGATCGAAACGGCGCAACGCAGCGGAGAGCGGCAGTTCCTGGCATTCGATCTGCAAAGCCACGTTGGACGCACGGGCGATATGCCCGCAGTCGGCCAGCAGCCCATCGGAAATATCCAGCACGGCAGTGGCACGACCACGCAGCAATTGCCCCAATGCCAACTGTGGCGGCGGTGACCAGTAATGCGCCAGCAGCGCC
Source organism: Pseudomonas sp. LRF_L74 (assembly GCF_965644255.1). Taxonomy (NCBI): domain Bacteria; kingdom Pseudomonadati; phylum Pseudomonadota; class Gammaproteobacteria; order Pseudomonadales; family Pseudomonadaceae; genus Pseudomonas; species Pseudomonas sp. LRF_L74. Next base: position 24,615 of record NZ_CBFFRH010000006.1, on the reverse strand, counting down.
TCAGCGATTGCCGGCTCGGCCACGCACTGGCCCAGCACCAGCGGCAAAGCACCCGCCGCATCGCCCAGGTTGCCGCCGACACACAGCAGATCGCCAACCTGCGCACCGCCACGGGTCAGCGCCTGGCCATGCGGCACGCGACCGAATACGGTAACGGTCAGGCTCAGCGGACCACGAGTGGTATCGCCACCGATAAGCACCAGCGAACAGCTCGCGGCCATCTGCGACAAGCCACGGCTGAAGCCATCGAGCCAGGACTCGTCAGCCTCGGGCAGAGTGATCGCCAGGGTGAAACCGAGCGGGTCGGCGCCCATGGCCGCCAGATCGCTGGCCGCCACCGCGAGGGTACGCTGACCGAGCAGGAAGGGATCGGGGGAGTGCGGGAAATGCACTCCGGCGACCAGGGTATCGGTGGACACCGCCAACTGCTCGTCTGCCGCCAGTTGCAACAGTGCGCAGTCGTCGCCGATCCCCAGGGCAACGGCCGGTGCCGCCTGCGCACAAGGCGCGGCGGCGAAGAAGCGACCAATCAGTTCGAACTCACCCATGACGGGCCCGCCACGACTCAGCGCTTGTTGGCACTGACTTCGGCGGCACGCAGGCTCGGCGCCAGCTTGTCCAGCACACCGTTGACGAACTTGTGCCCGTCGGTGGCGCCGAACACCTTGGCCAGCTCGATGCCTTCGTTGATCACCACGCGATAGGGCACGTCGACGCGGTTCTTCAGCTCCCAGGTGGACAAACGCAGAATCGACAGTTCGACCGGGTCCAGCTCTTCCAGCGGAATGCTCAGCAACGGCGTGAACGCCTGGTCCAGCTCCGACTTCTGGGTGGCAACGCCGGAGAGGATCTCGCGGAAGTACACGCCATCGACGCCACTGAAGTCATTGTCCACACGGAACTGCGCTTCGATCTCGTTCAGCGATTGACCTGCCATGTGCCACTGATACAGCGCCTGCATGGCCAGGCTGCGCGCGACACGGCGGGTCGCGATCTTGCCCTTGGCCTTGGGCTGCGGAGCGTCCTGGCTGTCGTCGTGATTCAGACTCACTTGGCCTCCAGGGCAGCCAGCAGGCTGACCATTTCCAGGGCGGACAGGGCGGCTTCGGCACCTTTGTTGCCAGCCTTGGTGCCGGAACGCTCGATGGCCTGCTCGATGGAGTCGACGGTCAGTACGCCGAAGGCGACCGGCACGCCATATTCCATGGAAACCTGAGCCAGGCCCTTGGTGCACTCGCCGGCGACGTATTCGAAGTGCGGGGTGCCGCCACGGATCACCGCGCCAAGGGCGATGATCGCGGCGAATTCGCCACGCTGGGCGACTTTCTGGGTGACCAGCGGGATTTCGAAAGCGCCCGGCGCCCGGATGATGACGATATCGCTCTCGCTGACGCCATGGCGAACCAGCGCGTCGACCGCGCCACTGACCAGGCTTTCGACGACGAAGCTGTTGAAGCGGCCGACTACGAGGGCGTAGCGGCCTTGGGGTGCGATGAAGGTGCCTTCGATGGTCTTCAGGGTCATGGCGAGTCTCAGTCTGTATAAAGAGCCGAAGCGCCAGAAGCGCTTCGTTGTAAAAATAGGGTGACGCCCACTCGTGGCTTATGACCGCGGTCAAAGGCTGCGAGCTAGAGCCAGACTAGGCGGAAATGGCCGAGGGAGCGGAGTTTACTCTAGTAAATGAGCATCCCGCGGCCATTTCCAACGACGTATGGCCGACGCGCAGCAGTCTTTGGGCAGGGTCTTACTCTGCGGGCAGGTATTCTACTACCTCCAAGTCAAATCCGGATATCGCATTGAACTTCATCGGCGAGCTCATCAGGCGCATCTTGCGCACGCCCAGGTCGCGCAGGATCTGCGAGCCGGCGCCTACGGTGCTGTAGGTACTCGGCGCCTTGGCCGCGCCTTCGGCCTCGCGGATGTGCGCCAGCACTTCGTCGCCATCCAGCGAGTGGCCCAGCAACAGCACCACGCCGCTTCCCGCCCTGGCCACTTCGGTCATCGCCGCACGCAGGCTCCAGCGCCCAGGCTGACGCACCATCAGCAGGTCACGCATCGGGTCCATGTTGTGCACCCGCACCAGGGTCGGGTTCTCCGGACAGATGGTGCCCAGGGTCAGGGCCATGTGCACGTCGCCCTCCACCGAGTCGCGGTAGGTCACCAGGTTGAACGGGCCGACCTCGCTGTCCAGCGGCTGCTCGGCGATCCGCGTGACCGTGCGCTCGTGGAGCATGCGGTAGTGGATCAGGTCGGCGATGGTGCCGATCTTGATGCCGTGCAGTTGGGCGAACTCTTCCAGTTCCGGGCGACGGGCCATGGTGCCGTCGTCGTTCATGATTTCGCAGATCACCCCGCTCGGCTCGTAGCCGCCCATGCGCGCCAGGTCGCAGGCCGCCTCGGTGTGGCCGGCACGCGCCAGCACGCCGCCCGGCTGGGCCATCAACGGGAAGATGTGGCCGGGGCTGACGATGTCTTCGGCCACCGCGCTCTTCGCCGCGGCGGCCTGCACGGTGCGTGCGCGGTCGCTGGCGGAAATGCCGGTGGTCACGCCTTCGGCGGCCTCGATGGAGACGGTGAACTTGGTGCCGAAGCCCGAACCGTTGCGCGGCGCCATCAGTGGCAGCTTGAGGGTTTCGCAGCGCTCGCGGGTCATCGGCATGCAGATCAGGCCACGGGCGAAACGGGCCATGAAGTTGATGTGTTCGGCGGTGACGCACTCGGAGGCGATGATCAGGTCGCCCTCGTTCTCGCGGTCTTCGTCATCCATCAGGATGACCATCTTGCCGGCACGGATGTCTTCGACGATTTCTTCGATGCTGTTGAGAGCCATGGTGGACCGTTCCTTACTTCAGGTAGCCGTGCTCGGCCAGGAAACTTTCGCTGATGCCGCCGGCATTCGGCTCGGCGGCCTTGTCGCCGAGCAGCAGGCGCTCCAGGTAACGCGCCAGCAGGTCGACCTCGAGATTGACCTGCCGCCCCGGGCGGTAGTCGGCCATGATGGTTTCGACCAGCGTGTGCGGGACGATGGTCAGCTCGAACTCGGCGCCATTCACCGCGTTGACCGTGAGGCTGGTGCCATCGACGGTGATCGAGCCCTTGAGCGCGATGTACCTGGCCAGTTCGCGCGGCGCGCGGATGCGGAACTGCACGGCACGGGCGTTTTCCTCGCGGGAGACGACTTCGCCGACCCCGTCGACGTGGCCGCTGACCAGATGGCCGCCAAGCCGGCTGGTCGGCGTCAGGGCCTTCTCCAGGTTGACCGGGCTGCCGCTCTTGAGGTCGACGAAGGCGGTGCGGGTCAGGGTTTCGCGGCTGACGTCGGCCCAGAAGCCGTCACCCGGCAACTCGACCGCGGTCAGGCACACGCCGTTGACCGCGATGCTGTCGCCCAGCACCACGTCACCCAGGTCGAGCTTGCCGGTCTTGACGTAGACGCGCACGTCGCCGCCCTTGGGGGTGATCGCGGCGATGCTGCCGATGGCGGCGATGATTCCAGTGAACATGACGGGCTCCTTCTCAGGCCGGCAATTCTACGAGCTTGCGGATCGTATCCGCACAGGTGCGAGCGGCTTCCGCGCCCTTGACCTTGAAATGCTCGCGGAAATAGGTCTGGTGTTCTTCGCCAGCATGGAAGTGATGCGGCGTCAGCACGGCCGAGAACACTGGCACGTCGGTCTCCAGTTGCACCTGCATCAGCCCTTCGATGACCGCCTGGGCGACGAACTCGTGACGGTAGATGCCGCCATCGACCACCAGGCCGGCAGCGACGATGCCAGCGTAGCGACCGCTACGGGCCAGGCGCTTGGCATGCAAGGGGATCTCGAAGGCACCGCCGACTTCGAACAGGTCGATATCGCTGCGGGCATAGCCGTGGTTCTGTATCTCGGCCAGGAAAGCATCACGCGACTGATCGACGATGTCTCGATGCCAGCAAGCCTGGATGAAAGCGATGCGAGGACGCTCGGAAAGAATCTGGGACATGGGTACGAACTCCTGTTTATGGATAAAACAGGGCAAGCTGGATCGATAGGGATTATCGAAGGCGCGCCAAGACGGCGCCCTGGGAAGGAATCCCGCTCTCTCTTCATCCGGACTGTAACCGTCGGCCCCGGAATCACACCGGGTCTGCTGGACCTTGCCGCCCTTGGCCGGGTGGGCAAGCGCTCGCGGGCTAGGCCATCGGGCCATCACCGCCGGTGGGGAATTGCACCCCGCCCTGAGAACGTTGCGGCTCAAGGCCGCGCCGAGCTTTTTACCACAAAATCCGCGCACGTAAATATTTTGTGACGGATGTTCGACCAAGGTCGCTGCATCCCGGCGAAGCTGGGCGCCGGTTGTCCTCGGCACGAGTCCTGTGAAACCCTGCCGCCCCTTCCTGTGAATACTTATCGATGTCTCGCTCCCAACGCCTGCTGACCTTGATCGAAATACTGCGTCGCCATCGTTTCCCCGTGGCGGGCGCAGTGCTGGCCGACGAACTTGGCGTAACCCTGCGCACCCTTTACCGCGATATCGGCACCCTGCGCGAACAGGGCGCGAATATCGAAGGCGCGGCGGGCCTGGGCTTCGTCCTGCGGCCGGGCTTCATGTTGCCGCCCTTGATGTTCAGCGAAGACGAACTCGAAGCGCTGGTGCTGGGGTCGCGCTGGGTGGCGCAGCGCACCGATGAACGCCTCGGGCTAGCCGCACGCAACGCGCTCGCCAAGATCAGCAGCGTATTGCCACGGGCGCTCAGGGATGAACTCGAAGCCAACTCGCTGCTGATCGGCCCTGGCGCGTCGCGCCCTCCGGAATCGATTTCCCAGCCGCTCATCCGCCAGGCGATCAAGACTGAGCGCAAAGCCCGGATCAATTATCAAGACTTAGGTGGCAACGCATCCGAGCGCACGATCTGGCCCTTTGCCCTCGGCTACTTCGACGACGTGCGTGTGCTGGTGGCCTGGTGCGAACTACGCGATGGCTTTCGCCATTTCCGCACCGACCGCGTCAGTGCCTTCGAGGTCATGCAAGAGCGTTATCCACGCAGGCGGCAAGCGCTGCTGAAGGACTGGCGCCGGCAACACAACATCGCCGAGCAGTAGGCGATCACTGCTGACAGAAATGGGTAGGGACCTCCGTAGGATGGCCTCGCGCCGTTGAGCGCAGCACCTTTCAGGAGTCAGTCATGCTCACACCCAATTTCTTCATCCTCTACGTCAACGACCCACTGGCCAGCGCAGACTTCTACGCCGGCCTGTTCGGCAAAGCCCCGGTCGAGGCCGCACCGACGTTCGCTCTGTTCGTCCTCGATGCGGGGCTCAAGTTCGGGCTCTGGTCAAAACGTGACGTAGAGCCGGCGGTAAACGCCATCGGCGACCTTGGCGAGGTGGTGTTTCCTGTCGCTGATCGGGCAACGGTCGACACGACCCATGCCAATTGGCTGGCCAAGGGGATCCGCGTGGCCCAGGCACCGGTAAAGATGGACTTCGGCTACACCTTCGTCGCCCTAGATCCGGATGGGCATCGTTTGCGGGTGTTCGTAGCGGAGCACAGTTGATCTGCTGACACCGAAAGGCCAGGTAGGATGACCCTAGGGTCTGTTGCCGTTTCGTCGCGACCGCGCCGGAGCCAGTTTTTATACGAGGCGAGGCGCGAGATGCGAAGTTTAGTGGGCTAAATGAGCCATCGAGTAACGCTGCATCGTATAAAAACTGGCCCGGCCCTGCGGGTTGTGCGAGAAATAACCCCCGCTGTCGTTGCAGGACTTGCCAAGGGAATAACCATTGCCTGCGTCCTGCGCCTAACCGGGAGTTATTTCTCGCGACAACGCGGCTTGCGCCGAAACTGCAACAGACCCTAGCCTTTCGGCCTCGCCACGATCAGCCAGTCATCGCCCACCGCGCGGATATCGCTGATGCGCAGCTCCGGCGCATCGGCCATGCGCTGCAACGGCCAGTCGAGCAATGGGCGAGCAGCGGAGCCAAGGAACTTGGCGGCCATGAATATCTGGTACTCATCGACCAAACCGGCACGAGCGAAGGCGCCGGCCAGACTCGGGCCGGCTTCCACCAGCACTTCGCTGGCGCCACGCGACGCAAGTTCACGCAGCAAACGCGGCAGATCGACATGGCCACCGTCACCAGGGAGTGCCAGCACCTCATGACCGGCCTGTTGTCGCTCGCCGTCGCCCACTGCGTTGGCGACAACCAGGGCCGGCCCCACCTGGAAAAACGCCGCCGACAGCGGCACCCGCAAACGGCCATCGACCAGCACCCGCAGCGGCGCGCGCTCAGTCGCCAATGCCGTGGTCTCGGCATCCAGCCCCAACTCATCGGCACGCACGGTCAGTCGAGCCTGATCCGTCAGCAGCGTATCGGCTCCGGTGATGATCACGCTGGATTGCGCACGCAGGCGCTGCACCGCCGAACGCGCCGCCGGGCCGGTGATCCACTGGCTCTCGCCACTGGCCATGGCCGTGCGCCCATCCAGGCTCATCGCCAATTTGACTCGCACGAACGGCAGGCCGTGCTCCATGCGCTTGATGAAACCGGGATTGATCGCCCGCGCCTCCGCCTCCAGCACGCCACTGGTCACGGCAATGCCGGCCTCGCTCAGGCGCTTGAGACCATTGCCGGCCACTTGCGGATTGGGGTCCTGCATCGCCGCGACAACCCGGGCAACCCCAGCGTTCACCAACGCATCGGCGCACGGCGGCGTGCGGCCGTGATGGCTGCACGGTTCGAGGGTGACGTAGGCCGTCGCGCCACGCGCCTGGTCGCCCGCCTGGCGTAGCGCATGCACCTCGGCATGGGGCTCGCCGGCGCGTACGTGCCATCCCTCGCCGACCACCTCGCCCGCACGCACGATGACGCAACCGACGCGCGGATTGGGATGGGTCGAGTACAGCCCCTTGCGCGCCAATTCGAGGGCGCGGGCCATGTAGTGCTGGTCGGTCTGGTTCATGCCTTGCCCGGCTCGCGGGACAGACGCTCGATTTCCTCGCGGAACTCGTTGAGGTCCTGGAAGCGACGATAGACCGAGGCGAAGCGGATATAGGCGACCTCGTCGAGTTTTTGCAGCTCCAGCATCACCAGTTCGCCGAGCACCAGCGACTTGATCTCGCGCTCGCCGGTGGCGCGCAGCTTGCTCTTGATATGGGCGATGGCCTCTTCCAGGCGCTCGATGCCTACCGGACGTTTCTCCAGCGCGCGCTGCATGCCGGCGCGCAGCTTTTCCTCATCGAACGGCTGGCGGCTGCCGTCCTGCTTGATCAGACGCGGCATCACCAGTTCGGCAGTCTCGAAGGTGGTGAAACGCTCGCCACAGGCCAGGCATTCGCGCCGACGGCGAACCTGCCCGCCCTCGGCGACCAGGCGCGAGTCGATGACCTTGGTGTCGTTGGCGGCACAGAACGGACAGTGCATGAGGAAATGGCTCACGAAGAAAGGGGCTCATGGTAGCGCATGGAAATACAGCGGCAAGTGCAACGTATGGCATGAACATGCATCGGTTTTCTTTGCATCTGCCTGGCGCTGCTGGGAAACTTCCAGCCCCTGTCTCCGCTATCCGGTAAGTCCCATGTCCCTGCGACTCATCGCCCTGTCCAGCCTGCTCGTCCTGCTTAGCGCCTGCGCCAGCACCGAAGAACCGCAACCCAAACCCGCCGAGCCGGTCAAGTCGATCAAGCTTCCCGAATCCTCGCCCACCGCGTTCTTCCATGAATTGCAGGGCAAGCTGCTCGGCGTGCCCGCCAAGGCCGAAGTGGAGCTGGCGCTGCTGCAAGTGGACGAGCGCGGCCGACCGCAAAAACTGATCGCCAGTGTGATCCTGAATGGCACCGGCACACCGCTGCCGTTCCGCCTGGGTTTCAATCCAAAGTCCTTTGCCCAGGGCCAGCGTGTGGAGTTGCGCGGCCGTGCCAGCCAGTCCGGGCAATTGATCCTGCATCTGCCGGCGCGGACGATCCAGAGTGCCGACTCACAATCCCTGGGTGAGCTGCAGTTCGTTCCGGCGCCATGAACCACTTGCAGGACGCCCTGCAAGCCTTGCTTGGCGATGCACGCCTGGTCGCCGAGCCCCTGCCCGGCACCGATCTGCGTTTATGGCTGATCGATGCGGCCAACATGGACCGCTGCTTCAGCCCGGAAGAAACCCGCCTGATTCTCGAAGAGCCGCCCTACTGGTGCTTCTGCTGGGCCAGCGGCCTGGTGCTGGCGCGCTGGCTGGCGCAAAACCCAGAGCGGGTGCGTGGCAAGCGCGTGCTGGATTTCGGTGCCGGCTCCGGTGTTGCCGCCATCGCCGCCGCCAGAGCGGGCGCCGCCGAAGTGGTCGCCTGTGATCTCGACCTGCTGGCCCTGGAAGCCTGCCGGGCCAATGCCGAGCTGAACGGCGTGACACTCGGTTATTCCAACGACTTCTTCGCCGAGGCTGATCGCTTCGACCTGATCATCGTCGCCGACGTGCTCTACGACCGCGCCAACCTGCCACTGCTCGACCAATTCCTCAGTCGTGGCCACGCTGCCCTGGTCGCCGACTCCCGCGTGCGCGACTTCCAGCACCCGCTGTACCAGCGCATCGGCCAGTTCGACGCCTGCACCTGGCCGGATCTGGCCGAACCGGCGGAGTTTCGCCGCGTCAGCCTCTATCACGCCCAACGCCAGCGCTCTTGAAGACAACTCGCTACGCCCGCATCTATAGTGACTCCCTTTTTCGCCCCGATCCCGCGAGACGACCATGAGCGATTCCCCGTACATCTTCGACATTTCCGGCACCGCCAGCTTCGAGCAACTGGTGATCGAGAACTCCTTCCACAAACCGGTGCTGGTGGACTTCTGGGCCGAGTGGTGCGCACCGTGCAAGGCGCTGATGCCGCTGCTGGCGAAGATCACCGAGGAGTTCCGTGGCGAACTGCTGCTGGCCAAGGTCAACTGTGACATCGAGCAGGACATCGTCATGCGCTTCGGCATCCGCAGCCTGCCGACCGTGGTGCTGTTCAAGGATGGCCAGCCGGTCGATGGCTTCGCTGGCGCGCAACCGGAGTCGGCGATCCGCGAAATGCTCAAGCCTCACGTCGCCGAGCCGGCGCCGGAAGCGGCCGATCCGCTGGAAGCCGCCCAGGCACTGTTCGCCGAAGGCCGCATCGGCGATGCCGAGAGCCTGCTCAAGCAAGTGCTGAGCGAGAACAACGAAAACGCCGCCGCGCTGATTCTCTATGCGCGCTGCCTGGCCGAACGCGGCGAACTGGGCGAAGCCGACGTGGTGCTGGGCGCGGTCAAGGGCGACGAACACAAGCAGGCCCTGGCCGGCGCCAAGGCGCAACTGACCTTCCTGCGCCAGGCCGCCGACCTGCCGGACAGCGCCGAGCTGAAATCGCGCCTGGCACAGAACGCCGAAGACGACGAGGCGCAGTACCAGCTCGCCATCCAGCAACTGGCGCGCCAGCAATACGAAGCGGCCCTGGATGGCCTGCTCAAGTTGTTCGTGCGCAATCGCGGCTACGCCGAGGGCCTGGCGCACAAGACCCTGCTGCAAGTGTTCGACCTGCTCGGCAACGACCACCCGCTGGTGACCCTGTATCGCCGCAGGCTGTACCAGGCGATTTATTGATAGGGGCTGACCGGGACGCTCAGACCACCGGGACACGCAGTCAACGCGAGGCTTGTCCACCAGGCCAGGCCTCAGATAAGCACGCGGGTTCAGTGCGGTCGATGGCCTGCGCGCTTATCCCACCCACCGATAAATCGGCGCATGCGCACCGCTCTCCAGCTTCACCAGCGGACTGTGGCGCAGCCGGACCAGCAGCCGTTTGCCGGCCCCCTCACCGCCAGCCAGTGCCGCCAACTCGGCCAGCAGGCGCGGACCTTCGATCTCTCCGGCGTTCTGCAACAACGTCAGGGCGGTTTCCCACAAGCCATCCTGGACCGGACGCGCGACTGCGGCTGCAGCAGGATTCGGCCCCGCTGCGGCGAGAGTCCCGGCCGGCAGATGCGCCGCCAATTGCTTCCAGTCTTGCGCATCCATCTCGATGGTCAGGTCCACCGGCCAGTCGCCGACCCGCCCTTTGATTCGCAGCATCTCGCACCCCTCTTCATTCGTGGGCGCATGCTGCCATGCCATCAACCGTACGCCAAACAGCTCTGGCACTGGACGGCAATTTCTTGTTATAACATAACCATCAAAATCCCTCCCGGAGTCCACCTCATGCGTCGCATCCTGCTTGCCCTGCCTTTTGCCCTTTTGCCGCTGGCCGCCGCCCAGGCGCACGAGCATGATCACGAGGAACATGGCAGCCTCGGCAAGCACGAGCATGGCGTGGCCTCGCTCAACGTCGCTCTCGATGGCCGCACGCTGGAAATCGAACTGCAAAGCCCGGCAATGAACATCGTCGGCTTCGAACACGCCGCGACCAGCGATGCCGACAAGGCCAGCGCGGCCGCCGCCAAGGCGCGCCTGCAAAAACCACTGGAGCTGTTCGCACTCTCCGCAGCGGCCTGCACCATCCAGGAAAACCAGGTGAAGAGCCCGCTGTTCGGCGACAAGGCCGAAGCGCATGAGCACGAGCACGCCGACGAACACGAACATGCCCATGAGCATGCCGATGTCGATGCCGACTACGCCTTCACCTGCGACAAGGCGGACGCCCTGAAGACCCTGGACCTGAGCGCCTTCTTCCTGCAATTCCCGGCGACCGAGAAGATCAACGTGCAGTTGATCGGCCCAAGCGGCCAGAAAGGCGCGCAACTGACCAAGACAGAACCGCGCCTGGCGTTCTGAGTCTCCGTTTCAATGCGATGGCCGGCATGGACGCGCCGGACCGTCGCCTCGGTTTCCCCGTAGCCGGCTAACTGCCCTATCCTGTCCTCCTTTCGCGCATCACGGCCCGCCATGTCCACTCCATTGATCGAACTCACCGACCTCGGCTTCGCCTGGCCCGGCCAGGCCGAGTTGCTGGATATTCCTGCCTTCACCCTCAATCGTGGCGAAAGCGTGTTCCTCAAAGGTCCCAGCGGCAGCGGCAAGACCACGCTGCTTGGCCTGCTCGGCGGCGTACAGAAGCCCGGCCGTGGCCAACTGCGCCTGCTCGGTAGCGACTTGGCGCAATTGTCCGCCGGTGCCCGCGACCGCTTTCGTGTCGACCACACCGGCTACATCTTCCAACAGTTCAACCTGCTGCCGTTTCTCTCGGTGCAGGACAACGTCGAGCTGCCCTGCCGTTTCTCGAAAAGCCGTCGCCAGCGCGCCGAACAACGTTACGGCGATGTGGCCAAGGCCGCGCGTCACCTGCTCAGCCACCTTGGCCTGAAGGACGAACTGTTCGCGCGCCGCGCCGACTCGCTGTCCATCGGTCAGCAGCAACGGGTCGCCGCCGCTCGCGCGCTGATCGGCCAACCCGAGCTGGTGATCGCCGACGAACCGACCTCGGCGCTGGACGCCGACGCCCGCGAAGCCTTCCTGCAACTGCTGTTCGCCGAGTGCCGCGAAGTGGGCGCCAGCCTGCTGTTCGTCAGCCATGACCAGAGCCTGGCACCGCTGTTCGACCGCAGCCTGTCGCTGGCCGAGCTGAACCGCGCCAGCCACGCCCCGGAGGCCTGACATGCACCTGATCCGCATCGCCCTGGCCAGCCTGGGCAACCGTCGTTTCACCGCCTTCCTCACCGTGTTCGCCATCGCCCTGTCGGTGTGCCTGTTGCTGGCCGTGGAGCGCGTGCGTACCGAAGCCCGCGCCAGCTTCGCCAGCACCATCAGCGGCACCGACCTGATCGTCGGCGCCCGTTCCGGCAGCGTGAACCTGTTGCTGTACTCGGTGTTCCGCATCGGCGACGCCACCAACAACATCCGCTGGGACAGCTTCGAGAAACTCGCCGAGCACCCGCAGGTGAAATGGGCGATCCCGATTTCCCTCGGCGACTCGCATCGCGGCTACCGGGTGATGGGTACCGACACCGGTTACTTCGAGCATTACCACTACGGTCGCGGGCAAAGCCTGGCACTGGCCGAGGGCAAGCCATTCGACGACCTGTTCGACGTGGTGCTCGGCGCCGAAGTCGCCGAGGCCCTGCACTACAAGCTCGGCGACCATATCGTGCTGGCCCATGGCACCGGCACCATCAGCCTGGTCAACCATGCCGACAAACCCTTCGTGGTCACCGGCATCCTCGCTCGCACCGGCACACCGGTGGATCGCACCCTGCACATATCCCTGGAAGGCATGGAGGCGTTGCACGTCGACTGGAAGAACGGCGCGCCGGCCCGTGGCGCCGGCAAGGTCTCGGCCGAACAGGCGCGCGAAATGCACCTGCAGCCGACCGCCATCACCGCCATGCTGCTGGGTCTGAAAAGCAAGGTGGCGACCTTCGCCGTACAGCGCGAGGTCAACGAATACCGTGGCGAGCCGCTGCTGGCGATCCTGCCCGGCGTGGCCCTGCAGGAACTGTGGAGCCTGATGGGCACGGCGGAGAAAGCGCTGTTCGTGGTTTCGCTGTTCGTGGTGATCACCGGGCTGATCGGCATGCTCACGGCGATCCTCACCAGCCTCAACGAACGCCGCCGGGAAATGGCGATCCTGCGCTCGGTGGGCGCACGGCCTTGGCATATCGCCAGCCTGCTGATCCTCGAAGCCTTCGCCATGGCCGTGGCCGGTGCGGTGGTCGGTGTCGGCCTGCTGTACCTGGGCATCGCCGCCAGCCAGGGCTACGTGCAGAGCAGCTATGGCCTGTACCTGCCGCTGAACTGGCCGACGGCCTATGAGTGGACGCTGCTTGGCGCTATCCTTGGCGCCGCGCTGTTGATGGGCTGCGTGCCCGCCTGGCGCGCCTATCGGCAGTCATTGGCCGACGGCCTGTCCATCCGCCTGTGAGGTAAGCCCGATGTCCCGCGTCCTGTTCGCGCTGCTGTTGTTGTGTGCTTCCCCGCTGTGGGCGGCCGAGCCGCGCGACCTGACCTGGAGCGAGCTGATCCCGCCGGACGCGCCGCCCCAGGAAGTGGACATGACGCCACTGCACGACATGTCGCAGTTGGCCGACGCCCTCGCCGCCGAGAACGCACCAGCCGCCAGGCAGCAATTGCCCGCCGCGCCGGTGGTCAAGGCGCTCGATGGGCAACAGGTGAAGCTGCCGGGCTATATCGTGCCGCTCGACGTGACCGAGGAAGGTCGCGTCGTCGAATTTCTCTTCGTACCCTACTTTGGCGCCTGCATCCATGTCCCGCCGCCCGCCTCGAACCAGATCGTCCACGTCACCACCGAGCTGGGCGTGCAGATGGATGCGTTGTACCAGCCGTTCTGGATCGAGGGCGCGATGCAGGTGAAATCAAGCAACAGCGAACTGGCCACCGCCGGCTACCAGATGGAAGCCCAGAAGATCTACCCGTACGAAGGTTAACCGCCCCAGCCATTGAGCTGAGTCAAAAAAACCTTCAAGTGCCTGTTCGACAATTCGTTCATCACACGAACTCACAACGATCGGAGCAAATCAATGAAGAAGTCCTTGCTGACTGCCGCCCTGTTTGCCGTTGCAGCAGCCGCACCACTGGCTCACGCCCACCAGGCCGGCGACATCCTCGTCCGTGCCGGTGCCATCACCGTCGACCCTCATGAAAACAGCAGCGACGTATCGGTCGCCGGCCTGGGCGGCAAGGTCGCCGGCACCAAGGCAACCCTGGATAGCGACACCCAGTTGGGCCTGAACTTCGCCTACATGGTCACCGACCATGTCGGTATCGAACTGCTGGCGGCCACACCGTTCAGCCACGACGTCGGCGTGAAGGGCTTTGGCTCGCCCATCGATGGCAAGCTCGGCAGCCTCAAGCAACTGCCGCCGACCCTGAGCGTGGTCTACTACCCACTGGATCCCAAGTCCGCCCTGCAACCTTATGTCGGCGCGGGCATCAACTACACCTGGTTCTACGACACCAAGCTCAGCAGCGCCGCCGAAGCCAACGGCTTCAGCGGCCTGGACCTCAAGGATTCGTGGGGCCTGGCAGCCCAGGTGGGCCTGGACTACATGCTGACCGACAACCTGCTGGTCAACGCCCAATTGCGCTACATCGACATCGACACCACCGGCACCACCCAGCTCAATGGCGCAGGCAAGGTCAAGGTCGACGTGGATGTCGATCCATGGGTGTACATGGTCGGCATCGGCTACAAGTTCTAAGCCTCGAGACAACGCCTCAGCCAAGCAAAAGCCCCGCGATCATCGCGGGGCTTTTGCTTTTACTGCTGGGTTGCCACTGCCATCAGCGCCCCATCAGTTGCGCCAGGCCCTTTTCCAGCGGTGTGGCCTGTGCGAGGTCGAAGCGTTCGCGCAACAGGTCGTTGTTGGCTCGCGAATGACGGATATCGCCAGCTCGCGCGCTGCCATGGCTGACCTCCGGCAATTCGCCGAGCACCCCCTTGATCGCCGCCAGCAACTGGTTGAGGCTGATCGACTGGTTGTGCCCCACGTTCACCGCGCCAGCCAGCACCTGTTCCTTGCGTAGGCCTTGCACCAACAGCGGCACAAGGTCGGCGACGAAGAAGAAGTCGCGGGTCTGCTCGCCATCGCCGAAGACAGTGATCGGCCGCCCGTCCTGGGCGCGCTGGGTGAAGATGCTGATGACCCCGGAGTAAGGCGATGACGGGTCCTGGCGCGGCCCGAAGATGTTGAAGAAGCGGAAGATCGCCGCTTCCAGGCCATGTTCACGGCGATAGAAGTCGAGGTAGTGCTCGCTGGACAGCTTGTCCGACGCATAGGGCGTCAGCGGTGCCTTGGCGGTGTCCTCGCCGACGGCCACGCCCTCGCCATTGTTACCGTAGACCGCCGCGCTGGAGGCGAACACCACGCGCTTCACGCCGGCCTCACGCATCGCTTCGCAGACATTCAGGGTGCCGACGAAATTACTCTGGTGGGTGGCCACAGGATCGTCCACCGACGCCTGCACCGAGGCCACCGCCGCCAGATGCGCGACGGCCTGGCAGCCAGCGACGGCGCGCTTGACCAATTCAGCGTCGGCGACGTCACCCTCGATCAGCTCCAGGCGCGGGTTATCCAGCGCCAGGTTTTCGCGCTTGCCAGTGGACAGGTTGTCCAGCACGCGTACGCGATAACCCGCCGCGAGCAAGGCATCGCTCAGGTGCGAACCGATGAAACCGGCTCCACCGGTGATCAGGATTGGAGAGTCGGACATGTCATCCTCATGTACGTCGGTAATAACGGTCCAGCAACACCGCGAGCCCGGAACGCCAGGCGCGCGGCTTGATGCCGAAAGTGTGCAGAATCTTCTTGCAGGCGAGCACCGCGTGCTGCGGTTCTTCAGCGGCATCCGCCAAGGCGGCGTGGGCCTGGGGCAAGACGTCCTGGAGCGCCAGCGCTCTCAGCCCACGCGCCTCGCCGAGCAAGGCCTGCCCCAGCGCCAGCGGCGTGGTCGCCTCATGGCCGCCATAGTGATAGGTGCCCCACAGCGGGCTCTGGCAATCGAGCTGCTTGATCACCGCGATGATCACCCGCGCGGCATCGTCGACCAGGGTCGGATTGCCGCGACGGTCATCGGCCAGGAACAGTTCCTGATCCTGTTCGGCATGGCGCAGGAAACGCCCGAGTACGCCATCGGGACTGTCGTCCAGCAACCAGCCGAAACGCAGCAGTACATGACGTGGCGCGGTGGCCCGCACACATTGCTCGATACGTAGCAGGGCCTGGCCGCGCTGGCTCAAGGGTATCGGATCGTCTTTCTCGCTGTAGGCGGTAGCCCGTGAGCCATCGAACACCCGATAGCTGGAAGGCTGGACCAGCATGATGTCGTGGTGCTGACACAGCTCGGCGAGTCGTTCGACAGCCCGCTCCTGCTGGTCGAAACGTGCGTCATCGACACTCGACGCCTGGAACCAGTCGAAGTAATAGGCGAGGTTGATCACCGCGTCAGGGCGGGTTTCATCGAGTAGCAGAGTCAGTTCGGGCACGTTCCAGCCGCCCTCTGGCGGGCGTGGCGCGAGGAAACCGATATCGTCTTCGGCCCCAAGGCGGATCAGCGCCTGCCCCAAGGCATTGCCGCCGCCCAGCAGCATCAGGCGCATGCGCATGGTGGTTCGGGTAACTCCAGTGGAAATTCGAAGGCTGCCCACACGGCAGCCGCAATGGCCCGTATTCTGCTGGTTTTGCCGAGTGCCGTCACCCTGCAATCGTTGAACATTCGGCTTGCACCGCCTCATCCAGGCCATCGAACTCCCGCTGGGCCCGGCCGATCTCGGCGATGTTCGACTCGACCCAGTGGTCCAGGGCGCGGATGGGATCGCTCAGGGAATAGCCCAAGGCCGTCAACGAGTATTCCACCCGCGGCGGTACCTCGGGATAGGCCTGGCGCGCGACCAGGCCAAAGCGCTCCAGACGGCGCAGGGTCTGGATCAGCATCTTTTCGGAAATACCGTCGACACGGCGTCACAACTCAGCGGTGCGCAGGGTACCGCCATGGGCCAGGGCATGGATGAGCAGCAGCGACCATTTGTCGGCAATCACCGCCAGCACATGGCGCGCCGGGCACACGCCGCTGAATACGTTGCCGGGGCGATAGCCACTGTCGACACTCATGGAAAGACACCTCGAGACTTACCAAAAGGTAGGTACTTGCCTGAAAGGCAGCGAAGAGTAAGCTCTTTCTCGCTTTCCCACCAGACAAGGACTCCACGCATGAAGCTGTATTACAAAGCCGGTGCCTGCTCGCTCTCCCCGCACATCGCCCTGCTCGAAGCAGGCCTTTCCTTCGAGCTGGAAGCGGTCGACCTGCAGACCAAGCGCACCGCTTCGGGCGCCGACTTCACCGCGATCAACAGCAAGGGCTATGTGCCTGCCCTGGCATTGGACAACGGCAAGGTGCTGACCGAAGGCGCTGCGATCGTCCAGTACATCGCCGACCTCAAGCCGCAAAGCGGCCTGGCCCCGGCCAACGGCAGCGAGGCGCGCTACGAGTTGCAAAGCTTGCTGGGCTTCATTTCCTCCGAGCTGCACAAACCAATCGGCAGCCTCTTCAATCCAGCCCAGAGCGAGGATTGGAAAGCAGCCGCCAAAGCCCTGATCGGCAAGCGCCTCGATTGGCTGGCCGCGCAACTCGGCAACAACGAATACCTGCTGGAAAACCGCTTCAGCGTGGCCGACGGCTATTTGTTCACCGTCCTCGGCTGGACCGATCACGTCGGTTTCTCCCTCGACCAATGGCCAACCCTGCAGGCCTACCGCAGCCGCATTGGCGCCCGCCCCAAGGTCGTCGAAGCGCTCAAGGCCGAAGGCCTGATCTGAAATCGGCGGGCAGCGCCATGCGGCCCGTTCGCTTACGCCATAAAGAAAAACCCCGAAGCCAGGGCTTCGGGGTTTCGAGGTATCGCAACAGGGACGAATCAGAACGGAATATCGTCGTCGAAGCTGTCGTAGTCCGGCGCCGGCTGCTGGGCGGCTGGCTGGGGAGCCGGGCGCTGTTGCGGTGCGGACTGTTGCGGAGCCGGGCGCGACTGCTGCTGGCGCGGCGCGTATTCGCCGCCACCTTCGTTGTTGCCACCACGGCCGCCGAGCAGTTGCAGGGTGCCGTTCATGTCGACCACGATCTCGGTGGTGTAGCGCTTGACGCCGTCCTTTTCCCACTCGCGGGTCTGCAGGCGTCCTTCGATGTAGCACTGACCGCCCTTGCGCAGGTATTCGCCGGCGATTTCCGCCAGCTTGCCGAAGAACACGATGCGGTGCCATTCGGTACGGTCCTGCTGCTGGCCGGTCTGCTTGTCCTTCCAGCTATCGGTGGTGGCGAGGGTGATGTTGGTCACCGCGTTGCCATTGGGCAGATAACGGGTTTCCGGGTCGCCGCCGACGTTGCCGATCAGAATGACTTTGTTAACCCCACGGGCCATTTCGTTCTCCTAAGCTGAATGCGTCTCCGCGGCCTCTTCGAGCACCTGCTCGAGCAACACGCGGTCCAATTGTTGGGTATCCACTTTGATGTACAGCGCGGCCTCTTCCGCGACCACTACCGCGTCGCTGACGCCTGGTACGGTCAGGAGGCGCGCCACGAGCGTGTCGTCCGCCAAAGCACGAGAGCCGAGCGGCCGACGCAGACTGGTCACATAAGGCGGCTCGCGCATAGTACCAGCTGCAGCCAGCCAGAAAAGAGCAAGCAACGCACATCCGATGAACACACCGTTCAGGCCGCCGTGCTGATACAACCAGCCGCCAAGCATGCCCCCCAGCGCCGCACCGAGGAACTGGCTGGTGGAGTAGACCCCCATGGCCGTGCCCTTGCCGCCAGCGGGCGAAACCTTGCTCACCAGCGACGGCAGCGAGGCTTCGAGCAGATTGAATGCGGTGAAGAACAGCACGATGCCGATCATCAGCGGATAGAAACCATGGCCGAACAGCCAGAAGTACAGCTCGCAGATCAGCAACACCGCGACCGCGCCGCTGAGCACACGCTTCATCCGCCGCATCTTCTCGCCATAGATGATGAACGGCACCATACCGAAGAAACCCAGCAGCAAGGCACTGAGATAGACCCACCAGTGCTCTTCCTTGGGCAGCCCACCCTGCTCCACCAGTGCCAGCGGCAGGGCGATGAAGCTGGCCATGAGGATCGCATGCAAGGCGAAGATACCGATGTTCAGGCGCAGCAGTTCGACATTGCGCAAGGTCGGCCCAAGCGCCTGGCGGGCGACACCGGACTCGCGGTGCTGCAGGGTGCGCGACGCGCGCGGCACCAGGCTGGCGATGATGACGATGCCGAGCAGCGCCATGCCGGCGGTGACCCAGAACAGGCCGGACAGGCCGTAGGCACGGGTCAACAGCGGCCCGACGACCATAGCCACGGCGAACGACAGACCGATACTCATGCCGATCAGGGCCATGGCCTTGGTCCGGTGCTGCTCGCGGGTCAGATCGGAGAGCAGTGCCATGACGGCCGCCGAGATCGCCCCCGCGCCTTGCACTATGCGTCCTGCTATCACCCCCCAGATCGAGTCGGCATTCGCGGCCAGTACCGCGCCAGCGGCGAAGATCACCAGACCGAGATAGATCACCGGCAGGCGACCGATGCGGTCGGAAATAACGCCGAAAGGAATCTGCAGCAATGCCTGGGTCAGGCCATAGGCACCAATGGCCAGGCCGATCAGTGCCGGCGTGGCGCCTGCCAGGTCCATGCCGTAGGTGGCCAGGACCGGCAGAACCATGAACATGCCCAGCATACGGAAGGCAAAAACGAGTGCCAGGCCACCCGCCGCGCGGGTTTCGCCGGCGCTCATGCGCTCGCCGTGGGAATCGTGCATCGTCAGGACCGAAGGTAACTAAAACCGGCGGCGATTCTAGCAGTCGAAACCACCACGGCACAGCAGCGGCGCTTTGCCGCATCACTGCCGCGAGCCGTATACTCGACCGTTTCCCGCCCGCCACGCGAGGCCGTTTTGGACAAGATCCTGATCCGGGGTGCGCGCACCCACAACCTGAAAAACATCGACCTCACCCTGCCCCGCGACAAATTGATCGTGATCACCGGTCTTTCCGGCTCGGGCAAGTCGTCGCTGGCGTTCGACACGCTCTACGCGGAAGGCCAGCGCCGCTACGTGGAATCGCTGTCGGCCTACGCCCGGCAATTCCTGTCGATGATGGAAAAGCCCGATGTCGATACCATCGAAGGCCTGTCGCCGGCGATCTCCATCGAGCAGAAGTCGACCTCGCACAACCCGCGCTCGACGGTCGGCACCATCACCGAGATCTACGACTACCTGCGCCTGCTCTACGCCCGCGTCGGCATTCCGCGCTGCCCCGACCATGACTTGCCGCTGGAGGCGCAGACCGTCAGCCAGATGGTCGACCAGGTACTGGCCTTGCCGGAAGGCAGCAGGCTGATGCTGCTGGCGCCGGTGATCCGCGAACGCAAGGGCGAGCATCTGTCGGTGTTCGAAGAGTTGCGCGCCCAGGGTTTCGTCCGCGCCCGGGTCAACGGCAAGCTCTTTGAGCTGGACGAGTTGCCCAAGCTGGACAAACAGAAGAAGCACAGCATCGATGTGGTGGTCGACCGCTTCAAGGTGCGCGCCGATCTGCAACAGCGCCTGGCCGAATCGTTCGAGACCGCGCTGAAGCTGGCCGACGGCCTGGCCCTGGTGGCGCCGATGGACGATCAGGAAGGCGAGGAGATCATCTTCTCCGCGCGCTTCGCCTGCCCGGTCTGCGGCCATTCGATCAGCGAGCTGGAGCCCAAGCTGTTCTCCTTCAACAACCCGGCCGGCGCCTGCCCGACCTGCGACGGCCTGGGCGTCAAGCAGTTCTTCGACACCCGTCGCCTGGTCAATGCCGAGCTGACCCTGGCCGAGGGTGCGATTCGCGGCTGGGACCGGCGCAACGTCTACTACTTCCAGATGCTCGGCTCGCTCGCCGCGCATTATGGCTTCGATCTGGAGGCGCCCTTCGGCGAGCTGTCCAAGGAGCACCAGCAGGTACTGCTCAATGGCAGCGGCAAACAGAACGTCGAGTTCCGCTACCTCAACGACCGTGGCGACATCGTCAAACGTGCCCATCCGTTCGAAGGCATCCTGCCGAACCTGGAGCGGCGTTATCGCGAGACCGAATCGCAGACCGTACGCGAAGAGTTGGCCAAATTCCTTGCCACCCAGCCCTGCCCCGACTGCATGGGCACACGCCTGCGTCGTGAGGCGCGGCATGTATGGGTTGGCGAGAAGACCCTGCCGGCAGTGACCGGCCTGCCCGTAGGCGATGCCACCGACTACTTCACCAACCTGACCTTGACCGGCCGACGTGGCGAGATCGCCGCGAAGATTCTCAAGGAAATCCGTGAGCGCCTGCAGTTCCTGGTCAATGTCGGCCTCGACTACCTGACCCTGGACCGTAGCGCCGACACCCTCTCGGGCGGTGAGGCCCAGCGCATTCGTCTGGCCAGCCAGATCGGCGCCGGCCTGGTCGGCGTCATGTACATCCTCGACGAGCCGTCCATCGGCCTGCACCAGCGCGACAACGAACGCCTGCTCGGCACCCTCACCCACCTGCGCAACCTCGGTAATACGGTGATCGTGGTCGAGCACGATGAGGACGCGATTCGCCTCGCCGACTACGTGGTCGACATCGGCCCCGGCGCCGGTGTGCATGGCGGTCAGATCGTCGCCGAGGGCACGCCGGACGAAGTCATGGCCAACCCCGATTCGCTGACCGGCAAGTACCTGTCTGGTCGCGAGAAGATCCGTTATCCGGAAAAACGCACCCCGCGTGACAAGAAGAAGCTGCTCAAGCTCAAGGGCGCGCGCGGCAACAACCTACAGAACGTCAACCTGGAAATCCCGGTCGGCCTGCTCACCTGCATCACTGGCGTGTCCGGTTCCGGCAAGTCGACGCTGATCAACAATACCTTGTTCCCGATCACCGCCACCGCGCTCAATGGGGCGACCACCCTGGAAGTCTCGCCTTACGATTCGTTCGACGGCCTGCAGCACCTGGACAAGGTGGTCGATATCGACCAGAGCCCGATCGGCCGCACGCCACGCTCCAACCCGGCGACCTATACCGGCCTGTTCACGCCGATCCGCGAACTGTTCGCCGGCGTGCCCGAGTCCCGCTCACGCGGCTACGGGCCGGGGCGCTTCTCGTTCAACGTCAAGGGCGGGCGCTGCGAGGCCTGCCAGGGCGACGGTATGATCAAGGTCGAGATGCACTTCCTGCCGGACATCTACGTGCCGTGCGACGTGTGCAAAGGCCAGCGCTACAACCGCGAAACCCTGGAAGTAAAGTACAAGGGCAAGAGCATCACCGACGTGCTAGGCATGACCATCGAAGATGCCCGCGAGTTCTTCGATGCCGTGCCGGCACTGGCGCGCAAGCTGCAGACGCTGATAGACGTTGGGCTGGCCTATATCAAGCTCGGCCAGAGCGCGACCACCCTCTCCGGCGGCGAGGCACAACGGGTCAAGCTGTCCCGTGAACTTTCCAAGCGCGACACCGGCAAGACCCTGTACATCCTCGATGAGCCGACCACAGGCCTGCACTTCGCCGACATCCAGCAACTGCTCGACGTCTTGCATCGCCTACGCGACCACGGCAACACCGTGGTGGTGATCGAGCACAACCTGGATGTGATCAAGACCGCCGACTGGCTCGTCGACCTCGGCCCCGAGGGCGGCTCCAAGGGCGGGCAGATCATTGCCACCGGCACGCCGGAAGATGTCGCGGCAGAGAAGAAGTCCCACACCGGGCACTTCCTCAAACCGCTGCTGGAGCGCGATCGCAAATGAAACGACAAGGCCCCCGCATCTGCGGGGGCCTTGTTCATTGCAGGGTGTTTATTTCAGATCGAAGCGGTCCAGGTTCATCACCTTGGTCCAGGCCGCGACGAAGTCCTTGACCAGCTTCACCTTGCCATCGGCGCTGGCATAGACCTCGGCGTAGGCACGCAGCACCGAGTTGGAACCGAACACCAGGTCGACACGAGTAGCCGTATACTTCTTGATACCCGTTCTGCGGTCGATACCATCGAACTTGTCGCCATTGGGCTTCCACTCGTAGGTCATGTCGAGCAGATTGACGAAGAAGTCATTCGACAGCGCCCCCACCTCGTCAGTGAACACGCCATCATGGCCACCATCCCAATTGGCACCCAGCACGCGCAGGCCACCAACGAGTGCGGTCATCTGCGGTGCGCTCAGGGTCAGTTGTTGAGCCTTGTCGATCAGCAGCACCTCGTCGCTGACCGCGACGCCACTGGCCTTCCAGTTACGGAAACCGTCAGCGAGCCCCTTGAGATACTCGACGCTCGGTACATCCGTCTGCGCTTGCGAAGCATCGACACGACCAGCAGCAAAAGGCACATCGACGGTAAAACCGGCAGCCTTGATGCCCTGTTCGACGCCCAGGTTGCCAGCCAGGACGATCAGGTCAGCCAAGGAAAGCCTGGTCGCAGGCTGGATGGCTTCGAGCCTAGCTAACGCATTGACAGCAATCTGATTGACCTCCCAGCCACGCTGGGGCTGCAAGGCCAGGCGCGCACCATTGGCACCGCCACGCTTGTCGCCACCGCGGAATGTGACAGCCGAAGCCCAACCCAGGGATACCAGTTCGGCAGTGCCGAGTCCCAGCGCCTCGATCCTGGCCTTGGCATCGGCAATTTCAAAGGCGCTTGGCAGCGCGCCGGCAGCGGGAAGCGGGTCCTGCCAAATCAGGTCTTCATGCGGAACCTCTGGGCCAATGTAGCGTGCTTTCGGCCCCATATCGCGGTGGGTCAGCTTGAACCAGGCACGAGCAAACGCATCGTTGAAAGCCTGCGGATCATTGAGGAACCTACGCGAAATCCTTTCAAAATCCGGGTCGAAGCGCAAAGTCAGATCCGTGGTGAGCATGGTCGGTTTGCGTTTCTTCGACGGGTCGAAGGGATCGGGCATGATCTCGGGAGCATCCGTGGCCTCCCACTGAATCGCACCGGCAGGCGAGCGCGTCTGTACCCATTCGTACTTGAACAGGTTCTCGAAGAAGTAGTTGCTCCATTGCGTCGGTGTCTGAGTCCAGATCACCTCGATACCGGAAGTGATCGCATCCTTGCCTTTACCGCTGCCATGCCCACTGATCCAGCCCAGGCCCATCTGCTCGATCGGAGCGCCTTCAGGATCGGGGCCGATCGTGTCACCCAGCACCGCACCATGGGTCTTGCCCAGGGTATGACCACCGGCAATCAGCGCTACGATCTCCTCGTCATCCATTGCCATATTGCCAAACGTGGCTCGAATGAAAGGCGCAGCCGAGAGGGGGTCACCGCTAGCCTCAGGGCCTTCGGGGTTGACGTAAATCAGGCCCATTTCCGTGGCGGAAAGCGGACTATCCTTGAGTGCCTCGGATTGACGGTGCTTCAGCCACTCCTTTTCAGTCCCCCAGTTGACGTCGTTATCCGGCTCCCAGCTATCGACACGACCTGCTGCGAAGCCAAAAGTACGGAAACCGGATGCTTCCAATGCAATATTGCCAGCAAGAACGAAAAGGTCGGCCCAACTGATCTTCTGACCGTACTTCTGCTTGACCGGCCACAGCAAACGGCGGCTCTTATCCAGATTGGCGTTGTCCGGCCAGGAACCCAGAGGCGCGAAACGGTGTTGACCTCGACCTGCACCACCACGGCCGTCAACCAGACGATAGGTGCCGGCAGCATGCCAGGCCATCCGAATGAAAAGACCGCCGTAACTTCCCCAGTCCGCAGGCCACCACTCCTGAGAGTCCGTCATGACCTTGCGGATATCAGTCTTGAGCTCAGCGTAATCGATCTTCTTGAACTCTGCGGCGTAGTTGAAGCCATCGTCCAGCGGGTTGGATCGCTCGGAATGCTGATTCAGCAAATCGACACGTAATTGATTCGGCCACCAGTCCAAATTGGTCGTGCCCACACCAGCAGGGTGAAACGGACACTTACTTTGATTCGTCATGCCTTTCTCCTTCTCCTCATCAAGTCGGTCCTATTCACTACGGCCGACAATGAGACAAGACTAGACAGGCTTGGACGCAGCAACCAATGCATTGAAAGCAACGCATCGATAGAAATTATCTTTCAAAGTAACGCCATGAAAACGCAGGATCGGGTAGGAGGCGGGGTCGCCCCCGCCGTCCTCCCACACCACCGTACGTACGGTTCCGTATACGGCGGTTCAGG